>JAGNHS010000012.1 GCA_018001635.1 Pseudomonadota bacterium | reverse complement strand
CTAAGAAACGGGCCTGGAAATCTATACATAGCTTAAAATTCAACAACTAGAGCGGCTTGGGCGACCCCTGAAGCTTGGGGCTATACCCCATCGCTCACCCCAAGATGCTCTAGTTGTTGATTTTTAAGCTATTAATAAATTTTGGCTGTAATACGCCAGGCCAGTTTCTTAGCGCACAATTAAAAATTAAAAGCTTCTATAAGTTTAAAATCTTATGAAATTTAAGATCTTAAGCACAATTGTCGATAAAAATTGAATGCTAAAGTCTTTGATTTACGGTCTTTTAATATCAACTTTATCACCCACAGTTTCTCATGCTGTGGAAGAAGCAAACTCCAATAATCGTCCATTGAACTCACACCCTTCGCATCAAAACATTAAAGACTTAGAAAGCTATTCTCGACCTTATTTACTCGGTCTGCCTCGATGCGACCTCTTAACAACACTCTCTCAACTTGGTGTCTTTATAAAAAAGGATGATCCACAAATATTCACTAACGAAATGTTAGTGCATCTGATTTCATTTTTTTCACTGGCAAAACCGCTAATGCCTGTTTTCCTTTACGCCTCTACAGAATCAGGGCCAACATTAGTTAAAAAAATAGAAAACGTTGCAATTGAGGGTGCCCACCAAATCAGTTTTTCAAAAAATGCCGCTGAAAACTTAGAACTTAAATCCTTTAGCGAGCAGGAAGCTGTAGCCAATAAACTAGGACAAGCCATAGTTGGAGAACTAAAATTTAATAACACTTTATTCAAACAATTGAGTGAAATTCTTTTATCAAAAGAGGAACTCAAAAAAATAATTTCTGAAGGTGCAAGAATTTCTCTCATACCCAACCCTAGTTCAAAATGGGCTAAATACGCTATCGATCTCAAACAAGTAGAACTCATTGCTCTTCTAAAAGTTTTCAACGACATTCCCTCACATTTACGAAAAAAAATGGCTCTTAAATCTATCGTTCGGATGAAAGATGGGTTTGAATTTCCTGAAGAACCTAAAGCCATTGCCATTTATAACAAAGAAACTCAAGAAATTTCTCTTACAGATAGGGCTTTTACTAATATACGATCTCTTTTAGGTGAGGGAACTTTAATTCACGAATTAGGACACGCTTATTGGGCCACTATGGATGAGGCCAATAAAAATGAGTTTATAAAAATTTCATGGAAAAAAGATTCTTCAAATCAGTATCAATTAAATGACGGAAATATTCAGATGATTTCAGATTACTCCACAAAATCTCCCGAGGAGGACTTTGCAGAACATTTCTCTGGATATGTAGATGCTCCGGAGAAACTAAAAAAAATAAACTCAGAAAAATTTCGCTTTTTTCATGAACTTTTTATTGATACCGAATATCAAACAGTAGCTCACGAAAAAGCTAAGATCCACTTAGAATCAGAAAAGCCGGATTCAACTCCTCCCACTTGGAAATGGGTTCCGTCTTACAATAAAACTAAGTGGTGGTCGTTTGGATTAATAAACGAAACCGTACCCGCTAACTTGAGTATATCTTGTGAAGAAGAAAAAACTATACTTGGAAAACCTGAAAAAGCCGTGATCAACGTAAAAATTAGTGGAGTACAAGACAATGTTTCTGGTGTTAACGAACTCTACATTATTCTACGCTCTTCTAATAGTTATGAAACTTGCGGGGTATTTTTGGATAGTAATAAATGCGTAGACAGTAAAAATGGCATTTATGAAACTTCAAAGGTCATTGAACTATCAGAATATTCTCCTGGACCCTATCATTTAGACTATATGACATTTGAAGATCGTGCGGGTAATTCTCAAAACTATAACGCTAAAGATTTAGGAATAAAAATTGAAATTCCCGGAACAAAAGAAATCAATAAAGGCAAATTTAGCAATCCAAATCTAAATTTTGGGGACATTGAAATCAAGAAATTAAATTTAAATGAAGGAAGTGCCTATGAGTTATCGATTCCCGCACTAGAATCTAATAGCCCATTTGACTTACAATTCTACTGGAAAGGCAAAAAAACGGGTTACACATTTACTCACTTATTTAGTGGACCCATGAATTCGGAATTTTTCTCGAAAAAAGATGGTAAAATGAATTTCCGGCTCATTTTTCCAAACTATATCCCTAAAGATGATTTTGAACTTTCGCGAATTTGGATCGGCTTTAATGAAACTAAAGATAAAAAACATTCATCTTTTAGCTTTGAATCTGAAGATCAAACACGCAAACTTAGCCTTCCCCACGAAAAAGGAAGTCTATCCGATGGCAAATTAAACATTGATTTGAATTCTATGAAGTTGATGGAAGTCCAAAAAGTTAATCGTCATGGAGGGACAAGCAGTATTATTGTTGAAGTCCCAATCGATGGACTTATTACATCTAAACCAGAAGCTTCATTTTTCATGCAAGCACCCAGCGGAAAAGATATAGATTTTTTCTCCGCTTATACAGAATCAAAAATTATAACGAAAGATGGAAAAAAAATCTTGCAATCAAAATTACAACTCCTACCAAACCACGAAAGCGGCGAATATATTCTTAAAGGAATCTGGATTAGTGAAGACCCCAATCAAGATCAACATTTCAAAGCCAAAACTCCTTTTAGCAGCGATTTTAAGCATCTTCGAATTCAAGCCTCGGAACGAGGTATTATTAAGAAAGTGATTATTGAACCTAGCAAACTCACAAAACCAGGCTTGTATTAGTCTTGCCTGTGCATCATAACGCACCCGGTCTTAATGTATAAAAATATCCCTGCGAGAGGATTCTCCACAAGTGCTTGAAAGCCCAAGCTAATTGCAGAGTCTCATCTAGACGTTAATCAAAGTTAATCCTAGTATGAACAGCTATGAAAAGAAGCCTTGGATTAATCCTATTATCAACTCTCATTATTCTTGGATGCACAAAGAAAAACACGGGTGGCACTACACTCCGCATGCGTCTTCCTAGCGAACCCCCCGCTCTCGACTGGCATTTAGCCACCGACAACGTTTCTAAAGATGTGATTGCCCCCATCCAAATTGGACTCACTTACACCGACACCGCTCACAAAGCTCAACCCGCACTGGCCGAATCTTGGACTATCAGCAAAGACGGCACTCTTTACACTTTCAAACTTCGCCAAGGTCTTAAATGGAGCGATGGTCAGCCTCTTACGGCTCAACACTTTGTAGATGCTTGGGAGCGCTTACTTCGCCCCAGCACTGCCAGTGAATACGCTTACTTTCTTTTCAAAATTGTAAACGCTGAAGATTTTCAAAGCGGAAAACTAAAAGACTTTTCAAAAGTGGGAATCAAAGCTCTTGATGATTTAACTTTTGAAGTGAAACTCACCGGCCCTGTGGCACATTTTATTTTCTTAACCAGTTTCTGGACCACTTTCCCAATCCGAAAAGACATCGTCGAAAAATTTGGAGATAAATGGACTGAAGCCGCCAATATAGTTAGCTGTGGTCCCTACAAACTCACTGTTTGGGAACACGATTCTAAACTCGTGATGGAAAAAAACCCTTACTATCACAACAAAGAAAACCTCGAAAAAATGCCTGAAAAAATTGAGTTTAGGGTAATTAAAGAAAACGCTGTCGCCGTCACTCTCTTTGACCAAGGAGCAATCGACATTGTTAGAGATCTTCCTCCAATTCAAATGTCAGTTCTCTCCAAACGCCCAGAACTTCTAAAAGCCAGCTATTTCCGTGGATATTACTTTGGATTTAACATCAAAAATCCACAAGTGGCCGACAAACGTGTACGCCAAGCCTTGGCCATGTCGATTGATCGAGAAGAACTCAACAAAGTCCTTCCTGGAATGATTCAACCCATGAAAGGCTGGATCCCTGAAGGAATGGTGGGTTACAATGCCAGCAAAGGTATCGACTTCGACGCCACTAAAGCCAAGGCGCTTTGGGATAGCATACCCAACAAGCCTGAGAGTCTAGATTACTGGTTCGACCAAAAAGAATACAACAAAGCTGTTGCTGAATTTTTACAAGGTCAGTGGAAAAAGAATCTTGGTCTTACTGTGAACCTTATTCCACAAGAATGGAAAGTTTTTTTAAAAACTGCCAAAGTTCAAAAACTTCCCATTTTCCGTTTAGGTTGGGGTGCTGATTATCCCGATCCCGACACCTTTATGGATCTCTTCACGTGCAGCTCAGGAAACAACTTCACAAGTCTTTGTGAAGCAAAATACGACTCCAATGTTACAAGCGCTACTCGACTTCTTGACGACAGCAAACGCCAAGCTCTCTATGATGAAGCACAAACGATTTTGCTTGAAGACAAAATTGCCATTGTGCCTATTTTTAGAGAACACAATTTATATTTAGTTGCTAAAAGAGTCCAAGGATTCACTCCAAATGCGATGAACGATTATCGCTTTGAAGATATAAGATTGAAATAGTATTAAAAACTTTGACCCTAACTTAGAAACGAGCAGCAGAAGTCAAAAAGAAACACTTCTGCGACTTTCAAGATACCTTTGGCCTAAGGGTAGGCCCGATCTAAAAATTAGAGTGAGCTCGGCATTTCTATTTTTAATAGCCGCTAAACTCATAAACGTTTGGGTTCCCTTTTTACTCAAAGACTCTGTAGATTCTCTTTCTAAAGATAAAGCCCTTTTAGTAGTCCCCGTGGCTCTTATTGCCGGATATGCACTAGCTCGCGTAGGTGCACAACTTTTTGGTGAGCTCCGTGATTTTCTTTTTGCCAAAGTTTCACAATTTGCCCAAAGAAGCATTGCTCTTGAAACTTTCAAGCATCTTCATCAACTCTCCCTCCAATTTCACCTCTCACGTAAAACAGGAGGACTCTCTCGAGTTATTGAACGAGGCACTCGCGGCATTCAATTTGTTTTGAATTTCATGAGCTTTAACGTTGTGCCCACAATTTTTGAACTATGCTTTGTTTGCGGCATACTCATCATTAAATTCGACATTTATTTTGCCCTCGTTGTTCTTGGAACCATTCTTAGTTACGTTATACTCACTTTATCGATCACCGAATGGCGTCTTCAGTTTCGCAAAAAAATGAATAGCGAAGAAACTCGGGCCAACACCAATGCTATAGACAGCTTACTGAATTTTGAAACGGTCAAGTATTTCACCAACGAAGAACATGAATTTAATCGCTACGACAAATCTTTAGCTCGTTATGAAGCCGCTGCCCTTCAAAGCCAGGGAAGCTTATCGCTTCTCAACGTCTCTCAGGGAACAATCATTGGTATTGGACTTTTCTTGCTTATGTATATGGCTGCCAATGGAGTGGTTAAAGGCAGCATGACCATGGGCGATTACGTATTGGTCAACACCTTTTTGATACAGCTATATTTGCCTCTTAATTTTTTAGGTTTTGTATATCGAGAAATTAAACAAAGTTTAATCGACATGGATAAAATGTTTGAACTTCTTGAAATTGATTCCGACATCAAAGACACTCCAGACGCTCAATACATTAAACTTAATCAAGCCGAAATCGAATTCAACAATGTTGAGTTTTCTTATTCTCCCGATAGAAAAATTATTAAAGGAATTAGCTTTAAAGTTCCTGCTGGTAAAACTACAGCCATTGTAGGACCCAGCGGCTCTGGAAAATCTACTATTGCGCGACTTTTATTTCGTTTTTACGATGTGAATTCGGGAAGCATATCCATCGACCATCAAGACATTCGAAAAGTCACTCAAAAGTCTTTACGAGGTCATATCGGAGTCGTTCCCCAAGACACCGTATTATTTAACGACTCAATTGCTTACAACATTGAATACGGAAAACCTGGCTCGACTCAAAATGAAATTGAAAAGGCCGCTGAGCTCGCCAAAATTCATAGCTTTGTGGCCTCCTTAACAGAGGGCTATAAAACTCAAGTGGGTGAACGTGGTTTAAAGCTATCAGGCGGAGAAAAACAAAGAGTTGCCATTGCGAGAAGCATTCTTAAAAACCCCGCTATTATGGTTTTTGATGAAGCCACCTCAGCACTCGACTCTCACACGGAGCGCTCAATTCAAGAATCGCTCAAATTACTTTCAAAAGATCGAAGCACGATTGTGATTGCCCATAGGCTCTCGACAGTCGTCGACGCTGATGAAATTTTGGTGCTCAAAGAAGGATTGATCGTAGAGCGAGGAACCCATCAAGATTTACTTTCTCTAAAGGGTGAATACTTTCAAATGTGGGAAAAACAAGTCGAACAAAAATAAAAACGTCTAATTTTTATCAGATTCAATGAAACTTGTTATTTCTTTATCCATGGGTAGTGTCCGCGATGAAAAGTACTCAACGCGTTGAGCATCTTTTGAAATTAAATATTTGCTGAAATTCCAAGAAGGTTCACGTTTCTTTTTATCGGCGTTTTTTAGGGCACGATAAAAAGCTTGAGTGTTGTTGCCGGTCACAGCTCCTTTTTCAAATAGGGGAAAACTAATTTGAAAATTCTTTTGTGCAAAAGCTTTAATCTCGGCCGAAGAGCCAGGTTCTTGGCCCATAAAATCGTTGGATGGAAATCCCAAAACCACAAAATTCTGCGTCTGATATTTTTTATAAAGAGCCTCAAGGTCTTTGTATTGAGGAGTAAAACCGCATTCACTGGCCACATTCACAACCAAAATCGTTTTACCTGCAAAGCCACATAAATTTGTCATCTGACCATCAATGGTACGAACAGTTTGATTAAGCAAAGGAGGGCAAGAGGGCTCCTTTTTTGTTATGGGAGCGGCACTTATTAATTGGGACAGCAAAAAAAATGTAGAGACAAAGTTTTTCATAGAAGAGGATTCTACACCTTGCGCGTTGAGTCGGCAAAGCAATCAAGGCCTACCAAATGCTGCATAGAGCTTTAGAATATAAGATATGAAGCGCATTCTTCTTGTTGGACTATTATTAGTCACTAGCGGCCTCTGGGCTAAAACTTTCAAAAGCCAATTCATTCGTTTTGAGCTTCCTCCCAACTGGGACTGCAAACAAGAAGAACTTGATTGGGTTTGCCAACCTGAAAACGTAGCTGAACGAAGTGAAGTTATTTTAATTGTCGTTGTTAAACCCGTCGATAAAGTGGATGACACTTTAGAAAAGTATGATGGCATTTTAAAGAGCACCAAAAAAATGCGCGACCTTCTTGGAACGGCCTATACTAGCCAAGTCAAATACACTACTCGTAAAATGATCAAAGAGCACCAATGGGTCGACAGTCTTCATTATGGTTCAGAAATACCCGGCTTCTTCACTCGTTATGTAGCCTCAACTAAAGAAAAAATCGCAGGCTTAATAACTTATTCCATTGCTGAATCTGTATACGCAAAATGGGCTGAAATTATGGATAAACTTATCAACAGCGCTGAGCTGACTTTCGATCCTAAAGCTTTTGCAGAAGCTATGAGCTCAGGTTCGGGTTCTCTACTCGGTTCTAGAGGTGCACGAGCTAAACGCTTTGCTCCAACACTTGAAGAAGTCGAAGACCAAAACAAAAAGGGTGATGGTTCTTTGGCCCAAGGCTTACTGGCTGTCTTGGTGATAGCAGGAGTCGCGGGCTACATTATCTGGCGCCGCAAGCAGAAGAAAAGTTAATAACTTCATAGCTGCCAAATTTTTGATGTCTCTAAAAAGTTTTAAACTTTATAAGTTTAAACTCTAATTTCGATTAAAAAATTCCGATATAAAGGCGTGAGATTTATTCTGTTTTTTTCATTTCTAATTGGTCATTTTGCAATTTTGCAAAGCCTTTGGGCCAAGGAAAAGATAGTCTTTAATTGTAAATTAGAACTAGAAGGATTTTGGAAGAAAAAAACTAAGAACATCGAATTTGATTCGCGATCTCGTTACGATCTTGAGAGACCAGTGCATGGAGAATGGGATCGGGATGATTACAGAGACGCACGAAATCTAGCTGAGTCTATTCAAAAGCAAACAGACTATTTGCATCCTAACGCTTTAAGAGTTTTGCTTGAATATGCCTTTGAAAACGCAGCGGGGCATGGAGCCGCTAAATCGAATTCCACTGTTTGGTCAAAATCAGAAGTCAGCGACATTGGCATTCGAATTTTCATAATGAATGATTCTCATAGAGTACTTCCTAAAAAAATTAAAAATAAGACTTTTACCAATCATCAAAGATTGCAAGAAGTCCCTAACTCGCAAAGAGACTATGAACGGGGGGGATGGGGCATGGGAGTTAAAGCTATGCATAATGCCCTCAAAAATATCTACGATCCTGATTTAAAATCTAAAGCTGTTGCTGAAATGAGATGGAATCAAGCCATTGCCAAAAGCGAAGCTCATCCTAATAAAGTATTACTCGAAGTCTTCATACCCAAACCCTCTAAAAACGAATACTCTCAACGAGCCTTAAGTGTTATCGAAAGAGCTAAAGCTGAGGCCCTTCAAAAAGCACGAGATAAAACCTTTGAAGATGATGTAAAACTATTAACGGAATACGGAGAAGGAAAATATATTGGTCCTAAAGATGCTATCAATAAGTCCAAAGAAAGAATCTATAAAACTTTAAAAGAACAAATCAAAAAAGAAAGCCAAGAGCCTCCATTTTTCAGTGCTATTTATGCACTTGGAAACACAAAAGAATTTGACCCAGACATTGCCGAAACTCTATGGAATCTTCACAAAAACCAAAAAATACCTGATTTTGGTCATTCTCTTGAAGCTCTCTCAAAAATGAAAGCGTTTAACGAAAAATTCAAGGCAAGATATTTAGAAGAACTTAGTGAGGGAATCCAAAACAAAAACTACAACACTGTGAGTTTAATGATTAACCTCTTTAAGAAAATGGGTCCCGATGCGGCCTTTGCAAAATCCAAGATCATTGAAGCTATGGGAAAAAGTGAAATTCAAAAATTTGATATAGCGTTCACCGCATTTGAAGCACTTGAGAAAATTGGTCTTAATGAAAATGATTTAGCTCAAATAGAAAATGCCTATAAAAGTTTAATCGTATCAAAAAATTTCGATCAACTTTATTACGTAGAAAAGAGCTTTAACTTAATTAATCCCCCTGATACATCAATCAGAAATGATTTACTTTACAATTTAATAAACGAAAAGGCCGCTTTTTATTCTCATCAAATCTATAAAAGTTTAAAATTTCGAGAAAGCGATCTTCAAATTTTAAAGAAACAATTAGACATTATTAAAGAAGAAAAAACATTTAGCGACACCCGAAGTTATTATTTATTCGAAACAATGGCGACATTAGGCCCCAAAGCTAAAAGTCTTAAGTCAGACATTATTCCATTTCTAGCTCGGAAAGAGTTTAGATATAGAGCCGCTAATGCTCTTGAAAAAATGGGTCTCGAACAAGAGGATAGAAAAATAATAGAGTCTATTTTAGCCCAAAGCGGAGAAGACGACTATTTACTTAAAGAGCTTTTAAAAAAAATTCCAAAACAATAATTTAAATTACAAAATCCTATTCAATTTCTTGGCCGAGGTTTTGCTCAAGCTTGTAGCTCATCAAATTATATTGATAAATAGCTTCCAAATATTTCTTATGTTGTATGCCATAATCAGCCATAGCCTGAAAAAGCTTTTCGGGTGCAAGATTTTTTAAACCAAAAGAAATCATCGATTCCTTCCAAGACTCTCGAGCTTCTTGATCGGCCTTTTCGCGCAACTCAAGAGCTTCTTGTCGTTGCTTAAAATCACCAATAGTTTTTTCGGCTTCTAATAAAAGTCCCGCTTGAAGATATGATTTCTTAGCTTCTGCTTTTTTTGCCTCTGCTCGTGTTTTAGATCTCTGAGCTGAATTTTCAAAAAGAGCTAAATTCCATCGTAGGCCCAATCCCGCAGCGGCATATTTGGTGTTTGTTGAATCAAACGAAAAGGGTCCCTTGCTAGAGTTCACTCGATTAGAGGCATCATTGTATTGTGCTCGCCCGAATAAAAACAATTGAGGCCAAGCCAATCCTTCATCCACTTCAGCCAAAGCTTTTTTAGCTATAACTTCATTTTCAAGAGCCTGCCACTCAGGGCGACTTTGAGTGAAATTCTTTTTCCAATCCTGAATTTTAGATTCAGAAACTTGTCGCTTCACTAGATTAGATTGGTCCCATTGAATATTGTCATCACTCTGACGACCCACTTTCCATCCCATAGCCATTTTAGCTTGTTGCTTCGATTTAAGGGCTTCAGCCACTTGAGTTTTTAGTTCAGTAAGATTGTAGAGAACTTGTCGAGACTTAGAATTTTTAGTTCCTATTTTTTTGTAAGCTATTTCCAATTTACTCACAAAATCCTGACCCATTTCAGCCAATTCATAAGCGAGCTGATAGCCATAATAAAGTTCTGCAATTTCATAACGCAACTTCCATCGATCCCTCTCTAAAAGTTTTGTTTCGGCATTCACTCCTGCCTTACCCGCTTCTCGGGCCGAAGAAAGACTTCCAAAAGCATAAATTGGTTGCCAAATATCTAAAGTGTTTGAAACAAAGGGGCCCCAGTCATCCCATTTTGTTCTACTGTTAGCAGCCGCGCCCTCGGCGCCTGGAATTGGGCCCACTAAAGTTTCTAGTTTAGCTCCCATAAGTCCCTTAGCTCGAGCCAAAGATTCCTGAGCCTTGGCCACCTCTAATTGAGCTTGCTGCTCACCTAATTGAGGGCTTTTCTCGAGAGCTTCTGAAATCATTTGAGATAGACTCAAGCGATCAGCAAATACACTTAAACTTACGAAGCACAAACTCAAATAAATTTTCATCATTTTTTAGCAGAGTCCTTTTCCTTCAAAGTGCTCACCCGTTTTTGCATTTGCTCTAATAAATCTGAGAAAGGTTTTTTTTCTAAATGTTGATTAATTTGTTTAGCAATATTTTGACTCAAAGAATGAGTTTCAAATGTGGCATCTACGATCTTGTTGTTGGGTCCAAAAAACAAATCCATCTGGAACTCACGTATGACTCGATCGCCATCTTTCTCTTTAAACCATCGCCCAGAGACTAAAACGTTTTTACCTTTAGGCGCCAATTTAACTTCATTTTTAAAAGGTAAAAGTTGTTTGGCTTTAGGAAACGCACTTAATTCCACCAATTCAATCAACAACTTTTCAAATGATTTTTTATCTGCGGCCTTCACTTTAGATTTATTTTTACCTAAAGAACGATTCACAAAGGCCGTCCAATCAATAGTAGATTTTAGTTTCTCCATTAAGGCAGTGTCATTAAGATTCTCTTTTTCCTGCTTTTCAGCAAAGAGAATTAAAGTGTCTAAAAAATTCTTAGAGGTCGATTGAGGATCGGCATGCAGATTCAACCCAAGAATCAAAGAGCTCACGCAAAGTAGGAGTTTTCTCATAAGGCTATGCTAGAACCGCTTAGAAGATTCTGCAATAAGCCTCAAAGTGCTAGCTTCTTTTGGATTGTTTTTTTACGCGGACTATCCACTTTTTCATGTTTTGCTCCAAAACATTTAGAGGCAACGAGCCCCCAGCTAAGAGCTCGTCATGAAAGGCTCGAATATCAAATTTATCGCCCAATTGCTCTTGTGCCATTTTGCGCAATTCTTTTATTTTTAGCTCCCCAATTTTATAAGCTAAGGCCTGCCCAGGCCAGACAATATAGCGATCCACCTCAACCGTGACGTCATGCTCGGACTTACTGGAGTTCTCCATAAAATATTTAATAGCCTGCTCGCGAGTCCAAGCCTTAGAATGAATTCCAGTATCAACAACCAACCTTATTGCGCGCCAAATTTCATAGGTGAGTTGCCCAAATTTTGAATAGGTATCCTTATACAGTCCCAATTCCTCACCTAAACTTTCAGAATACAAACCCCAACCCTCAACATAAGCTGTATAACCACCGTTTTTTCTAAACTCTGGTAAATCAGCCTTTTCTTGAGCCAGTGAAATTTGCAAATGATGCCCAGGCATAGCTTCATGTGCCGTTAAAGCCTCCATTTCCCACTTAGGACGTGTTTTTAAATTGTAGGTGTTGGCAAAGAAATAACCAGCGCGTCCAGACTCTAGCGAACCGCCATTATAATAAGCCGTCGTTTGAGATTTTTCATCATAGTCTGGCACAGGCTTCACACCGTATGGAAGTCTAGGCAAGACACCAAAAAGCTTAACCAGTTCGGGATCAATTCTTTTGGCGATGTCTCGATATTCCTTGAGAAGATCTTCTTTTTTAGAAAAATAAAAACGTGAATCTGTTCTCAAAAAGTAACTAAAGTCCTTAAAACTTCCTCTAAACCCAGTCGATCGAATCAGCTTTTCCATTTGCTCTTTAATGCGAGCCACTTCAGACAAACCCAATTTATGAATTTCATCGGCACTTAAATTTGTGGTGGTCTCTCGAGAAGCATTATAGTTGTACCAAGCCACGCCATTGGGAAGCTCAGAGAGCGCCAAAGTTTCCCTACATGCCGGTATATAAATTTTTACTAAATACTCATGTAATTTTTTATAGGCTGGGACAACTTTTTCAAGATATATTTTTGAAGCTTCACTTTTAATTTTTTCTTGTTCAGCCGCTGAAACACTCTGAGGAAATCGCGTGAGAGGAAGAAGTATGGGGCTCTTTAAGGGGTCTTCTACAATTTGAGCCAAGACTTGAGCAGGTACTTCTGTCATTGTGATTTTAGGAGGCGTTAACTTTCGCTTTAAACCCTCCTTCATGAGTTCAATATTTTGATCCACTAATTCTGGAACGGCTTCTAAGCGTTTTAGAAGATCATTAAAATCTTTTAGATTTAAGGTAGGAGCAATATCTAGTGTTTGAGCCACAGAACTCTGCACTCCACCCAACTGATTAATAGGCAGAAATTCCGATGGAAAGGCATCGCCCTTGATTCCCATTTCAAGATCATAGGCATAAATGGCATAACTCAATTGATCATTGGCATTGAGTTTTTTAGAATCGATGCTCTTCAACCACTTCTGTGAGCAGAGTCGATCCTTTTTACGTCTTTCAATTGAAGATAGGGACACATCTGTCCATCTATCATTTTGGCCTGGATAACCCACCCAAGTAGCCCACTCAGGACTGTCTTCCATCTGATATTTCCAATTAAATTTTAGAAATTCAGCAAAGCGCTGTGACTCCGACTGCTGAGCTTGAGTTTTTATTTTAGCTACACATTGTTTCTCATAGGATGACAGAGCCCATGTTGGAATTATAAATACGAAAGAACTTAGAAATATAATTCTTAGAAGCTTATTCATGGAGCTGAGTATAGACTTCAAAGTCTAGACTCCACAAGATTGTCATAGATAATTATATAAGAATTATTTCAAGGGGAGAAGAGACCAATATTGACCATTAATTGGTATGACATTTCCCGAAGGTTTATTTCTAGCTACTACACAAAACTTCCTTGCAGCATCCTCGTTATCAAAAAACCTAAACTCAGTTTGATTAGGAAATCCATCTCTTGGTTTCATCACCCAAAAACCCTCGCCATTAACAGATTTTAAAGGACGCAAAACATTTTGAATTAATCTTGTAGAAACACTTGCATCTGCAGCCTTTAAGAATGGAACGCCATTTTCAATTGTAAATGAAGGATCAGAAATTGCCTTATCAACAATCATCGACATCACTCCCTTCTCGGGATCAATATTAGCTGGCTTTAAAGGTGAAGCAGGGTTTCTCAAATTATATTGAGCCACGCCTCCACCACTTAAACGGTTAAGCATTTGCTGCTGAGCCTGAGATCTTATTGTATCGGGAACATAACTCAACGGTGCGCCAGGTGGTGCTATTTCAAGAGATTTTGCAATAACTTGATCAAGCACCGCTTTAGAAGAATCTCCTCCAGCTTTAAGATGAACTCCTACAAATTCAGTAGCGCGATTAACATTAGACACATTAAACCTCTGAGGAACACTACTAATATCTGCTCTTTTTGACTGAGTTACAAAATTTGTGATTATCAAACTCAATCGGCTACTTGGATTAACCAAATGCATCTCTAAACCCGCATCATGAGAAGTCATTAATAAATTCTCGGCCAATTTTTGTTCGTGTGGAGTTTTCCCATTAGCCAATTTCTTTTTCCACCAGTTTTTAATTTGAGATACCAAAGTTTTATTATCTAAAAGACTAGGATCGTTGGAGCGTCCCCAAAAATCTAATAACTTTAAACTTGAATCGATCCCTCTAGATTCTACACTAAATATACTTTGAACAATCCTTGGTGTTTGAAAAGCATCAGTTGAATAGGCAGCATCACGTAAAAAACTCTTAAAAATGAACTCGTTTTTAGGATCACCTTTCATGGCCTGCATTGCACGAGCTACAAGAGCTTGAGCTTGTTTTGATTTCGGATCTTGAAAATCAGCACCTCTAAAAACTTTATGAATAGCTGAAGTTAATAACACCTGAGGATATTCTTTTCTATTGGGATTAACGCTCCAATCACCGCCCAAAGCTACAACTTCATTTTGTAATTGCATAAATCTTTGCTGCTCTGGGGATTTTGTTGCTTGAAAAACTCTAACGAATTGCTGTCCACAGTATCGCAAATCACCTGACAATTGCTTTAAAAAATCATTTGGTCCGGCATAAGAATTAATGCCTTGTAATCCAATGATGAAAAATACAAAACCCCGCCCCAAAATCCCCATAGACTTATTCTAACCTTATTCATATTAATTTTTAATGAAGTTTTGATTAAGAATTGATGAAGCTTTTTTGACGATTTTCCCTATAGTTAAGGCTTCAAAGTCCGAGCTTCTCTAAAATCAGAAGCATTCGGCCTAGTCATCCAATAGGAAAACTGTCTGCCACCACCACTTCCAGGTCCCTTAAAAGCTTCGGCCGTACTATACAATAAATCAGCCCCCGCACTTGGAGCCACAGAACTTAGCAACTCAGGTCTTTCAAATAAACTTAACTTCTTTTCAATTTGAGCCAATGAATAGCCGCTAAAATCCCTTTTATCGTAAAACCAAGCTCCCACACGATTTAAAGAAGAACTCAACCTTTCAAAAATTCCAAATCGAAAAGATTGAATGACTGCGACTTCAGTAGCACAGCTAAATTTTTTAACGGGATTATGATGATAGCCAAATTTTTCTCTGTAACGGGCATTGGCTCTTTTAGCAGTCCACAATTTTATAAATTGAAAATGAGGAAAATATTTTTTCACAACACCAGTAGAATTATGCACAATGGGTTTTAAAAAAAAGGCAAAAGATCGTTTTGCGGATTCAGAATCACAATCCAAGCTTTCTTTTTCCTTTTCTTCTTCATCTTTTTTTGGATCGAGCTGAGGAGTGATTTTAGGTTGATTTCCATATGAAAAATCATTATCCATTGGACCTCGCCCCATAGAGGCAATAAAATCCATAATTGCAATTTCAGAAATTCCTATAATATGATCGGGTAAATCTTCTACAAGAGGCTCATCAGCTGGAAGACTTTCGACGTTAAGCTGCTTCCAAACTAAAAAATCAGCTTCTGTCTTTTTTATTAGATCCCTCACTAATTCTTCAGAATTTTTAAGAAAATCTTTAGGTTGAGTTAAAATTTTCTGCTCAGCATTGATGAGATCTGAAATCCTTTGCGCCTCTTGATCTAAATTCAGGCTTCTTTCGTTATTTCGATAGGAGTCCCAACGCTTCATCCAATCCATACTTAAAATTTGAATGGCTCGCTTCAACATCAATGCATATTCAATTTCATTTTTAGTGAGTTTAAGAGCTTGCGTGCTTAAGAAGGCAGAGAAGCTCAATTCGTATGTCACTTTAAATGTTAATATATGATTTAAAGCCCTAAAAGCATCTATATTCATTGATTCTTTGGAATCCAGAATTGGAGCTGGCCATGAGAATTGAGGAAGATTTTGCTGCCAACCTTTAGGATCAATGAAGGCTCTTTTAACTTCCTTCTCTACGTAACGACCTAAATCTTTCATTTCGGGGTCGAGCTTCCAACGTTGAGTTTTTTTCAAAAGCTCAGCAATGGCTTCAATTTCAATGTGTATTTGATTATTATCCCGAGCCGTCCACAATGGATCTAATACTTTTAAAGCTGTTTCAACATCAACAGTTTGGGGAATAGGCGTCGGACGCAACCAGCCCTTAGCTTTCTCCACCCACTCTGATCCATAAACATCAGCATGAATTTTTAGATCTTGATCGATTATTTCACTAAAAGTGGCTGCATCTGAATATAAGGAATTTTTAAACTCTATGTTTAAAGTAGAAGTAAATTTCTTTAATTGTTCTCTTCGCAATTCTATATTTTTTTTAAGAGAAGCATCCCGTATAGCTCTCGGATCAAATCCATTAAAGCGACTGGCATCTCCATATCTTTTAAGAGAATTATAATTATATGTCAGTTGAGCTGCACTAGGACCAGAGTACATAAAAGTAGATGGATATTCTTTAACAATAGGTTGGGGATCTAAATTCTGATAATTTCCTCTAAGCCACAAATCCCAAAGCTTTTCTCTTTCTCCAATTTTGATTTTTGGAAAAAGATCTTCCTGCTTTAGATTAGTAGAGCTTGAGCCTTGAGTTTGTTCTCCGATTTCAATTTTAGGACTCACCAATGTGTTATTAATAGTATTGGCTAATTCGAAAAAAACACTACCTAACTCGAGCACAGCAACAGCTCCTGTAGCAGCCTTAGTTGAGCTTGTACCAACAAGATCTTCAAGAAATTTAGGCAAGGGAGTTTCTTTATTATTGTTAGAATCATGAATTAGAGTTTCAACCATTGTCAGAGGCAATATTAGTTTGCTCAATGGAGAGGGTGTTCCCTGAGAAGAGCCTGGATTTGAGGGTGCTTCTCGTCGCGAAAGACCAATGTCCTGGACTCCATCTTCCCATTGAGCCGCATTAGATGGCGACATAGTTCCATAAACAACTGCACCCACACTAGCCAATCCCATAACAGCTAAAGCATAGGGATTCACAGCAATAGGAGGCAAAGATGTCGAATTCATAGGTATAGAATTTTGTCCCCGGACATCAACAGGGAGCAGGAGACACTGAAGTCCTAAATAAATTATTAAAATCCTATGAAGTGGCTTCATCAAGAACGCTTCCATTTTATGACAATCCACGCATCCCAATCTGATAAGATTTTTTTTCTGTCTTTGACTGGGTATTTTAAAAATGGATTTGATTTTAACTCCAATGTCATCCACTCTTCCCAACTGAATTGGGAAATTGTTTCAGAGCTGGACAAGGCCATCAACAAAGTCCATTGAAGTAACTTTTTAGTGAAATCTTTATCGGCCGACACTGGAGACTCGGGATCAAGTGCAAGAAATATATTTTTTAAAATCATAGGCCTTAAAAAGGCACTCGATTTTTGAAGTGCCATCAACACAAGCAATCTCTCTTCGGGTCGAAGCAAACTCAATTCAAAACCATATGGAGCAATACAAGGAATTACAGATTCTTGCATATCCATTTTCTTAGATTGCCTTCTCAATCTATCTAAAAGATTTTCATATTCAATTTTTCGATTAGCTTGGCCTTGAACTACAAGCATTTTCTTCATAATGGGAACACTTTTATTGAGACACAAATCAAAATCAAAATCACTCAAAGCATTTTTTAAGGCTTCATCTTTAGATTCAACTTTAGTGGCCTGATCTGAATTGGCTCCAGAATAAAAACTTTCATCCAATTGAATTCGTAAATTTTTTAAAGACTTCTGCCTATTGGGTCCAGAGTCTTTTGATTTTTGAAGAATAAAGGGAACTCTTTTGCCTCTAAAATCATTAGTAGGATGCTCCTTAATTTCCTTTTCTGTGAGCGGAATATCTCGTTGGATATTTTTCCCCATCAAATATCCACTCCCTACAACAGACATCCACCCATTGCCTGTAAGAGAAATGGGGTCCACTTGATATTCATTGTTTGTTTTAACCTTCACTTTATCGCTCATTTTCTCTAAAACGGGTTCTTTAACAGCATCTTTTGCTTCTTCAGCGGAAGCCATCCAACAAAGACAATGAGTGAGAATTATTAATTTTGAAAGTTTGAGCAATTTCATCAGCGTGCTCCTTCAAAAAGTTTCTTTTGCATTTGCACTTGAAGCGACTTTAAAAATGCTGTCCAACTTGAAATTGGATACTTGCTCAATGTTTCATCTAAAAAGGGATTGTCTTGAACATTAGAATAGGAACTCGTATCTAAATAAGTGTCTACAATTCGAGCATCTTCTCGAACGGCCATCAAAGTTTTTTCGTAAATGGCATCAAGACTTTCATCTTTAGAATTCTCAGATTGAGACATCTTCAAACTAAGCTCTCTAGAATCTTTATAATATTTTTCTAAAATTTTATGGGTCTTATGAAGGGCTTCAAAATACCTATTTACAATAATTTCTGTTGGAATATTGATACGTTTTTTCAAGTCTTCATAAAGCATCGTTAATTCTCTCTCAGAAAACTTCTTGGCTTCAGCTAAAGATGATTCAGTATGTTGTTTCAATTCTTGAGCACTCGACAGAAGTTGGGACAAGTAAAATTGCAAATCAAAATCTGTTTTTTCTTGAAGGGCCACTTCAGTTCTATTTTTTATAAGCTCAAGTGCCACTTTATCTAAGGCTTCTCTAGAATTATCAAAAGTTTCTTCAATGTCTTTTCGAGCCCCTTCAAGTTTCTTTTCAAAAGCTTCTTGCTGATAACCCGTTACTAAAGTGGTCACAAGGGCAGCAATAACTGCCGAATAACCTTCAGAATTAGAATCTCCCCCATTCGTTTGGTAATAGAAATTATTCACTACCATTTGCAAAACTTGTGAAAAAAGATTGGTGTATTCGCTAGAGGTTGTCACCCCACTCCCCATCACATGATGAGGATCCTTGGGATTGGTCTGGGTGTAGGTGTAGCTCAAATTAAAATAGATCCCATTTCTAGCTCGATTAGGCGCAATAAAAGGACGAGGGAAATAATCTAAGGGTTCTCTATTTTTTTTTATCTGAGTTAAAATTTCCGGCTTTGTTTGATCTTTCCAAGATTGCAATAAGAAACTGATTCTCGTTAGATGTTCGTTAATTTTAGAAAGAATCTGCTTTTCTGCATTCACTAAAAAAGCAAAATTGGCCAAAGTATTTGCAAAACTCAAATTTACATTTTTAGCCTCTGATTTTAAACTTTCACGCAAATCATCCATGCGCGAAATATTTTCAAAGTGTTCTTTTTTTAAATCACTTAAAATTTTTGTTTCATATTTATAAAGATTCAAAAAATCGACTCTTCTGTGAATCAAATAGAGATCAATGGTATTTTCATACTCAGACTTCATAAGAGGGAACAACAACTGACCCAACTCTGTATTATCTTCTTCAAGATCGCGAATCATTCCATCACGCCAATCCGCATAGGAGAACGAACTTAAAAGGCTAAGCATCGAAACTATAAAGCCGTGCTTTAAAATTTTCATGGCAATACCTTTTCTATAATTCGAATTTTATCTTGGGCATCTTTTTTACGTTCCACACTCACCGCTCCAGTGGAACCCAAATAAGTTGAACTCAATCGTTTTAGAGAAGGAGGGAGTAAAAGTGTTTCAGGATCTTTTTCTAAATCAGTTAAATTTTCAAAAAGTGGACTTCCAAACAATCTGGCCGAATCTAAAAAGGCATTCGAATCACCCTTTAGAGCATCTTTAACTTTTGTAATTTCCAAAGTCATTTTTTTTAAAGAATTCACTGTATCCACAAGCGACGGCCTATAATTTTCATTTAAATAGGCCTCTAAGCTCTTCACAGATTCACTTAATCTATCGCTCGTTGATTCATTTTTAATTTCTGAGAACAAAGCGCTTAAGTCATTTAATCCCATCGCAGAAGATTCTGCCTGAAGCTGATTCTTCTTAGCGAGAATTTGCTGCTTAAGCTCTAAATCTAATTCTGAATTATCGCTTCGGTTATTTGCCCAGTCTTTAAATGATTGTAAAAATTTATCCGTGGCATGCATTAAGCGAAATTTCTTTTCACTTTTTTCTTTGTCTTCGAAAGAATTTAGTACCGACTCAAATAAATTAGAAATTTTTAAGACTTCTTCACGCCTAACCTCTGGGCCAATAAGTCCATTATTCCCAACTGAGCCCTTTTCTGTTGAGGTTTTTCCACTGGGACCCTCGTCTTCGCCATGCGCAGATCCAAAAAAATAATTCCCACCTGAACCACCTTGACCGCCAGCCCCACCCTTACCACCTATTCCAGGCTTTCCACCCATTCCACCCTGGCCGGGTTTTGTAGACACGTTTTCTGAAATACTTTCAGCTTTTAACTCCGTAAAGATTAATTTTCCCTTTTCATCTTCTTTCCATTCATAAGCTTTTCCATAAAGAATAGTTGTAGGCACGGCGCCACCGCCCTGTCCCCCATCACCACCTTCACCGGGAGCGCCACCATTTCCACCTGGAGCACCATCCGTAGCTCTTCTTTTTATAAACATTCCCCAAGTGCTAGTAGAATCTTTTCCATGGCCCCCTTGAGCGCCATCCTGTCCGTTTTGACCTACTCCCCCCGAAGAACCACCTTCGCCATTCGCATTAATTTTGGGCCGACCGATTATGACGGCCGCTGAGATCTCGATAGAACCGGGTCGATAGTATCCATCGTTACCCTTGAAACCTTTGTCACCAGTTTTACCATTGGCTCCAGTAGTTTCTCGTGGGGCCTGGGAAGGCGTTTTTAATTTTTCTTTTTCAATCTTATGTTCTACAGTGGGTTTATCAAAGGCCATAATTTCAGTGCCCTCAACAATCTCCAAAACCCGAGCCATAATTTTTAAATAATTTCCTCGCGTCACAATATTTCCCTTGATGATAATGTGTTCGCCTTCAATTAATGTAGAACCTTCAAGATAAAGAGTGTCTGGACCCACTACAGTGATTTCAGATGATTTTAATGTTTCAACCATCATGGCAGGAAGTGGCGCTTGGTCGACTACACTTTCCACCGCTATTGTTTGGGTACAAATAAAAAGACATAAGCATAAAATTTTAATATTCATTTTAATTCATTCCATTTTATTTCCGGTTTAACAGGTGCAAAGAACTTCAAACCGGGAGAAAATTCTTTAGCTCTTAATTTTTCAATAGATCTTCCCTCTGTGATTTCATACATGATTAACTGATTGACTAATTCCATACCAGCATGGGCAACAAGTGTTTTATTTTCACTGCGATTTAATCTCAACAATCGTACAAATTCAAAGAAATCACTTTGAATAGAAAATGATTCATCAATTCTATAATCTTTGAGTTCTTTACGATCATAAAATTTTTTGGGTAAAAGAGCACGGCTAAAATTTAAGTCCTTAGCATGACTTAATAAGTTCATTTTTTCATCAATATAATCGTGATACTTTAGTAACAAAGAATCGTATTCTCTCTCAATGTTTTTAATTGTTAATTCTAAGACCTTCTTTAAGTCTTTTAAAACTTCTAAATGTTCCGCAAAATCATCGTCACTGATACTATTTGCTTTCACAACATCTGAAGCCACAATTAAATCTGAAGGATGGCTTTTCTCATACACAAAATTTCTTAAGTCTTCTGAAATAAATTTTCTAAATTTTGAATTTTCTAACTGCTGAGTTATTCGCAAAACGCATTTAGTAAAGTATCCTTCAATGACAAGATACGCACTTCGCCTTTGAGTAGGGTAAATTTCACTCAAAAAATCTTGGAGTTTAGTCTCTTTATCAGGGCTGATTTCTTTGGACGATAGCCACTGAATGGTTTCATTTAAAAAAATGAGCTCCTGCAAAGCTAAGTAATCATCAACATAGTTTTTAAAAACACTTAAAGTCAGGCCGGGTTTTAAAAAAACTTCATCACTCAAAAAGTCTTCGGTCTTGTCATAATCCCTCTCAATATGAGGAGTCTCAATGTAAAGTGTTGTTGCTTGCGTATTGAGAAGTTTAGTATTGAGATCGTAGTCAAAGCTTTTAGCTGCTGGGGACTTTCTAAAAGCACTATAATCCATAAAATGTTTCATTCCTTCTTTTTCCTGTCGAGTGACAAGAAGAGGAATACCTTCAAGTTTCAAGGTTATAATTTTAATAACAGATAAATGTTTTTCAGCTTCATACTTAGCCGCTTGAGAATCGACGATAAAATGAGCTGTATTTTTTCTGAGTTCATGCTCTTTGAGTTTTTTTGCCCAAATTTCTTTTTTATAATCAAATAAATTCTCAACTATGGCACCCGTCAGTTTATCGGGCTTTATAGATAAGGAATTTTCAGCGTTTTCAAAAATAATTTTCCTTGCAATGAGTGTCACATTAAAACCGTTTGTAAAAATATGTGCGTCTTTACGAACTATAATTGTATTGGCAAATAATTTTGCATCGTTACTCAATTCAAAGGTTCCCGATATTTCAAGGACTCCAGAAGAGTCATCGATTTTTAAATGAGTATCCAAATTAGAAAATTCAGCCGAAAAAGAAAAAATTGAGATCATTGAACTAAAAATTAAAAAATAAAAACTCTTAGAAATTTTTATAGGAGTCATTAAAAAACACACCTCTAAATTGCGGGGCAACTCTCCCACCGTAGACGCAGTATGTCAATCTTCATTATTCTTTTGAAATCTATGACTTAAAAGGCTGTAGGCACACCTAAAACTGTAGCCACACCCCAAACGATAAGACCCGTCCAAAATGGCACACTCAAATTATCGTCCCACTGCGACGGCCAAGCCTCCGCAATAACGGCTGTCACTCCGCCCATTACAGATAAAATCAAAATTTGAAAAAAATTTGGGACAATTAGCTGCCCCTCAAATGCATAGGAAGCCCATGGCCCCATCCATGCAATAATTCCAGCAACTAGGGCCGCAAAAAATCCAGCCGTAGAACCTAAAACTGTTTTACCTTTCAAAGCCGTAATCCATGAAGCGTTTTGAAAATTGAGTTTTTCAGTAAAAAAATTCTTCCAATTGAGTTTTCCAAAACGCTGACCAAAAAAAGCGGCCACGGGGTCCATCCATGCCAGAGTTAAAATTGCCTGAACGGCGATAGCCTTTGGTAAAACTAAAATGGCCCACGCCAAACCTAAAATATAAAAGAATTGAGCCGAAACACCCTTCTCTTCATCATCACGCATGAGAGGACCAAAAACTTTAAAAGCCAAATCATTGAGCGCATCCCATCGAAGTCGAATAATGTCGAAAGGAAGAGTTAAACAGACACCCAGAATTATAGCTATTGCACTTTGCTTTCGGTCTAAGAAAGCTACAAAAATTAGAGTGATAATTGTTCCCGATAAACTATGAAATATTTTTCTAGCTAAATGATCATCATGACGAGTCTTAAATCGAAGGCTGCTCATAGAAATAATAGAGAAATGCCTCAACCTTCTTTAACTTTGAAGATGTCTAAACTACCCTTACCTTTGCGCAAAATGCTGGGCTCAGACTCTGTAAAATCAATAACTGTAGAAGGTTCCATAGAAATAATATCGCCATCTAATAGTAGATCGATGCTTTTACCGTAAATTCTAGCTATTTCCTCAGGATGAGTGAGATTTCCACCCTCAGGACTTACACATGAGGTGCTAATTATAGGATGTCTAAGATTTTGAACTATAGCCTGGGGTACCGCGTGGTCAGGCACTCTTATACCTACACTTCGACGACTGCTTATCAGCAACTTTGGAACCATTTTAGTAGCTGGTAAGACAAAGGTATAAGGACCAGGCAAAAGCCTTCGCATATCGCGATAAGCGCGATCACTCACTATAGCAAATTGAGAAAGTTCCTTAAGATCCGAACAGATAAAGGTAAAAGGTTTTTTGGGATCGCGACGTTTTACAAAGGCAATGCGATCGATAGATTTCTTTCTAAAGAGATCACAGCCCATGGAATAGCCTGTATCCGTGGGGAAAACTATAATTCCACCCCTTTGCAATACAGCCACGGCCTGATCGATGGATCTCGATGAGGGCTGCGGAAGTGAAACGGGCAGTTGAATCATGTCCATGTTGTAACACAAGAATTAAGAGTCAGAACACCAAAAGAATAGAAGTTTACTGACACTTTGTGTTAGCATTAACCCCCAAATGTCAGATCAAAATACCTTTAAAAGTAAAGTCAGAGCCCACGAAAACGCTTTGAGCATTCTCGACTATCTCTGCCGCCGCTTTGCCTATCATAGTCGCGATAAATGGATAGAAAACATTGAACATGGCGAAGTGAGAATCAACGACGAGAAAGCCAACGTGGAAGATTCCTTACGCGTGGGCGATATGGTGAGTTACGTCACCAAAAGGAGAGCTGAACCCAAGGTCCCCAAAAAAATTCCTATACTTTTTGAAGATGAAGATCTCTTAATCGTCGACAAACCTGCGCATATTCCAGTGCATCCAGGCGGTAAGTATCTCAATAACACTTTGGTAGAAGTGCTGAGAGCGCAAAAAAAATATGAACTTTTGGTTTTAGCGCATCGACTTGATAGAGAAACCAGTGGCTGTTGTGTGCTTACGAAAACTCACATGGCGAAGGAAAAAATGTATTGGGCTTTTTTTAACGGAGAAGTTAAAAAAACTTATTGGGCTCTCGCTTGGGGAACTCCTCCAAAAAACAACGACACTATAGATATCCCTATCGGACAAGCAACCTCAGAGGGACAAAGCCCTAAAAGTCGAATTCGCATCAAACAAATTGCTCACGGCTATCAGAGCAAAAACGCCCGCACTCATTATCAATTAATAGACACATTTTGGACAGGCGATGAAAGCTGGGCTCCCCCCGAATGGCCCGGTATAGAAAGAGCCCGATTGAGCCTCAGAGAAGATAAAAGCTCCCAATGGCCGGTGAGTCTCATAGAATGTCATCCTATAACAGGTAGAACCAACCAAATTCGAGTTCATTTGGCTGAAATAGGATGTGGAATCCTAGGTGATAAGCTCTACGATATTTCAGAAGATATATTCCTTAAAATGACCGAGCAAAAACCTGTACTCCAAGGCTCTAAAAAGGCCGCTGGGCCTGCCTTAAATTCTGACTTAAGAAAACGCATGATTCTCGATTCTCAAGCCCTTCACGCCCGAAATCTTGAGTTTCGACACCCCAAAACTCAGAAGATGATCAAAATATATGCCCCAATACCCCAAAACTGGGTCAAAGCGGTACCAGAACTTGAAAAACATATTTGAGCTTAGCTTGAAAAGTAGCAAGGTGTTTGTTAGCTATGACCCCCTAGGACTAAATCTATGGCAACACAAATGAGAACTTATGAAACAATCTGTTTAACGAAGGTAGACATGCCTGAAGACAAGTACAAAGCACTTGTCGACAAATGCAAGGACGCCGTGACTTCCGATAAGGGTCAAGTTCTCATGCTTGATCTTTGGGGCAAAGCTAAAATCGCTTATCCCATTAATAAGGAGCCTCGAGCGCAGTGGACATACTTCCGCTATCAAGCCAGCTCTGGCGCAGTCGATGCGATTCGACACCAACTAAAAATTAATGAATTTGTTTTAAGACAAATTACTGTTCGCACTTCTGAAGATGGTGCTGACTACAACACTCTTCGCGCAAACATCGGTCGAGAAATCGGTGAGAAGTTCCGCGAAAACCGTGACGACCGTGGATTCCGTGGTCGTGGTCGCCGTTTTGAAGGCGGACGTGGCGGTGAGCGTGGAGACCGCGGTGATCGCGGTGGTTACCGTGGCGATAGAGATGCTGCAAACGCTGCTCCTAATCAAGAAGCTGCTGCTGCTTCTGATACTTCTGGCGAAAAGGATGGCGAATAGTCATGAAAGTTATTTTGCAAGAATCTTACATGAACCTTGGCGAAGCTGGTGAAGTGATCAACGTTAAGCCTGGTTATGCTCGTAATTTTTTAATCCCACAAAAAGTTGCAATCTCTGCAACTCCTGGAAATCTTCGATTGATTGCTGACAAACAAAAAGAACTTGAAAGCAAAAAAGAAAAAGAACGCGAAAAGTCTAAAAAGCTTTTAGAAACTCTAAAGAGCTTAAAAGTCACTATTAAGAAAAAAGTCGGAGACGACGGAAAACTTTTCGGTTCAATCACTTCTAAAGAAATCGAAAAAGAACTTATTAGTTTAGGTGCTCATGTTGACCGCAGAATGATCGTATTGGGTCAACAAATTAAATTAACTGGCGAATATCAAATTCTCGTCAAATTGGTCGGTGGCCTTAAAACCAACGTGCCTTTGATCGTGGTTTCTGACGCGCCTGTTAAACCTAAAGAATAACGCGCCTTTTGTTTTTCATTTTGAATTTCATTGATCAATTGATAGGCCCGATTTTTTTGTATTAAGAATCTACAATGGCCTTAGAAATCGACGTTAATTCGCCGTCTTCCTCGAGTGGTGGCGGAAAAAAATGGAAAAGTCGAAATGAAGTTGCCACCGCCTTTTCTCCCGGCGAAAAACCGCACGATTTAGAAATTGAAAGAGCTCTACTCGGAGGAATTCTTCTTTCCAGTGAACAATTTCTTGAGATCCACGATCTTGTAAAAAAAGAAGATTTTTTTCTTCCCGCTCATCAAAATGTTTACGAAGCCTTCACTCAACTTCACTTTCATAACACTCCAGTAGAATTAAACACTGTAGCGAGCTGGCTCAGAGATCATGGCAAATTAAAAAGCATTGGTGGAATTGAATACCTCACCGATCTTGCCAGCACACCTTCCACGTCACTTCACGCCATTGAATACGCCAAAAGCGTTTCTGATTTATCGTGGAGAAGAAAACTTATCGAAGCTGGAGAACAATGTCGCTCACTCGCCATTCGTGCAGGAGAGACTAAAGATATTGCGGCTGAAATAGAAAAAAACATTTTCTCTGCGACACAAGTTAAAAAAGAAAAGAAAATTGTTAAACTTGGTGATCTCTTAGGCGATGTTATCGGTGAATTTGAGAAACGCACCGATCTTGGCGGCGCTCATCAGCGCAGCATCATGACCGGACTCAAAGATGTTGATGAATGTTTGAATGGTTTGCGACCCGGTCAGTTATTAGTTCTTGCGGCTCGTCCTGGTATGGGAAAAACATCTTTAGCTCTAAACGTGATTCACCACGTGGCCTGCCAACAAAATAAAGCGGTTTTATTTTTCTCACTAGAAATGACTCGCGAAGAGTTGGTGGAAAGAATGCTTTCCTTTGCTTCGCATGTTGATGCCAACAAACTAAGAACCGGACAATTATCTCCAGAAGACTTTCAAGAACTCTACTATGCCGCAGACGCCTGTAGAGAAGCTCCACTTTATATAGACGATAGATCTGTTCTTTCGCCTTACGACATTCTCGCCACTGCCCGCAGACTTTTGGCAACTCTTCACATGGAAGGCAAAGGGCTCGAACTGGGTTTGATAGTTGTCGATTATATTCAAATTATGAAATCAGGGGGCTTCCAAGAAAGCCGCTCACTTGAAGTGGCCGCTATTACAGGGGGACTCAAAGCGATTGCAAAGGATCTCAAAGTTCCCGTGCTCTCGCTCAGTCAGCTCAATCGTGAAGGCGCCAAACGCCCCAACGAATCTAAAAAACCACAACTCTCAGACTTGAGAGACTCAGGCGCGATTGAAGCTGATGCCGATGTCGTTTTATTTATTCATAGAGAACAAGGCCCCGAAACTGACTCGCGCGCTCCCGCCGAAGCTGAAATTATTGTAGCCAAGCAAAGAAGTGGCCCCACAAAAGCCATAAAAGTAACTTGGCTCGGCCACCTCACGCGCTTCACAGACTACATCAGTTCTTCATATTCTATGGGCAATTACGGCCCCGAGAACATGATGGATGGACCGTAAATTTATAATTAAACATTAATAGTTTCTTAATATTAGTTTAATCAAAACACACCTTAGTCATTGATATAATAAATAGATTGAGAGTTTTTAGAGGCTTCTATTCTTTAATTATTTGCGGAATTTATTTAGGCATTAGTGCGTGTGGAATCATTCCTTCGAATTCAACCATTAGTTCGAATGAATTTTTTATTGTCACCCAGCCTACAAGCACCGCGATTTCATTGGGCGAAAGCGCTTATTTTAAAGTGGAAGTTAACGGAAGTGATAAACTTAAATTTCAATGGTTTAAATATGGATCGCTTATACAAGGAGCTACAAATCCAACCTTTATCCTAAACTCTACAACAAGCAACGATGCTGCCAATTACCACGTTGAAATAGATCTGGGCTCTGAGAAGATTAAAAGCCATGTCGCAAAATTACAGTTTTTTTCAAATGAAAATGAATATAAAAAACTTTATTCAAAAGATTCTGCAAATAAAAATATAACTTTTGAAGTTCCAATCAAAGGTTTAACTTCTAATCAGATAGGCCTTCTTGTAAACACACAAGACCCTCAATCCGTTGAAGTGGCCAATTATTACCAACTTAAACGAAATATTCCTGAATCAAATATTTTGAGAATTGCACTTAGCAGCTCATTGGGTGATCCCGATATTTCAAGCGGCGATTTAATCAATCTTCAAACTCAAATTTCAAATCAGATGCCCTCAAGCGTTCAAGCCCTCGTGATAAGCTGGACGACTCCTTGGCGAGTCCCCGGAGAGAATTCGATAACATCTGCAATCGGACTTAATTTGGCGTATGACAGTATTGGTTGCGGAATTAGATCCGCAATTAATTACCCCGTTAATGCCAAAAATCCTTTTCAAAATTACAATATTCGCCCCACAATGATGTTGGCAGGTCAAAGCGTCGAAGAAGTTAAGGCCCTCATTGATCGAGGAATAAGTGCCGACGACAGTTTTCCTACGGGTGATATTTACACAATCAGAACCAGTGACTCCACTAGAAGTAATCCTCGCTTCAGTGATTTTCTAACATCATCAAATCTTTGGAATTTTACCAATGGATTGCGCTCATATTTTATAGATAACTCCACATCGAATTCATCAAATTATTTGCAAAATGTTGAGGACATTTTACTTTATCAAACAGGACTCACCACAGTGCCACAAATAAGCTCGAACCATTATTTGCCTGGAGCCATTGCCGACACCTTAACTTCATATTCCGGAATAATCACCGGCCCCAACAGTCAAATGAGTGCCCTGAGATGGTTAGAGGCTGGACTTACTGCAAGCTATGGAACCGTAACTGAACCTTGCGCATATTCACAAAAATTTCCTAAAACAAGTTTATTTCTTGAGTCCTATTTTTCTGGAGACACGCTCGTTGAAGCTTATTGGAAATCCGTCAAGGTACCCATGCAGGGTCTCTTTATTGGAGAACCGCTTGCCAAACCCTTTGGCTCTAAAATTACTCTTGAAGATTTGACTCCAAAAATTAAAACAACGGCACTCAAAACGAGCACACTTTATGGAATTTTTGAATCTCTTAAACCCCAAGGTCCATGGTCGCAAATTGGAAATAATATAGTGTTAACGAAGCAACAAATGATGACTATTGAATTAGCGAATTCAAAAAGTTCATATTTTAGAGTTGCCGAACTCTTAGATTTAGAGGCACCCGAGATCACTTCTGTTAGTTTAGAAGAAAATGAAGAAATCTCTGACTACTTTGGTCCTATTTCTGTCATAGCTAGTGATAATTCACTGAAAATTTCAAAAGTTGAATTTTATATTGATTCAGATTTATGGGATTACAACGAATCGGGAGTTTTAAACACCTACATATATTGCCCTGACATTAACGATGGAGCACATACATTAACCATAAAAGTTTACGATCCCTCGAATAACATCGCTACTCATTCTGTAAATTTCGTAGTAAAAAATTGATTAGAAATGTCTAAAAATATTAATCGACGAGAATTCTTAAAATTTATGGGACAAAGCTCTCTTGCAGTGACTCTCACGAGTAGCGCAGGAATTTATTCACTGCTTTGGTCTCTTCTTGGGTGTTCAAAAAAAAAATCCGCTTTCATTACTAAATGAATCCCAATTAAAGGACGATTTAATTTTAACGAATGGATTAGAATATAAATTGTTTCTAAGCCAGGGAGATTCTTTTGGGAATAATCTCAACTTTGGTAGCGACAACGACTTTATTGCCCACCAAAAAATATCAGAAACCCAAAGCATTTTTCTTTTCAATCACGAAAGCCCTCTTCAAGGATACCCCGCTTTTGAACAGCAAAAGCAGGTTGGAGTATCTCTCATTGTTTGCCAAAAAGGATTAGATAACTCGTGGACTCCCATCAAAGAGCATCCCCTCAACAGAAGAATTGACGGAACAACTGAAATTCCATTTTCCAATAACATTAAAATTAAAAACAAAAATTCCGCCATTGGAACTCTAGCCAATTGTGCAGGAGGAAAAACTCCATGGGGCACCTTTTTAACCTGTGAAGAAAACTTTCATGCTTTCTACACGGCTTATGATTTTAGTAACAAGACTTCTCAATACAGCTGGGAACTCATGAGTCCCTATCCCTCAGAACATTATGGGTGGGTGGTTGAAATCAACCCCCTCACTGGGCAGGCCCAAAAACACACGAGCCTCGGTCGATTTTGCCACGAAGGAGCTACTGTCACACGAGCTAAAAATGGAATGCCTGTAGTCTACATGGGCGATGATTCGAACGATCAATTTATTTACAAATTTATTTCCAATAAAAAAGACTCGTTAGAGGACGGCGAATTGTTTGTAGCCGACACCGTCCATGGAAAATGGCTTTCTCTCGATATAAACAAACAGCCGCAGCTTCAAAAATCATTTAGCTCGCAAATTGATCTTTTAATTCAAACAAGAAAAGCTGCGCTACTCTTAGGCGCCACACCTCAAGACCGACCAGAAGACATTGAAGTGCATCCTGAAACTCAAGACGTATATATTTCACTCACAAATAACTTTGATAAAGCTCGCCCATTTGGAGCCATTCTCAAAATCAAAGAAAAAAATTCCGACGCCGCAAGCTTAGAATTCGAAGCAGAGACCTTTGTTTCTGGTGGAGCCGATTCGACTTTTGCCTGCCCAGATAATCTTTGTTTTGATCGTAAAGGAAACTTGTGGATGACAAATGATATTTCAGAAAACAAATTAGGCGTAGGTGAATTTAAAAAGTTCCCAAGAAATGGTCTTTACTATATTCCACTCAGTGGCCCCAATGCGGGGCAAGCCGAACTTATGGCCTACGCTCCCCCAGACGCTGAACTCACCGGCCCTTGTTTTGCTCCCGATCACTCCTGCCTATTTTTATCTGTGCAACATCCTGGAATAGCTTCCAATACTGAAAAAATTACGAGTCATTGGCCTAAAGGCGGAAATGAGAAGGCTCTCTCAAGTGTCGTTACTATAAGTGGCCCTCGATTCCAGGAACTCCTTCAAACCTGAATAAAGCTTCCTAGAAAAATCGTAGCTGTTAATGCCGCTACTAAAGTCGATAAAGATATAATTGAGGCAATACTTAAACTGTCGCCCCCCATTTGCCGTGCCAATATGTAGGAATTACCAGCCGTTGGTACACAAGAATAAAGTAGTGCAACGTACGCATAGAGACCCTCAACTCCAAAATACTTTAGGAAAAAAATCGTAGCCAATGGCAAACCCACCAACTTCAAGGCTATGGAGCTAAATGTGGCTAAATATTGCTCCTTGGAAAGATAAAACTTCAGACCAGCCCCTACTGCGAGCAAACTAATTGGGGAAGCTGCATGTGCAAAACTACTTAAAAAATCATGCGAAGCCCCGGTAAAATGAATTCCTAATCGCCCAAGAATAATTCCCAAAAAACTAAAACAAATCAGAGGATTTTTTACGAGTGACTTGAGTAAAGAAACATATGATTTTTTATCTTGATTTCCATAGATATTTAAAACAATCACGCTCATTATATTGGTAACCACAATCATATAAGCAATAAAAGTTCCCGTGATGGCGGCCCCCTTTGTACCAAAAAGAGCATCCGACATAGCTATAAAAACATAAGAATTGTAGCGAGTGCTCCCCTGGAAAATAGAAGTAAAAACCGAATCACTAGGTTTAAGAATACCTTTCAAAATAAAGGTTGCTAAGGCCACCAACAAAGTGGCCATGATTGTTGCATATACTGGTAACAACAAATCACCCGTTTCTAATTTGGCTTCAGAAATTTTTAAAACTAACAAACATGGGAAAAAGAAATAGTAAGTAATTTTCTCTGCGTACTTCCAAAAATCTTCCGACTGAATGTATTTCATTTTAATCAAACGACCTATGGCAATCGTTAAAAATATTGGAAGTATACTCATCAATACTTGTTTCATGCTGCAGACTCCTTCAATCGTATAGGACGAAAGACTCGGTCACGAACTTGCTCTAAACTTCGATAGTTCCAAAGATTAGGGGCCACAAACACTCTTTGGATCCATCGATTTGATATTCCTCTTTCATCAAAGAGCGCAGTAAAATGATCTCTAGAATGAAGGGCAAATCTATTGTCAATGTAAACAAGTGTGCCCGGCTTTATCTCAAGTGAAATAGAAACTTCTCTGAGCGCATTATAAAAAGAACTCAGTGCCTTTTGCGCTAATTCACTTCGGCATTCCACCATATCCTTATAAAAAGCCACCGCAACATCTGGATAGCTATCTCCATTTCGTAATACCGAAATCCAATCTGTCATCTCTTGTTCGGGACCTAAAAAGTTTCTCCAACGATAGGGAACTTTAATGCGGAATAATGGAGATCTTAAGAGTTGAATTTCTATATCACTCAATTTTTTCAAAGCCAGACGTGCGTCGGCAATTCTTGTCAGAGGTCCTTGAGGTGCATATTTAACCCCCGTGAGAAGTAGGCCTAAAGGAGAATAATTAGGAGTCTCTAAGCATTTCAAAGCCGCATTTTCGATATGAAAATCGAGTTCTACTTCGGAACCGATACCAGTAAAATCTCTTCGCGATTCTTGAGTCGGAATAAGATTATTAACTATTTCACTTCCCTCAAAGGAAATAGAATAGGGTTCGCCCACCAAAGAGGCCATCGCCATAATAACATTTTCACTAATACTTCCCGATTTAGCATTAATCTCATACTGAGAAGGATGAGGAACCTGATAGATATCTTTATCTAGGGGAAGATTCTCAATAATGAAATAAGGGCGTGGATGAATTGAGGATCTTTGTTGATCTAAAAGCTCTATCAATCTCTTCGGAAGAGACATCAAGGCATTCTGCCTAAGATCTGCAAGATATCGAGCCCCTCCATTGGGATCATACTGAATTTGAGAAAGTGCTTCTCCAAGCTTTTGCGATTCAGAATTTGTTAATTCCATTCGATGTTCATGTCCGAGTTCTTCCACGGTGAACCTCCATGGAAAATTAGAAATGCAAAGCCCATGCCAATGGCTTAAATCAATCTAAAGGCACATTGATTTGCGATTCTAAGTTTAGGATCCAAAAAAGCACACTGAATCGTCCACACTTCAGGAATAAGTTATTGATTATTTGAATTCAGTGAGGGATTACCCGCTGCGTCTAGTTGAGGGTCAATTTATTTGTTAGCCTTATTCGCTGGGGAACGTGTCTAATCAAATAGACACGTAGGGGGGAATTTCAAATGGGGGAGAAAATTGAGGACATCTATAACTTGTTTATAGAACTCAGTGGGCTGAGCCGAGAAAAAGTACAAAGAGAACTCGGAAGACACATTGAAGCTTTAGATCTGGATATTAAAAATCTATCCGAAGATGATATCCGAAAGATTATGGGTCTCTATCTTGAAGAGCTAAACTGGTCTATTATTATGCGAGATGGCGATGTCGTTGGCAGCCTTGAAAAAGACGCATAAATATTCGTTTTTAATAGCTCTTCTAATTGCGAGCTGTGCTCACAATGGAAAGCTAACTAAAAACATTGATGGTGAAATCGATCCTGATAGGGATGAAGACGCTGAAGTTATTGAAGGCACACCCGATGATTTAGAGGTTTCTAGCTCTCGTCCGCGAAACGCTGAGGAAATTGAAGCCGACAAACTATCGCGAAGCACTTTTCCTTTAGTTTACAACGAATTTGTTGATGTCTGGATTCGTTACTTCACTGAAAACCACAAAGGTCGCGGCACCTTTGAAAGATATTTAGCGCGTTCTACTAGATACATTCCACTCATTAAAAAAACTCTAAATGAAGAAGGTCTTCCAGAAGATCTAATTTATCTTTCTATGATTGAGAGTGGATTCAATCCCAAGGCCTATAGCCGAGCTAAAGCTGTAGGAATGTGGCAATTCATGAAAGGCACTGGCCAACGCTATGGTTTGAAAGTCGATTACTGGATCGACGAACGACGCGATATTGTAAAATCGACCCGAGCTGCTGCTCAATATTTAAAAGAACTCCATATGATTTTTGGCTCTTGGTATCTAGCTGCTGCTTCTTATAATGCCGGCGAAGGCCGAGTTCTAAATGCCGTAAGACGCGAACAAACTAGAGACTTTTGGGAACTTGCTCGCTCTAAAGGAACTTTCCGTAAAGAAACAAGCAACTACGTTCCTAAAATGATTGCAGCTGCATTAATTTCTAAAAATCCTGAAAAATATGGATTTAAAGATATTGTCTATGAACAACCCCTCGAGTGGGAAAGTGTAGAAGTTCCTCCTGGTGTTGATTTACGTTCTATAGCCGAACAAAGTGATTCAGACGTTGAACTCATTAAACTTCTCAACTCTGAACTCAGAATTGGTATCACTCCACCGGATCGAAACGAAGCTTACCTCATTCACGTTCCATTAAATAAAAAGGCTCTTATTGAGGCCAATTTAGACAAACTCAAAGCTCGCAAGAGCTCTCACTTTATTGTTCATCACATTGAACGTGGTGAGAATCTTGGATCGATATCTCGCCGTTTTAAGACTCAAATTCAAACCATTATGGAACTGAATGATATTCGTAATCCAAAATCGCTCCGAATCGGCCAAGAAATTCGAGTTCCAATTCCTTCCTATGGAAGCGAAGAGAGAAGCGTGGCCTCCAAGGGTCGCAAAAAGAAAAGAAGAGAAACAGCGAGCACTCGAAGAGAACCCCAAAGCTTTAGTGAAGATTCGCCTCAGAGTCCTTCACATCACATAGTAAAGCGGGGCGAAACCTTGTCGAGTATTTCTAGGAAATATCACACATCAGTGAGCCAATTGCTTAAGATTAATAATTTGAATTCACCTGCTGAACTTCAAGCAGGTAAGAAAATCAAAGTTAACGATTAGAGCTTGTTGCCCTTCATCGATAGTATTTATAGATAATTAATCTAGAACTCTTTGAGTGCTATGAAATCTTTCGATTTCATCGGCGGTCAAATTAAGCTCGTTCTCTTTACGAATTTCAGGGTTCTCACTAGTAGCAGACCAAGTGTAATAGGTGCCTTCATGATCTTTCATAACAATAATCAATCCGCCAGGAGCCTCTGATCTTTGAAGAGGAGCATATTGTACAATCATATTTGAGAATTGAGCTTCTTTAAGAATAAGAAGTCTTAAAAAGCTAACTGAATAAGACAAATTATTTATGGAAGTGTTGAGAGCAAACATTTTTTCAGCTTTATCTGTCGTAGTCGGTAGTTTTTCAAAATTTTGCATAAAGGCTTCACGTTGATCCCGAACTGCATTGAGTTGTTCCCAGCTCAGGCTTTGCTGCAAAGCCGATCCGCCACCATGTAAGGTTTTATTGTGATCGTGAGCTGCAGAATCTTCTAATCGAGCCAAGCGATTGCGTTCACCTAACATTTCGTCTCGAGTTGGAGTGGCTTGTAATATAGCCCTTTCCTTAAGTAGAGGATTTAATTTTTTTAACTGCTCCGCTAAGGCTTTAGCCGTTCCTGACTTTTCTCGTTTTAGAGGAATCCATAAGATTTCCCAGGAAACACGACCTCTAAAAGCATCGTTTTTAGATAGTTTTAAGACCTGTCGCTGAACAACTGTGAGTTCAACATTTAATTTTGCATCGCAGGGTTCGGCCCGACCAAGGATATTTGCCACAAAGAAATTTAAGAAAGCGGCAAAGAGAATAAGAAACAAAAATCGGAGGGGTGACTTTAGGTAGGAACTTTTAGTCATTTTTGGCTCCGGCTATGACATAGCGCAGCAGGAGATTTTTGTCGAGCCTTAGAGCCCTAATAAAGTAGGAATTTTATATTGAGACCCTGGGCACCCATTTTTCGTAACTAAGGATTGTCCCGAGTAGGACCAGGCCGGATCTCAATATAAAATTCCTACTTTATTAGGTATCCAAAGCTCAAAAACAAAAACCCCCGTTGCCAGCTCCTAAAGGCCGGCAACGGGGGTAATCGGATAGATAGGGGCAACTAATTAAATTTCGCTGACAGGGGCCTGAAAGTTAACCCATTTGTATGAATCAACTTGGAAACCCCAAGCTTGAACTGAATTGTCTGATTGGAATTCAATTCTAACCGCAGGAGCTTCAATATCATCAGTCCAGAATGGACCTTGTATAGTGCCTGAGAAAGTCTCAAGAACTTCGTTGGTCGCATCGTTGATGATCTTTACTGTGTCGTAGCGATTCTCGAGTTCGAAACGGGTGAAGTGCAATCGGAAGTGAGTGGCACCCGAAGCAGAGACCTTCCACGTTTTAGTAGCGCTATTAGCGTAAGGATGTTCTGTTTCAATTGCTTGCGCCACTGGGCTCGACCACATGTCGTCTGGAATAGTGATAGGTCCTGGAGGAATAATGTTCGCTAAAAGATTATTCACATTTAGAACCGCTCCACCATTTCCAATTTTCTTAGACAATGACTTTTCCTTTTTAGCGGTAGCGAGCAAACGCTCTTTGACCGCAACATAATCTAAGCTTCTGTCGTAAGACATCAACAAGGCTACGGCACCAGAAACGTGAGGAGTTGCCATAGAAGTTCCATCAAGAGACTTATAAGCATTTCCTGTAGCTGTAGATTGAATTCCTACACCTGGAGCACCGATGTGGACAGAGCGACGTCCGAAGTTTGAGAACCAAGCCAAAGAGCCTTTGTCGTCTAAAGCTGCAACAGAAACTACGTTGGGTTCATCATAACTGGCTGGGTAAGAAGGATTGCCGTCGTTATCATTAGTATCGTTACCAGCAGCTGCAATAAATATAATTCCTTTTTCAGCGGCACGGTGAATAGCATCTTTAAGTGTTTGAGTGAAACCACCTCCACCCCAGCTATTGCTCATAACATTGGCACCGTTAGTGGTAGCCCAGTCTATAGCTTTAACAGCATCTTCCAGCGTTCCACTACCTTGACCACTCAAGAATTTCACGCCCATGATAGAAGTTGTCCAGCTAACACCAACCACTCCCAATCCGTTATTACCAGCAGCGCCGATTGTTCCAGCACAATGAGTTCCGTGATAATGGTCGTCCATAGGATCTAACTTGTCGGTGATAGCGTTGTAACCATGAACATCAGTTGTTCCGGGCATCACCCACATATTATCTTTAAGATCTTCATGAGTGTAATCCACTCCTGTATCAATAATCGCCACTACAACATCTTTTGAACCTTTGTGAAGTAGCCAGGCCGCTGGAGCATCAATCAAGCGCATACCCCAAAGCTGACTCAACATAGGATCGTTAGAAGAAGGATCTTCAACAGGAACTTCTTCAACAGTTTTGATAGGCATGTTGATGTTTTCTTGAATTCTATAAATGTAGTTAGGTTCCACATACTCTACACCTGGAACATTAGAGAGTTGACGAAGAAGACTGGCTTCCAAACCTTTGTTCGAAACAAAATTGCTCAAGCCCAAAGACTTCAAAGCTTGTTTGCGATCCAACTTAGCCGCATAAAGACCATCAGCTAAACTATTCACTTTGTGATCGAGCTTAATACCTTGATTGTATAAAGTTCCAAGCGTTTGAAGATTTGCTGTTCCTGATTTTAGTTTCACAAGATATTGCCCTTCAACAGCTTTATCGAGCGGACCCTGTGGAGCACCAATCATCGCAAAAGCGACATGAGCTCCTAAACCCAGTAATAGACTTGTAAAAAGTTTATTCGTCATGAATCTCTCTCCCCTACAGTAGAACAGTTTAGGGTCAAAATTCCGTCGTGTGAGAATTTGATAAGGGAGTTAAAAAATGTAAGGTGAATTAAGTACGGCGCGGCATTAGACGCGTGTTCAAAATAATCAGATACGCCGAAATATTGTCGCTTTTGAATTTTTCAGAATTTAATAATCGGAGATCACTTAATCTTTTTTCAAAACTAAATTTGTCCAAAGAGTGTTTGGCCGATCATTAGCATCGGGATTATTCCAATCTTCAATAATACGAAAACCTGTCGTGGCTTCAATCACTCGCAATAGTTCTTTTCTATTCCACAAAAAGAAATATCGACCATTTTCATCAACATACTCTTGGCTCATGCTATTGGTTTTCAGCGACAAATAGAAAACCCCACCCTTACGCAAACTGCTAAATGCCATTTGCAAAGTTTGAACAAAATCTCTTGGATTTAAATGAAGCATCGAAGCCGATGCCCAAATTCCGTCGAGCGATTCGCTTGGAGGATGAATATCCTGCATGCGAGCCACATGAACCGGTGTTTTGATGAGCTTTTGTGCTTCAAGTGCCATAGCTTGTGAGGCTTCCACTGGAAACACTTGCAAACCTCGATCCATGAAAATTTTAGAATCTCGGCCTGAGCCCACACCCAAATCCATCACACGACCGCGCATTGGAACGTTTCTTAAAAAGCGATCGTGAGCTCTTTCTAAATTTAATTGACGAGTCTTATCGGCATATTCTTCAGCATTATTCTCATAATAAAAAAGAGTGCTCTCACAAGATTTTAAAGTCTGATCGGATTTTGATTCAGGCATCACTCTTGCCTCTAGTGAATTGAAACTAAGTCCCATCGCCCCTATAGCGACTACGACTCCTATTACGGAACCCCTCATTTAAGTCCTCCCAGACTTCCCTCTAACAAGGGCCATTAGCATCCAGAAGGGCTCATCTCACAACTTAAAAGGGCTAAACAATGTGGACCTACGCGTTAACGACTAAAGAATTAAGGCCTCATAACATTTTTTAGCAACTTCACTGAGCTTCAATTTCTCTTCGAGTTCAATCAATTTTTCGTTCATCCAGTGGGGAACATCGTTTCCATTCCTAAGCTCTATTCTTTTAAGTGTTTTCAATCTTACATAAATAGAAAGATTATCCTGAAGCGTTGGAAGAATTGGATCGCTCTTAGCTTCAGCAGGCAATGAAACTATTTCAGGGCGCTTCACTTTAATGGCGTCTTCGACCAATTGAAAACGAGAAGCTTCTCTCGCTTTTTCTCCAAGCGACAAATCCGCTAATACAGCTTCAAGCACATCAGTGGTGAATTGTTTGAAGCCCTTTTGCACATCTTCTTGAGTCACATCACGATAAACATCTGCCACCGCTCCTACGTTTTCTAAAGGAGAGCCATCGGCGAATGCACATTCACCCATAGTACAACGCATGAACATTTCTGATCCTGGCATAGAAGCGATAGAACGATAAACAGGTCCTCCTAATCCACTCGAAGTAGTGCCCATCACCCAAGCCAAATTATTTTTTTGCATAAGCGAAGGGAAAAAATCACCACCACTCGCACTTCGAACATCATTGAGAATCACGACAGGTTTTGAATAAGCGGAGTCCTTAGAGCTAGCATTAGCACCGCTAGCACCGCCGACTAAAACTTCCTCTCCCATTGAAGGTAGTGGTCCTGACCACTCTTCTCCGGCTTCATACTTTTTCTTAAGTTCAGCTTTAAGCAAGTCATTCAACCTAAGATGAGCAAAATTTGGAATAAAATCTTTTCCACCAGGATGATCCATGGGATCCACATCATCATCAGTATCGTAATAACTCAAAATTGTGCTATTGAGTTTTAAATTAATCGTCATTCCATCGAGTAATTTGTCTTTTGCAAAGAGTTTAACCAAATCTTTTACATAAAAAACAAATCCGCCACCATTGGAAGCTTGGTCAATAATGAGCGCGTCTGTTTGTGCATCAAGTATCTTTAATGCTTTTGCAATCCACTTCAATTCATTAACGGCAGTCTCAACCCCACCTGGACTGTAATTAGGAATTCTTAGAACACCTAAGTTTTTCCCTTTGTATCGAACGGTGTAGGCTTCAATGCGCTCCACTTCTGAAATTTTATTTTTCTTATCGGCTTCAGCCGCTTCAGGTTTATCTTCTTTCAAACTATCTTTTTCATCAGCCTTGGCAGCGGCTCCATTTTTAGCAGCTTCTTTTCTAATTTCTGCATTCAAAAGTTGGCCGATATTTAAAATTGAACCTTCTGCTAAATCTAATTTTGATAAACCTTCTTTAAAATAAGTTCGCACTGTGCTGCCACTACCAAAGACATATTTACCTGTATCTTTTTTCTGTTCTTCACTTGGTTTGTACTTTTCAGGATGCCGATCAAATTCTTTGATAAATTCTGATCTCTTAATCCACGGCAAATGCGCCATGAAAGTATCTTTTTCTCTCTTGAACTCAACAATAACGGGCTCACCTTCTTTAACAGAAGGCACCCATCGATGTGATCGATTGAGAATCAATTCGTAGGCCATGGTTAATCTATCCGCAAAAGTTCCACTCTGAGCATACAAAACATTTCTTTGAGCGAGCTCGTGAACTGATTTTCCATTCACACTCACTATCTCATCGCCAACTTTTAATTCGCGAGTTAATCCCGCTTTCCAAATAAGATTATCATCCCATCCAGTAACCATTAATTTCCCGTCGCTATACGCTGTTTTGATTCCCAACGTAAAAAGTTCCGTCGAGCCTCTAAGAATATTGGCATGACCATCGTTTAAATCAGCACTAAGTCCTATGAGAAGCTGCTCAAATTGCTCGCTAGAAAGTTGCTCTCGTTCAACGGTGGGATCGATTTTATAAAACTCTTCAAGCGTTTGAGCGCTCTGGATTAGTTTTGTATATTTTTCCTCTAAACGCTCGAGAGTCACACCAAAGTGACGTTCCTTGAACTTAATTTTTCCATAATGAACTCGAAGCTCAGAAATAACTGCCTTAAGAGCATCAATCTGTTCCTGTTTATTATGGTAAATCGCCGAATCGGCTGAAAAAGAACACAAAAATACAATAAATGACGTTAGGTAGTAGGCCCCTCTTTTCATAGGCTGGCTTTAAAATTCACATTGGCCGTTCTGAATACTTAAATCGACTTTCAAAACAGTCATTGACCCAATGCGACTAAAGCCAATATTCAATCAATTTGCATTGAGAGCGCCAGAGCAAAAACCACTCTCTTCATTAAAACCCAGCATTTCGCGACCACGATCAAAATAAGGTGCAAAACTTGGATCAGTTATTTTTTTAGATAATTCCTCACCTGTGCCTTTATCACCTAAGAGGCTTTGAATGGCCGTGGAAAAGGCTTCGGTGCCCGCCCTGTCTCTTCTATAAGCTTCTTCGATCACTGCAATGATCAAGGCCAAGCGATCACGATCGAGCTCCCATTCAAGATAGGATTTAGGGGCATATTTAGATCCAGACTTTTGAGCTTCTTCAAAACTAAGAAAGTGAGCATAATTACCTAGCGAATTCGCAGCTCGTAGCGGAGCCAGAGCAAAGTCAGGCTGATCATCGAGTAAAATACTTCGATCTGGATGAGCTAAAGGAGTCAGACTATAAAAAGATTTGGCATATATATCCGTAAATTTTTGAGCCGTTTCTGAGGCTTCACGCTTATGCAAGCCCTCAACCCCCACCACTGTATAAGTTAAATCTAAAATAGGTTTAACTGAATCTAATTTAATTTCACTAAGAAATTTTTTAATTCGCGCTTCCGAAGCTCCACTCATAAAATGAATGCGAAGATTTGGAATCATCTCAATTAAAACTTTAAAAAATCGATCTAAACCGCGGTAAGGCATGAAATGTTGCCCCTCAAAGTCTACAGAGCCTGCTACTGCGTCTTTGAGGACGTAGAAAAGAGTCCAATCAATATCAAAAACAATGTCGTAATAAGATTGAGAACGACGTAAGCGCCCATTTAAAATGCGATCAAAATCACTCCCACGCCCTCTCCAATCACGATGAGTGTCGAGCAAAGGAATCTGAAGTCCATCCAAACGTTCTCCGCGAAGCCCAGCACCAACAGCTCGAATAGTAGGTCGATCTCCTGAATTATCAACCTCTACATAAAAATCAAATTTACTTTTTAGTGCCGCAAAAGTGGCCGTAACTTCAGCAATGCTTTTCTTCACTAAATCAGGATTTATAACACGCGAATTTTCAAGCCCCCGCCGAACAGCTCGTTCAACAGTTTTGTCGCCCGCATCAGCATGTATAACACCCACGGATTGATATTTATTAAAACGAGTACGCATCGCATTTAGAAAACGTTCGAAATATTCTTTATTAGCCATGCTCCCATCAATAATAATATTCACGCCACGCTCGAGAGCTTGCCAAAGAAGCATTTCTTGCAAATAACCCACTTCAATTTGAACAAAACTTCCAGGGTCTTTTAAATGAAACTCCGCCGCTATAGCCTCATAAACTTTGGGTTCATTTTTCATGAGATCTACAAGCAAGAGATATTCAGGAATCATATTCCTAAAGTGATCCATATTGATTACAAGAAATTCTTCTCGCTGAATCCAACCTTGCGCAAAAAGTTCACCAAGGATTCGAGTTTTACCCGAGCCAAATGCGCCTGCAGTTAAAATCACTTCAGGATTTGATGATGGATGTAGATGCGCCAAATATTGATCAATAATTGTCTTTTGAAAAGCATGGCGATCATCGGAGTAATATCCATGCCAAGGTCGATCAACATATTCCTCTCCTACCGGAAGTAAATTCTTACGAGCTTCACCTTGATAGATCTCTCGCGTACCTGGCCCACGAGAAAGCAATTCTCTAACACGATCCGCTTCGGGCGACGCCAAAAGACTAGGAATTAGAAAAAACTGAAGAGACAGGTATAAAAAACTTCGAAGCATTTTCAAAATTAACTAACTCCTATCGCAATCGCCGCTTTTTAATATTTTTTGATTTCTGAGTGGTTTTGCGATCTTCTTTTAAAAGCAGAAGAGGCTCACATGTTAGAGTCTCATGCCTTTTCAATAATATTTGCTGAATCTCTATGAGGTCAATAAATTCTAAGTGATCTAACTTTAAGGCTCGCACCCATTCTGGGTACTGTTTTAATATACGCTCAATTTCGTGCGGTAGCTGAATGCCAATATCCATTCTATAGAGAATGGCTTTTAAAGCATCTCCCCTCGGAATAGAATTGATTATGATATCTTCGAATACATCTGCGCCCTCTGGCAAATCATACCAACTCAATAATTTTCTTGGAGGAGTTTTATTGATCTTAGCTTTAGATTTCTTTTCCTCTATTTTTTCCTTAGATTTTACTCTTGGGCCCGTTAAACTTAAAACAGAGATAGGTCCCATCTGAAGTTGTCCTCTAACAGGAGGCGACTCCGTTTGAGAGGTGAATGAAGCACCACCAAGCGTCAGTGACCTTAAAACTTCACGCGCATAACCCATGGAAACTAACTGTTTTAGAATTTGCGCACGAGCTGGATTTATTGAATGTGGAAAATACATAAATTCTGCAATTGTTTGGTTGTGAAGTTCTTCACCTTTAGCCAACAATGCTTTTAATAGATCATTATTCGAGCCCCAAAGTGGTATTGTTAAAAGACTATAAAGCAAATGGTGCTGGAGCCACAGAGTACCCTCTTTAACAATAATCCAGGCTAGTCTCTCGTCGCTTGGCCAAAGTATAGGAATGCGCTCCGTAAACCTAAAACTTTGAGGATAAATCACAGAATCAAGATCTTCTCGTATAACTCCGTCTATAATTTCTGAGAGCTCTGGATATTTTCTCTTAAGTTTCAGGAGTTTTTCTTTTTCTGCAATTTGCTCTTCAACGCCTTCAGCCGCTACAGTGTTCTTAGCTCTATAGGTATTACTTTTCGGATTTGTCTTTTTAAATTTAAAATCTGAAAAAATTTTATTGTAAATTCCATCATAATTAGCCCTTTTTTCTGGGTCAGAAAGCACTTGATAGGCTTCATCAACTTTCATAAATAGCTCACCGTTTTTATGATCTGGATGACAACGAACACTATCGGGGTGATATCTAACAACCAATTTTCTGTAACTCTTTTTTATATCATCAGCACTAGCTTCGCGATTTAAAGCAAGTCGGGTATAAAGTTCATCCGAATATATTCTCGCAACTTCCGTTGCATTTATGGGATCAAAAAGATCTTCGCCGTGACAGCCAAGAGACATTCCCATAAAGAAAACAAAAAAAACTTTAGCCATCCTTTTCATATAAAAGAACTCCTACGTTCTTAAAGCCGTATCACAGGGAAGCTCGGTGCTTAAACCTTCTTGTATAGGTAAGGCATGTTGCATTCCATCTCTTTGAAAAAGAACTTCTCCTGGAGCCCCAGGACCTTCTTCGGGTTTTAAAGGAGGATATTTTGCCAAAAGTTTTACTAACCAATTATTTGTGAGCTCACCTTGAGTGGCTTCCCAATCCGCTAAAGCATTGAGAGTGTCTGACCAGGTCACCTTTTTTCCGCCTTCTTGAATAACTTCAAGCTTTGTCACAATTGAAGTGAAGTCTTTAGTGGTAATGAATTGTGCGCCCAAGGCTTTAAGTTCTCTGATTCTATCTGCAGATTGACGAGGGAAAACACCCGCAATGGTATCGATAACTACGATACTTCTAAATCCACGCATGAGCTCGCCTTTAACCACAGAATAAACACAATAGTCGGTGGCCCAAGCACTATGAAAATGAGGGAGAATTCTATAGGGATCAATCTTTTCTAAATATTCATAGTAACGTGGATTTACAAAAACATCATAAGAACCTGGCCCCTGCTTATCAAATCGCAAAACTGCATTAGGATCTGTAATTTTGGCCTCATGTTGAGTCCAATCAAAATCCGCCAACTTCCATTCAGGTCTTAATTCTCCAGAATATTTTGCTTTCCACTCCGCATCACCTTCTTTAAAGACAAGTTCGTGAGCTGGAATTCGAAGCTGAGAACTTCGAGGAATGATAGCTTCTAATTCTTCAATCCAAGCATCGCCCCCTGGACCTTCAGTATTAATTTCACCGTGCATTGGAAATTTCATGGTGAAAAATTCACCTTCATTCAAATGAGGATAGATTTTTTCTTCTTTAAAATGTGCATCACCAGAACCCGTAATGACCGCATTTTTAATTCTTCGAGTGGCTTTGACCATCGATAATATATAATCAATAGTTTTATGAGTCCCTTGAACAGCTAAAGTTCCATCGAGTTGATTTTTCTCAGTAGGACGCTGCGAACGAACTAAAAATGTTTCCTGAGGATCGGTGATGTGTGAACGAAAAGCTATTCCTAAGTTGTCGTAAAAGTCTCGAATCTGAGTTGAAGAAACTGCAGCTAACTTAAGATCCAAAAAGCGAACTTGCGTTCCGCTTGGAGAAATTAATCTATAGGGTTTTTTAGTGAAAGCAGACATCATTTTCATGGTGTCGCTTTTATCGGCTTCAAAAGCTGCATCACCATGCTTTGCTGCTCGCTTAACCACAAGCCAATCAAACTCGTTTAACAATTTATCAGCATCCTTCCAGGGCTTTTCACTTCGACCGATTGTGTAAAAAGTATCTTCACCCATAGAAGACAATAAGTGAGCTCCGGGATACTGCCGTGAAATCGCTTTAAGAGTGTCGTAGGTATAGGGAGGCTGAACGCCCGTGTAATTCACTTCACCATCCCAAACTTCAATTTCAGAGAGAGCGTGTTCTAATTTTGATTTTCTAGCAGCCAAAGTTTCAAGCTCTGCTTTATGAAAGTTTTTTAATTTACGCTTAAGAACATTTATTCTGGCTAACGCCTTAAGCCTGTACTCTTTGTCGTGTGCGGGTTCATCACGTGCAGGAACAAAAAGTATTTTGTTAAAACCTAAAGGATTACTTTGGTCTCTATAAAGAGCGCTTAATCGGTAGGCCATTCTAATATGACCTTCGTCTGTCACAGGATCAAAAGAGCCAAAAATCACAAGCACTCTAAATTCTTCAGGAGGAATTGTTTCTTGAATGGCCTTTTCACGAATAGCAGCAAGTTCAGCAGAACTATCCACTGGATAAAGCTTCTTTTCAGAATTGAGCAAAGAACGAGTGACTGGAATTCTACGCCCATCAGCAGTTTTACGAGTCAATTCTTGATACTCAGCAGGCAATTGTGCCACTTGCTCAAAAATGTAAGAGTGCATTTGATCTGGAGAACTTGAATTTAAGACTCTTTTTCCACCCCGCACTAAAGAACGAGTGAGTAAAGTTGCGCCTTCTGGGGCTGGAGAGCCTGCCAAAACTTTCAAATCTCTCAACATTTTTTTTCCATCTGGAGAAAAATATCGATAAAGATCTTTTTTACCGGGCTCAGTAGACTTGGCACCATTGGCTACTTTAACTGGATAAACTTTGCGCACAAGTTTTCGATTCGCTCCTTGACCCTCGTAAACTTCAAATTCCACTAATTTATAAACATAGTTTCCATGAGAAGGCCCAGAACCCGTGGCAATCCCACCACCAATACTCACCATGGAAACTTTATCGCCTTCTTCATCGGCTAAAACCTGAAGAGAATATTCATTAAGATCGTTTGTCACCGCGTGGTCATTGGCGGGTCTTCCTAAGTCCACCCACAAATCGTGAATAGCTCGAACCGTGTCTTCAGTACTTAAAGCCTCATCGCTGTCGAGATTATATATATTGGAATCTTGGCGAACCATGAAAACTTTTTCGCCCCCACCAGCACGAATCGCCTTGGTGATTCCGTCCATAATATTGTAGGTGTCGGGAAGCATGAGTGCCTCTCCAATGACGTGTTCTAAAATTGTTTCAAAACCTGATTCTTCATTGGGATGAAACATCATAATTCCGCTGTGTGGAGTGGTACCGTAGGAGTATTTGCCCAAGAGTTCCGCGGCAAAGACGTTTGAGGTTCCCTCAACTCCTGCAAAAAGTGCGGTGAGAGCCGAAAGTGTCCCAGTTAAAACGCGTCGAGTGCCCGCTTCTTGAAGAGACTTAATTCCCTTTTTAGCTATGATAATTCGCACCACGTTGGTCATCCATTTAGTGTATGAACTCATGATGGGATTAATTTTACTTTCTACAATGAGCGCAGAAATGGGATCGGTCGTTACATAAAGCGCAGGGAGATTAGGAAAACTTATAGTACCTGGCGCAAGTCCATCAATGTCGCCTGTAAAACGCCATTGTCTTAACCAAGTCCAGAACGCTGGATCGGCTTTCCATTTTGTTGTGACTCTTCTTTTAAGTGCTTCAACTTCCCAATCTTGAAAACGAAGATTTTCGAGCATGTCGATGACTTGATCTTGTCCAAAGCTCACCATAAAAGGCCAATCGTTAGAGCCCCGACTCAGGTTTTCCATCACAACTTTATGGGAAACATGCATGCCCTCGTTAAAAAACACCGAACCAATAGTGAAAGCATAATGATCGTTTTTGATAGGAGATGAAACGGACTCTTGTGCCAATAAGTCTCTACGAAAAACATAGGAACCCGGAACTTGTTGATCTAAAGGAGGAGCTGGAGGAAATGCTGAAAGCAATGCTTCTAATTTTTCACCAACAGGAAAATGAACAATCCTGTCCTCTTCACGAGCCAAGGGAGAAACTCTATCTTTCTCAAACGGACATTCCCCTTTCATGCATAAAACAGTTATTCTTTGAATCTTATATAAATTTTCAGCAACACCTTTATCGATTTTGAGTTCGTCTTTGAGTCTAAGCAACGAAGCTTCGGCATCCACCATTGAGCATTGAGCTAAATCGCGCCGCAAACTTGAAGCTATAAATGTTTCGGCCTGCTGGCGAATAATACCTCCGGGTATAAATCGATCAGAACTTCTCCAAGAGGCGAGCACATTTTTAACGACCTCATCGCAATTAATTGCTTCTGCATGGGTTTTATTGAGAGAAAAGCTTAGGGCACTTATAAGAGACAACGAAAAGTATAGACGATTCAATAATTTCAACATCTTGGCACCTTCTGATTTAAAATTAGAGCTTAGACATAGCGTGGGAGCGCACTTAACGCAACCCATCAATCAACCGTGTACAACACTTTTAATTCATATAACTTCAGAAATGCATGAAAAGTTTTGCCAGTGATAATTTTGCGTCTGTTCACCCAAAAATTCTAAACGCCCTTATTCGAGCCAATGTAGGGCACAGCCCCGCTTATGGCGCCGATGAATGGACATTGAGGGCCACTCAAAAAATACAAGCTGAGTTCAAAACTTCTTGTGAAGTTTATTTTGTTTATGGAGGCACGGGAGCTAATGTGAGCGCACTTCAAAGCTGTTTGAAGCCTTACAATTCCGTAATCTGTGCTAGCGGCGCACATATTAATGTCGATGAATGTGGAGCTCCTGAACGATGGTTAGGAGCTAAACTTCAAGACATCCCCACCCTTGATGGAAAATTAAAAGTCGATCAAGTATCCGCACTTCTAGAATCCCAACATGGTGAACATCACGTAAAGCCGGGCGCTTTATCCATCACTCAAAGCACTGAAGTTGGAACACTTTATTCACTCCAAGAAATGAAAAATTTGGGTGAACTTTGTAAAAGTCACAGTTTATATTTTCATGTCGATGGAGCCAGAATTAGCAACGCGGCAGCTTCGCTAAAAACTAATCTTCATGAATTAGTTGTAAACACAGGCGTCGATATTTTAAGTTTGGGTGGGACCAAAAACGGACTTATGTACGGCGAAGCCGTTGTCATATTCAACAAAACTTTAAACGAAAACTTTAAATACATCCGGAAACAATCCATGCAACTGGCCTCTAAAATGCGTTTTATATCGGCACAGTTCGAGGCCTTATTTACGGACCAGCTATGGTTAGAGAATGCTATGAAAGCTAACCAAATGGCTTTGAGATTAGAAAAGGGTTTATCTCAATTTCCCCAAATTAAAGTGCTCTATCCTGTTCAGTCTAACTCCGTATTTGTAAAAATAGACAAAGAACTAAGAGACGAACTTCTTAAGGAAAGTTTTTTCTGGGATTGGGACACATCTCAAGGAATTGTGAGATGGATGTGCAGCTTCGACACCGAAGCCTCAGACGTGGATAATTTTCTAAATAAGATTAGAGATTATTATAAATAAATTTTTTAAGGCCACCAATCAACTTTGACCTTTTCGGAACCATAGAAATCGACGGCTTCGTCTATCCAAGATTTCTCCATTATTGCAGAATACACGGAATCTCCAAGCTCTTCAGTTCCTAATAGAGATTGATATTTAAATCCTTTGCCATCTCTTAAAAATTCAGTGATTCGACCCATTAATTTTAGTGACAATACTCTATTCGAAGAGCCGGCCCAAATGATGTCTCCCACTTTTGGAAAATCAGAACCGTAAAATGTTTTACCCTCTCCATACTCAGTTGGAGAAAACTTTCGGGGAAATTTAGGTTTTGCAGGCTTTTTATTTTTAACAACAGCAGTAGCTTCAATTAATTCTGTATGCCTTTTAAATTCATTCCAATAAACTTTCCCTGTAAAATCATCGGATCGCACTTGCACGACATTAACTTGGCCATCAATTTTCCAAGGTCCTTTATCTACAACAAGCCTGGTACCAGGCGGAAGAACTAGTCCACCATCAAGCACAAATCCATCACCTCTAAAAACGGCCAACCCGACTTTTGGCAAATCCTCAATCAAAGTGTTTAAACCTCGCGTAGGTTTAGCAGTATTCTTAACGACGACAACGGCACCGGGGCCAATGAGATCTTTGGTCACTTCCAAGCCACAATCAGAGGCCCTTAAAGAATTTATCGAAAGAATTAGAGAAAATATGAATCCTACTCGCATTCCGTGTATCTAGACCTAAGCTCTAATCGAGTTCAAACAAAAAGTATCATTTTGATTATTAATATTGCTTAAGTTGCTATTCATGAGTGCATATAATAATTTCTCCCTCGGTCGAGGAGGACCCCCATGAAAAAAATATTATTTGGAAGTTTCTGTATGGCTTTAAGTTTGGCAACATTGGCTCAAACTAAAACCCCTAAAACCTTAGGACGTTATACTAGTATCGACGAAAAGGATTGCATTATTGTTGAAAGTTCAGAACTTGAAAAAGACGCTGAAATCGACTTTCTCACCATGAAGTGTCCTTCCTTTGGAGGATATGATGTTGAGATCTCAGGCGGTGACATTCGCTACAATTTAAAATTGAGTTTTGAAGGTAAAGAGATCCAGACACCAAGCCCCTCAAACTTCCACGACATGGGATCTAAGCTCATCGAATGGCGTTATTCTCGAGTTAAAAATGCTGAAGGTAGAAATGAACTCAAACTCTGGGGACTCATCTACAGAATCAATAAAACTGTTGAGGATGATAACGGAAAACAAAGTACTGAATCAACTCTTCACGTAGTACGCCTAAAGGGCAAAGATTCTTGCTTAGTAGCGAACATCAGTAGCAAAACTCGCCAAAAACTCTCTCAAGAGCAAATGGCACTCTTATCGGCTGAAGATGAAAGTCTTCCATGCCTAAGCACTGATCAAGAATAAATTTGATAATAAAAAAACGGATTTGGAATTTTAATAAATTCCAAATCCGTTTCTTAACGAACGTTATAATATTTTAAAAACTAAACTAAGTCTTTAACCGCGTCGTGCTCTTCAAGTAGTTCTTTTTCAGTGGCTTTAATTTTTTCTTTTGAAAAATCGCCGAGTTCAATGCCTTGAACAATTTCCCAATTTTTACCATCTGATTTAATCGGATAACTGAAAATTAATCCTTTTTGAACACCATAAGCGCCATCGGAATTAACCGCTACAGAGAAAAACTCACCGGCAGGAGTCGGAGTTGTTAAATTTCTAACTGTATCGACAACAGCGTTAGCCGCAGAAGCTGCGCTCGAAGCACCACGAGCTTTAATAATTTCAGCGCCTCGCTTTTGGACAGTTTCAAGAAAAGTAGTTTTAAGCCAATTTTCATCGTTCACTACTGAAGTGAGTGGCTTTCCGTTGACGGATGCAGAATAAAAATCTGGATACATTGTTGTAGAGTGATTACCCCAAATAGCCAGTTTTTTAACTTGAGTGACATCCACTTTAGCCTTTTGTGCAATTTGAGTGAGCGCGCGATTTTGATCGAGCATAGTCATCGCAAAAATGTTTTTCTCAGGAATTCCCGCTCCAGCAGCTTTCTTGCAAATCCAAGCGTTAGTGTTGCAAGGATTTCCTACCACTAAAACTTTCACATCTTTCTTGGCATTAGCAGCGATAGCTTTACCTTGATTGATAAAAATACCACCATTAATTTTTAACAAATCGCTTCGTTCCATACCTTGTTTGCGCGGAACGCTTCCAACAAGCAGAGCCCAATCGATATCTTTAAAAGCGACGTTGAGATCTGCTGTAGGAGTGACGGATTTTAAAAGAGGAAAAGCGCAGTCATCAAGCTCCATACAAACGCCCTTAAGAGCAGGAAGTGTGGCCTCAAGTTCGAGCAAATTTAAATCCACTTCTGTATCGGGACCAAACATTTGACCAGAAGCAATTCTAAACAATAGCGCATAACCAATCTGGCCTGCGGCGCCTGTTACAGCAACTCGAACTCTCTTTGATGAACTCATTTTTCTCTCTCCTTTTACAAAACTTAGTTAGCCAAGGCTTATTTAAGCTTTGCTATTTACAATTTCAGAACCGTAGAAAAAGTGCGCAATTTCTCTCTTAGCCGATTCAGCAGAATCGCTTCCGTGAACAGAATTCTCTCCAAGAGAATCTCCGAAATCTTTTCGAATAGTTCCAGGAGCTGCTTTTGCAGGATCAGTCGCACCCATAATTTCACGATTACGAAGAACGGCGTTCTCACCTTCAAGCACCATAAGAACGACAGGACCACTAATCATGAACGACACTAATTCACCAAAGAAAGGTCGCTCTTTATGTTCAGCATAGAAAACTTCAGTCTTAAGTTTATCTAATGTCGTCATCTTCATAGCGGCCACGCGAAGACCATTTTTTTCGAAACGCTCAACGATAGGACCAATCACACCTTTTTTTACGGCGTTGGGTTTAATGATAGAAAATGTTTTTTCAATAGCCACGATAGAGCTCCTTTTTACTTTTTAAGTAGTTTGGCAAGTGTCATACCAATTTCTGCAGGACTTGGCGAGACAGCCACGCCTGCTTCACGCAAGGCTTTCATCTTTGATTCTGCAGTGCCCGCGCCACCAGAAATAATTGCGCCAGCATGTCCCATTCTTCGTCCAGGAGGCGCCGTCACCCCCGCAATGAAGCTCACCACTGGTTTTTTCATATTTTTCTTTATCCAAAGAGCAGCCTCTTCTTCAGCTGAACCCCCAATTTCACCAATCATAACTACCGACTGAGTTTCGGAATCTGCATTGAAGAGCTCCAAGACATCGATAAAGTTAGTCCCATTGATGGGATCTCCACCAATTCCAACACAAGTGCTCTGCCCCAAACCTAGAGCCGAAGTTTGATGAACAGCTTCATAGGTTAAGGTTCCAGAACGAGAGACGATTCCTACGGAGCCTTTTTTGTGAATATAACCAGGCATAATTCCGATTTTGGCTTCTCCAGGAGTGATTACGCCGGGACAATTGGGCCCCACTAAGCGCAAACGAGAAAGACCGGCTTCCTTACGATCTGCATTTTTTTTGAGCAAGAACTGACGAACTTTGAGCATGTCCAAAACTGGAATACCCTCGGTAATAGCAATCACGAGCTCAATGCCCGCATCAAAAGCTTCCATGATGGCGTCGGCAGCTCCGAAGGGTGGCACAAAAACCATAGACACATTGGCATTAGTTTCTTTCACGGCTTGATAGCAGGAATTCCAAACTGGAAAATTATCCACCGTTTGTCCTCCGCGCCCAGGAGTTACACCTCCCACCATTTTTGTTCCATAATCACGACATTGTTGAGCGTGAAATAAACCTGTTTTACCCGTGATACCCTGAGTGATGATTCTCGAATCTTTGTTGACTAAAATAGACATCTTTAAGCTCCAATCGCTTTCACAATTTTTTCAGCGCCATCGGCCATCGAAGAAGCCGCAATAATTTTTAATCCGCTTGTTTCTAGAATTTGCTTACCTTTATCTACGTTGGTTCCCTCTAGACGAACCACAAGAGGAACTTTAATTTGAATTTCTTTAGCGGCTTGAACAACACCATCGGCAATCACATCACACTTCATAATACCGCCAAAGATATTTACAAAAATCCCTTTAACGTTGGGATCCTTCAGAATAATTTTAAAAGCTTCGCGAACCTTATCCGTAGTAGCGCCTCCACCCACGTCGAGGAAGTTAGCGGGAGTTCCACCATATTGCTTAACAATATCCATAGTGGCCATCGCCAAACCCGCACCGTTCACCATGCAACCGATATTGCCATCAAGAGCAATAAAGTTGAGATCAAACTTCGAAGCCTCCAACTCTTTAGGGTCTTCTTCATGCTCGTCTCGCATTTCAAAAACGTCAGGATGACGTTTGAGAGCATTGTCATCGAAATTAATTTTACAATCGAGTGGAATTAGCTTTTCTTGATCGCCACTGCCCACAATACAAAGCGGGTTGATCTCTAATATTGAACAATCTTTATCTAAGAATAATTTATAAAAACCCGTGGCCATGGCATGCATTTGATCTTGGAGCTTGGCCGGACTATCGGGCGCAAAGCCAAAGAACTCAGACAAATGTCGAGAATAAAAGCTTGTCCAACCTACAGTGGGATCAATATTAATCGTGAGAATTTTTTCGGGATGCTTGGCCGCTAGTTCCTCAATATCCATACCGCCTTCAGCCGAAGCCAACAATGAAACGCATCTTTTAGCTCTATCGAGAATCAGGGATAGATAAAATTCTTTTTTGGGAGGATTAGCTTCTTCAATCCAAAGTCTTCTAACCAATTGTCCCGCCGGACCTGTTTGGTGAGTTTTAAGAGTCATTCCAAGGATGCTTGTTGCGTGAGTTTTTACTTCATCAACACTCTTGGCTAATTTGACCCCTCCACCCTTTCCTCGTCCTCCTGCATGGATCTGGGCTTTAACCACATAGGCAGAAATTCCCTGCGATTTAAGTTTTTCAGCGGCCTTAACGGCTTCATCTACCGTAAAGGCTACAAAACCTTTAGGCACGACAACACCACTTTTTGAAAGAAGTTCTTTAGCTTGATGCTCATGAATTTTCATATGTGAAAAACTCTAGCATTGCGGAGGAGATTCAAACACAGCTCTCGAAAGTTTTGAAAACGTTTAACACTTTGCGCTAACGAAGATGGGAAAATCGGCTCTGAACCATTAGAATCATTTCAACAGATGTCTAATCGGCACTACACATTCATGCTCGTACCCGAAGGGGGCGACAAAGTACGGAAAATAAGCGTGCCCACCTGGTACCTTAGAATAGTTGTGACAGGAGCTGCGCTTCTAATTCTTATTGGTCTTTTTATTTTCTTTGATTATCTCCACGTCTTAAGCCAAGTGGCTGAAAATAAAAAACTCAAAGTTGAAAATCATGTCATACGAAGAGAACTCGTTAATGTTCAAAATAAAATTGAATCGCTCGACAAAACCGTGGGTCGCCTAAAAGGTTTTGCTCAAAAACTTCGATTTATTAGCGATATTGAGCAAGGCGGAGGAAGCAGCAATGGAGACGCCGAAACTCCAGCCGTGAACGAGGCTCCTGTACAAAAAATTATACCCAAAAGCAAAGCTCCTAAATCCGAAGATGATGGAGGACGCCCCGACCTTTACGAAGAAGAAAGCCCTGTCGATGACAGCTCACAAAACGAACCCGATGTTAAAGTCCAAGGAGAAGTGAAAAGTTATTCGAATGTAGAAGGCATATTAGGTGACATGGACGAAAGACTCGACACTAATAATTTAGTGCTCATGATGAACGATCTTTATAACAATGCTAGCCACCTCGAAAACCTCACTCTCTCAGAAGAAAAAAACTACGCCTACCTACTCGAATATTTTCGCGATCGCGTAGACAGAATGCGATTCACTCCAAGCATTTTACCTGCCGAAGGTCGTTTGAGCTCTGAATTTGGTTACCGATACAATCCTTTTACAGGAGTCAGAACATTTCACAACGGACTCGACATAGCCAATCACATTGGCACTCCTGTCTATGCTCCAGCCGATGGCGTTGTAAAAATTTCAGGTGTGATGGGTGCACTCGGCAAAACCATTCGTATTGATCATGGATACAACATCGTGAGTAAATACGGACACCTTTCGCAAATATTCGTATCTCTCAATCAAAAAGTAAAACGAGGTGAGCGAATTGCGCTCACAGGCACATCAGGTCGCTCTACCGGCCCGCACTTGCATTATCAAATTGAAATCAAACGTAAGCCTATCAACCCAAGACTTTTTATCTTGGACGAACGTTTCTAATTTCTTTCCTGTTTTTTTATGGAACTCGTAATTCCTCATAAACTGTATTTGCAGTTAAGTTTATAAGCTCAACTGCAAATATTTTTCATGCACTTCACTGTTTAATTAAAGATTAGGCTTTCAATTTATAGAATATTTTAAAGACACTCGGGGTTCCCGAAGGTCGAGCCTTAAGGCGAAGACCTGAGGAGGGGGTGCCCTGCCGTGTCTTTAGGATATTCTATAAATTGAAAGCCTAAGAGTTACTTAACTACCGCTTGGCTGGCAGTACGGTTTTCGCAAATCACCGAGTCCGTAGTGAAAGCTAAAAGTGCGTCTCGAAGCGAGAGAGTTCCCAAGCCTGAATTAGCACGAGCTCCAAACGGAATTCCGTCGGGACTTCTTCGACAAGCTCCGTTGATATTGATTCTTCCAACTTGCCTTCTTAGGCCATCAACGAAAATCTTCAAAGTAGACTCATCTTGACCAAACACTGCTGCTTGCTGCCCATAAGGCGATTGTCTTTGCCAAGCTAAGACTTCAGAAATTTCATCAAAAATAACCACGGGAATCACGGAACCAAATTGTTCTTTATTATAAATTTCCATTTCAGGTGTCACACCCACTAAAATTGTAGGAGAGAAAATTCCGTTCATAGAAAGACCGCCCGACAGATTGGCTATTCGAGCTCCTTTACTGAGAGCATCGCTGGTCATACGACTCTGCGTATCGAGCCAAGTGTTGTCAGGGGACGCTGTGATTGTAACGTCTTTATCAAAGGCTGTTCCAACTTTAAGATTATCTACAGCCACAGAAAATTTATTTAAAAATACTTCAGCGATTCCCCTTTGAACAAAGAGAATTTTATGGGCTGTGCAACGCTGACCACTATAGGTCAAACACCCTTCAAGATTGGCAGAAATAGCAAGTTCCATATTGGCATCATTCAAAATCACGGCCATATTTTTTGCACCCAAACCCAAAGTGGCTTTTGTGCGATGAGCGGCACCATTGGTTTGTAAAATACTTAAAGCGCCTCTTTCACCTCCAATGTAGCCTAAACCTTCGTAGCCTCCGACTTCATTGATTTTTGAAAAAACCTCTCGGCCATCTCCATAAATAAAATTCACAACACCTGGTGGAAATGAATCCCGAAACAACTCCAACAAAGGATTCATAAGAAGCACGCCGTATCGAGCAGGTTTAACGAGAACAATATTTCCCATAAGCAAAGCTGGAATTAAATTCGTAAATGTTTCGTTGAGCGGATAATTGTAGGGAGCAAATATTGGAACCACCCCTAAAGGCTCACGACCTAATTTAAAAGAATCCGATCCGATACTTTGAATTTGTGACAATTCATTTTCAAGTTTTATTGCTTCAGCAATAGTATCTTTTGCATAAGCAATAGTGCGATCGACTTCAGTAGTCGCTAATTTTTCATTCTTATTGATTTCCCACATGATGAGATTAATAAGTTCTTGGCGCTTTAAAAGCATTCCATCGAGAAACTTTTGCATGTGAGCAATTCGTTCTTTCAAAGTTTTCTTAGGCCATTCACCTTGGCCATGATTCCAAGCTTGGCGAGAATTTTCATAAACGGCTAAACCCGTTTGCGCATCCATTCGTGGAACCTGACCTAAATATTGTCGAGTCACCACACCCACAGCACTTTCCACACGAATAGGAGAGTAGACATCATCCATGGGGCCCTTCCAAACCTTGATTTCTCCACCGACAAGATATCCATTCTGAATTTGAACTGAAGGAGCTTTGAATTTGTCAGGAAGCGAATCCGGATTAAGAGCATGGGTACTGGATTCAAAAACTTCTTTTGCGGCCGTGATATCTTCAGGTTTTGCGCGATCTCTTAATAAAGAAACTTCACAATTTGCGTTAGCCTTAACTGCAAGGTTTAGAAAAAATAATAAAAAGGAAGGAATTAAAAACTGTCTTTTAGAAAATGACATAAGCGGAGGAGACTACAGGAATAACACGCCTTGTCAACGGCCGATTCACCTAAAAAAACTTAAATTTTGATAGAATTAAAAAGCTTAAAAAAATCTATAAAAATCACTCTTAGTCACTATCATTAAGACTTATAACGTAGACGTTTTCATTGGCTTTGTGATAGCGAAGAGAACCCTCCATGAAGTCTTTAAAGGTGAATTTTTCTTTTATTGTTTTCGCTTTTAGTTTCTTCATCAGTCCTGCACAAAATCTGAGTGCCAACAACGATTCTCCGGCTAAAGAATCCTGCCAAAGTCCCCTCACTCAAGACACTACAATAACTTTTACAGATTCCCTTAGAAAAAATCCCGTTGAAATCTACGAAGAGCTAAGAGAGCGCGCCCTAGAAGCCCGAGCCAGAGGGGAGACTTCCTTCAAATTTGAAGAAATGCGCCCCACTGTCTATGAAATACTTTCGAAAATTTCGGGCTATTTAATCAGCAAAGAAAAAGCTCATAAAGAAAGTCGAAGTTTTTACGAAGATCTCCAAAAAAGTGGCGAGCAAATTCTATCCACTGGAATCATGTATCATGATTTCATTCGATGGAGCATGCGTTTTATAGAGCAGGTCGATCAAGACTACCGAAAAATTCACCCTCATTTCACCAGTTACTATCATCAAAACTTAGCTAAAAATGTGGTCGAAGATCTTCTCTCAAAATGGCCCGACGTCCTCGCCTTCCCAAGCTTTCAAAGTGTTGGGCTCGACTATTTTTTTGATACACGTGTTGTCCCCGTACACTTAATTGGATTTACCACTGAATCTATTTTTGGCGATGGCTTCGATCTCACCCCCGCTGAGTTCGCCTACCACGATTGGGGTCATATTGAATTTTTATCACTTCGAGACATTGATCACCTGACCGACCCTTATGCAAAAATATCTTCAACTCTTCGAGAGTGGTTAGAAAATCGTGACAATATTTTAACTCCACTTCGCGAACTTAGAACAAGTGATCCCGATCTATTCCGTGGCGTGCAAATGACCTTTTTTGAAGTTCTTCATGAACGCGGATACCCCTACGATCTCTTCCGTCTCAAAGCTCAATTTGAAACCACAAAATGGACCGAAATTCTTCATCGCAAGCTCACCAATAATTTCTGGAAGAACTTAGTCTTCACCGACAAACAACTCGAAAGACTTGATGAAGCTAGACTTTGGTTGCTCCGCTTAACTCAAGATCTGATTGAAAAGAGAAATCTTGAAAACATCAAAAACTTCAAAGGATACGAGACTCCATTACGCATACGCTACTCTCCCCCAGTTGAAACTCTCACTGGAACTTTCACCGGAGCGCATTTTACTGAAGAAGGAAAAATCATTGTCGACTTCAAAAGCAAAGATGGCTCGCAAAAAAGTTGCGGTATATTCGACGTCTCATTAGCGCAAATTTCCAATGAAGGCTCTCCAAACTACAGCCATGACGAAATTCAACTTCTCGAAAAATTATTATGGGTTCAATGGAAAGGTGCCCGTATCGAAATTAATGGAAATCCCAAATCCTATAGATTGCTCAATATTGGTATCGATGAAAAAGGCCTCATAAAACTCACCCTCAAAGACGAATTAGGAGAACTCCAAAAAGTCTTACTCAAAGACGTAAAAATTCCTTATGAAGTCACAACTAATGAATTTGTGATTAAAGATGTTGAAGTTTACAAAATTCGTCAGCTTTTAGCGCTTCACTCTAGTGGGAAAGACGCCACCTTTATCGTTCAAGACGCCCAAGAGTTTTTTGAAGGCACTGTCGCCAACATCCAAAAAGATTCTACAGGACTTTCAATGGCCGTCATTAACAAATTAGGTCGCGCAAATGAAAGCATCACTCGACCTTTAAGCGATCTTCATTTTAGTGAAGATGGGCCCATACTTTTCACTGTAAAATCTAATGAGCCCAATGCAGAACGACGCGCTCGTGAACAAAATTTACTTTTCTCTCACGCGAAAGCCACACAATTCCCCACGAGCAATATACTCTGGCGCTTAGAACGAGACGTCAGATTTAGAGACACTTCGGTTATTATTCCTAATCGCCTCACGCCGGACTCTTTCATGGAAGCACTGATCGCGGTGCGAACGCTAAAAACTAACGGCGCAGGAACTGTGAATGTGACCACAAATAATTATTCCATGGATTTGCATGTTGAAGGTGTTAATTTTCATTTTGATCCTCTCACACTTTTCCGCGTTGCCGGAGCTCAAAACTTTCGAATTCAAAACAATGAGCTAAGACGACTTCCCAAAGCCCCAGGAAACTCACACGAAGCCATTAGCGCTAAAACTTACCTAATGGATTTAAGAGGCGATCAACTCGTTCATGAAATTTCATCAATAACCCAAATTCCTGTTTGGGAAGACCCTCAATTAATTCCTCTCCATTCTCAAATTTATCTTCTTATGGATGGCGGTATGAATGTGAATCTTCAGCTTTTAAAAGCCCTTTCACTCATTGACCGCCTCAAAGAACAAGGTAATCGCGTAACACTGGTCACACCCTATCTCCCCTTTGCACGATCCGACAAAGTCGATGAGGCAGGTGGAATTACCATCACTGGTCGTCTAGGAGCTGATTTACTTGAATCCGTTGGAATGGACTCCGTTATTTTTATGAGAGCTCACGCACCTCAGTCACAAGGTTTTTTCTCTGTTCCAAGCGAACAATTGAGCTCTCGCCCAACACTGATTCCTTATCTTAGAAAAATTGGAGTTGAAAAGATTATTGCGCCCGATGAAGGCGCGCAGAAAGCGGCCAGTTTATATGCTGGTGAACTTGGCGTTGGGATCTCTACAGCTAATAAACAACGTGATTCTCTCACTCAGAAAATTAAAATATTTGGGCTCTCCGATATGCAGGTTCAAAATCTCACTGTTGCCATCGTTGATGATGAACTTGAAACTGGAGGCACAGGATCACAAGTGGTCGATCTCTTAAAGGCTTTAGGAGCTAAAAAGATTTATGTTCTCGCCACTCATCTAACAGGAGACGCTTCGAAAGTCTTAACCAACCCGAATGTTGATGGAATCATTTGCACAAATAGCGTGAACAACAAGGCCTCTCAAAATCCTAAGTTCTTAGTTTTAAGTGCAGCACAAGAATTGTCGAATAGAATTATTCTCCTTGAACGCGCTCGCCGAATGTCTCGATAGTTCGTTGATGCGTAAACTCTCTAAAGCTTATTCACTAATTACGTTTTTATAAACAATCAAATCTTCGAGCAAATCCTGAAGCTCTACTCTTTGAATATTTTTAACACTTAAAATCACACTTTCTCCGTCCGCACTTTTAGTTGGAGCAGATTTCAGGAAAATATTTAAACGATAACGACCACTTCTCAATCTCTCAACTAAACCATCAATGGAATTTTCAGATTTGAAAATGCCAGCAGTCACTAAATAAAAATCTCGTCGAGCTAAATCATTTTCATAAGCAGACTTATGCTCACTCAATCGACCATTCATATGTGAAATAAATTTTAGAGCAACAGTTACTCCACTATTCAAATATTCCACCTTTAAAGGTGCTCCTACTTCCAAGGTGTCCCAAGTGGTTTCTTTTCCTGAATTTGCTGGACTGTTTATAGCCATAACGTGGGAATTACTTCGTAGATCAAATTCCTTTTGCTCACGCTCTGATCTGATCTCGCGCCTCTCTAGAATGGTGGGCTCATCATTTAAAACCCTAGCCATAACTGTAGGCACTACGGATGCAGATATAAGTTGAGCGAGAACAAGTTTGGAACTGATTTTAGACATATGTATCGTCTCCTAAAGCCCGTGCATTATATAGCGCATAGCGTTAACACTCAAGCCCCCACCCCTACATTTCCCCCAAACTTTTTATCCCAATTGTGCGCGAAGAAACGGGCCTGGACTAAACAAGCGAAAGCTGCAAGTTCC
>JAGNHS010000011.1 GCA_018001635.1 Pseudomonadota bacterium | reverse complement strand
TTTAAACAATACTTATTGGGACAATGGGGTGGTTGAAATATTTCTTCCGATTGCATAGCAATCAGACCCTTGCACATCCCATACCAAACTCATCATCCCAGGCCCGGTTCCCCGCGCACAATTAAATTTGCAAAGGGATTACAAGACGCTGTCTAAATGGAAAACTAGCATTAGAGATTTTAGATATTCTGTTGCAAAAACCTGCCAACCCGTAAGGCTCTCCCACCATAAATCATCAGGAAAATTTGGACTCTCTACGCAAGCAAAATACAATTCCACTTTTCGTTCAGGCCAACGAGCCAATTCCTTTTGAAGCAACCGATACAAACGAGGCATATGATAACTTGAAGTCACCAACATGACTGAATCGTAATCATTTTTAACAATGAGACTTTTAATTTCTTTAACATTCTCAATGGTGGAGCGAGCCAAATTTCCTAAAAAAATATTTTTACGATAATTAGGAGGAAGAGTCTCCACACCATTGCTGCTAAAAATACTTTCCAGACTAGAGTCAGGACTCACACCTGAAATCAATAAATGATGAGCCGAACCTTCAACAAAAAGATCCACCGCTCGCTTAATGCGCCCTTGCCCACCCGTGACCACCGCTAATAAATCAACAGCCTTATTAGGCAATCTATCATGAGCAAAGGAAGGCAAAGCTTTCGAAAAGCGCCACATATCCCAAGCTAACAATGCCATGAGGATAAAAAGCGCCGTTGAAAGTAAATATCGCATCTAGGCCTTTTACTTTTTAGCAATGGCCTCAATCTCAACCAAAGCACCCTTAGGCAAAGCCGATACTTCCACAGTAGAACGTGCGGGAAATTTCTTAGAAGCCTTTGAAAAATGGGCCTCATAGACTTCATTCATAATAGGAAACTGAGAAAGATCTTTCATAAATACAGTCGTTTTCACAACATCAGCCAAACTAAGATCAGCCGCCTCAAGAACAGCGGCTAAATTTTTAAGAACCTGCTCTGTTTGACCTTTAACATCGCTTGCAGCAAATTCCATAGTTTGAGGATTGAGCGGAATTTGTCCGGAACAAAACACCCATTCTCCAGTGTCTACGGCCTGGGAATAGGGACCAATGGCTTTTGGGGCCGAAGAAGTTTGAATGATATTCTTTTCCATAGTTCGAGTCTCCTTCTTAGAAGTACCATTAACGGGTTTTAACGAAACTTCTGATTGTATTTGAAATTTATAACTTTCAAAAAAATTTACGACACTTTCCTTTAAAAAATCTTTAGGAATTTGAACCGCAGAAAGCGTTTTATTAACTTTATCTTCGGCAGACAAATAAGCCTCAGCTCCCATACTGACCGCTTTTTTTAAAAGATCATTAAAGACCTTTTTTTTGTCGTCACTATCGTTCATTTTTTTCTCCGACGAGTTTCTTCATAAAAATCTTTAACAGCTCCAGGCAAACTTTTTTGAACAAGGCCCTTAAGAATAAAACCAGGTACTGTAAAATTAAAATCAACTTCAAGCTTATAAATCACTTCTGTTTTGCTATTTCCAAGCGACTTCAAAAGCCAGCGACCATTATTCTTTTTAAAAAGCGATCCCGAATGCAATGACCACTCTACTTGAGCTTGTTTGTTTTCAGCATCCTTAGTGTGCTTGACTGATATCACGTAATCAATACGCTTAACCATTTCAAGTTCCATTCCGACTATGAGAGCATCCCCTTCTCGGGAATTAATCCGAGAGCTTTTAACCCCACTTGCAAATCTAGGATAAGATTCGAAATCCAAAATAGTATTATAGAGATCCTCTAAAGATACATCGAGAACTTCACGGTGTTCAGCTTCAGCCATTTTTGCTCCTTTTACCTGAAACATGATAGTGGAAATAAAGCTCATTGCCGACCCTCTTAAGACTTTTAAGTCTTAAAGGAAGCCACTTTTTTAAGCCCACTCCATCAATCAAAGTTGGATTTGCGGCTCCGCCTATCAACCAAGGTGTTAAAGTCACATAAAGCTCATTTAAACTATTAGCTTCAGCAAATGAGGCCATAAGATCGCCTCCACCCTCTACCAATACCTTATTCAAATTGCATTGAGCCAAAACTTTAAGCAGCTTAGGTATTTCAACTTTAGACTCCCCCGCAATAACCACAAAAGCTCGATCCTTACATGAATCCAAGGCGTTTCTATAACCTTTTTGAGTAGTAAACACATATCGAATCACTGTGTTGTCATTCCAAAAAGGAATATTTTTTGGAAGTTTCCCCGATGATGTTACAACAGCATTTACGAGCTCTGAAAACGAAGCCTTGTCTTTAGTTTTTTTAGCTGGCTTCTTCATTGTTTCAAGAGTCTTAGAGCCTATAATGACAACATCGGCACGATTTCTTATTTTTTGCATCATTCTTCGATCATAAGGCGTTCCCAAGGATCGAGATGGAAAACTTCGATCAGCAATTTTTCCATCAAGAGAAATTGCTAAATTTGAAAAAACTATCAAAAAACGCCTCCGCTTCGCTTGAGACCCATTTCAATAGCTTTTTCCGTATTGAAACCAAACCTAAACGAAACCCCACTCACATCGCGCCCCAACCAGCGAGCCGATCGAGAGACCATATAAGAATCCATAATAACTTTAAGCGCCTTTTTATGGCTCGGCAGTTCCAAACGACAATGATCGGTGCCAGGATCAATAAGCTTAGCTCCGGCTAAAATTAATTCGGAACCATAATCAGCGCCATCTTCATCTTTTTTTCTAAGAGAGGCTTGGCAAATACTTTTCTCTAAATTGTCTTTCGACCAATCTAAGCCCATCACATCATTATTATAGGGAGCCGCTATAGTTAAGTCCTCCCAAGTGATAGTCCCCGGATTCAAACTAGATTTTATAGCACCACTATTAACTATAGCTACATCCCCCTTACTCGCATAAAGATAGCTTTGTGCAATCCAAAGTGCCAATTTTTTAGAAGTCACTTCTTGAGAAACATTGGCGACAACCTCGCGGGCTTTGGGAGAATATTTAGCATATAAAGAATTAATTTTAGTTTGAGTTTCAGAATCTTCTTCGACTGAAGAATTCACCGAAATAACATCTACAGATTTAGTTTGAAGATTTTTTCCACTCGCATCAGAACCAATAACCAATTTTGTGACAGTCTCACCAAAAGCTGCAGAATCATATAGTGGCGCGCAGAAATTTGCGAATTGCGCTTTGTGATCGTCTCCAGAAAGAAAGGCTAAATTTTTGTTTGGAATATTCTCACACGCACTTGTGGCAAAAATTTGATCTTGGCTCCATGGCAAATGATTGACCCACAACAACGGAGCTTTAGCTGCTAAACGTTTCCAATCTGCCCAATTTGCAGCCGTAGGATTTCCTGTAAATTTAAAACTATTTTTCTTAGCAGCAGCAGCATCCCAAAAGGGTGTGCGAGTCCAAGAGAGCAACCAAAATTCCAATCCAGATTTTGCGCCCTTAAAAAGTACATGATTATTCCAAGCTTGCGAAGAAAGGCCTTTAACGTTTTCATTAATCCAAGTCACTCCCGACTCTTTAACTAATTTATTAAGGTCCTGACCTCCTCTATAAAGTTCATTGTTTCCTAATGCCGAATAATCCAATCCAATTTCGTGCAGTAATTGAACACAAGCAATATCTTTTGTGGCCTTGCATGCAGAACTTCCTTTTTCAACTAAATCTCCACTAGCAACAACCACAACATCTGTTCGCCCGCCCGCTGCAGCTCGCTCTTTTTTAATAATTGTAGCTATTTTTGCTAATCCGCCCAACGCGTCTTTAGAGGGCAAAAGGTGACTATGAAAATCACTAAAATGAAGCAGCACAACCTGTGGATCACCTTTTCTAAGACTCGTTCCTCCAGATTTCCCTAATTCAGTGCTACTGCATGAAATAAAAAATATAAAAAGAAGTCCAATATAGTGTCGCCAAAGCATAGTAAACACCCTATCATAAAAGTGGGCATGAAAAACCTCCCCAACGCACTCACTCTTTTACGCATCGCGATTCTTCCCTTTTTCGCTTTAGCCATAATCAACAATTATCACTTCACATCCGTAGGCTTCCTCGTTATTGCAGGAATCACTGATTACCTTGATGGTTATTTAGCTCGATCCCAAAAACAAGAAAGTAATTTTGGGAAACTCATGGACCCAGTAGCCGACAAGCTCGTGCTCTGTATTTCATTAATATTCTTAGTGGCCAATCCTTTTTTTAATTTTAGCCCCTGGCTTGCGAGCCTTTTATTAGCGCGTGAATTTCTTATAACGGGAATAAGAGCACTTATCGCTGCTCATGGATTCATTATGGGCGCACAATGGCTCGGCAAATTAAAAACGACATTTCAATTTTTAGGATTAGGATTTTTATTTTTTGGAGCTGGGCTCAACAACAACCCAGGAGAATGGCTCATGAGTAGTGGAATCTTTATGATTTGGCTCTCTGCACTTTTGAGTTACATAAGCCTTTTCCTTTATTCGAAAAAGGCTTACTTTTTATTATCTACTGAGAATTAATTCGCATCCGGAATCACTTGAGCTTGCAGAAAATTAGCCGTAGTTTGTGAGGGTTTGATTTGTTTATAAGCATTATCACCCCAACAATAAACTTTTAGAGTGTAATCTACAGCGACACCCTCTGGACCTTGAAAATAGGCCTTACCGCAAACAGTAGCTCCGCCGGCAGTGATATCTGAAAAGACTAAGTAACCCTCAGTACTTACAATTTGATCTGCTGTAAGATATTTTGCTGCCGGAGTGCAAGAAGTGCCCGTTTGAGTGCAGCGCCCGGTTTGGGCTTGATCATTATAGCCCCAGCAAAATGCCGCTCGCGTATTTCTATCTAAAGTACAACTACTCTGTTTTGTTGAAGCAATTTTTTTAATAAATGGGCGAGCAGAATATCCAGACGTTTGAACCCCTGTGGGGTCTGGACTCAAAACAGGCCTATCCGCACGCGGCATATCCACCATACCAATAGATATTGCCGAACCTGTTGCTCCTAAGTCAGCACGTCCCCAACAAAAAATTTTTCTATCTTCCATCAATGCACAGGAATTGCTATCTGATGCGGCAACACTCCAAGCTTTATAACTAGAAGATGTTGTAGAATATGTGGGCATAGAAACCTGCTTTGGCCAAGGAGTATACGAGTTTGCTGCACCATTCGTGTTTAAGCCTGTCTTATTGTATTCGTTATGCCCCCAACAAAATAACCCGAGACTGTCAGCATCCTCAATTGCACAAACGTGTGCGTTACCAACGGCAAGATGAATGGCACGAAAAGTTCTCGTAGTACCATTAATTAAACGAGCCGTTGCTACATAAACTGGAACATTAGAGTCAGTGATTTTGTGATTGGCATTAGTATCCGTAGTTTGCCCGTCTTTTAGGCCAAGGCCTAGCGTTCTATTTGCGTTAGAGCCCCAACACATGACTCTTTTGTCGGTCATAATAGCACAGGCAGAATCACCGCCCGCATCAACAAAGGCAACGTTTGAAAGCACGGGAACTGGGATATTCTGATTGGCATTCGAGGCATTACCTATGGCACCATAAAGGCCTCGACCCCAACAATAAACCTGATTTCTATTTGTCAGAACACAAGTGTTAAAATCACTGGCCGTTATATGAATATATTTTATGGGATTAGAACTAGAACTCGCAGGTTCGCTTGTTTGAACTATAGTTCTATCATCCACTCTCACAATTGTAGATGTAGGAGTAAAATCAGTACCTAATAAATAAGGATACGTCGTTGAATAAGTCCCCCAACAATTAATAGATAATTGATCGTTTGAAATCGCACAAACATGTTGCTCGCCCACGGCTACACTTGAAAGATAATCATTACGAAAAGCTAAAGGGTCAACGACAACTCCACCGCCTCCGCCACCATTATTATTATTTCCATTCGAATTATTATTATTCCCACCAGGTCCACCAGCATTATCATTACTATTGTTTATATTGTTATTATTATTTCCTGAATTATTGTTTCCAGAACTCGTTCCCCCACCACTAGATCCCACCGAAGAGCCACTGCCTCCTGAAGAACCCCTAGTGCCGGTACTCGCGCCACCTGTACAGCTTTGAAGAAATATTAAAGATAAATATAAAAATGCCAAATACATCACGTTCTTCATAGATTTCATTGTAAGAGCCTTTACATTTCAAGGGCTTGAAGTTTACGATAAATTTTCATTAAGATACTATAAAGCCAATCACCGTATAATCTTGAAAGCTTAAATTACATCACCTAGTTTGGAAAAACTGATGAAAGCGTCCACAAAGAAACTTTGTCTTATTCTTGTCACAATTTTAAGTTATTCTTTGCAGGCCTCCCTCAATGAGCCCAACTTGCCCGACCCCAGCTTTCAAAATCCCTTCATCTCAACCGTGCATGGAGCTGTTATGGCCTATGCAGGAAGAATCAGAAACCTGCAAAGCAAATATCAAAACTATCAAAGTCTTCCCTCTAATCACTTTGAAATTGGCAGCACTAAAGTTCTTCTATTTAATCAAAATACTAAAGCCGATTTAGTCATTGCACTTCCTGGAATTGCCACAAAGAATTTTTCCCCAATGATGAGTCGCCCCTTAGATTACTTCTCTAATAGAGGATATCACACGGCCGTTATCAACAATCCCTGGAGCCACACTTATTTAATTCAAAAGCCCGACCACTGGCCGGGCGATATTGAAGCTGAAGCCGAAGTCGTACTCGATCTCATCCCTGAAATTATAAAAAAAATCGGAGTTCAAAACGTTAAGCACATTCACCTCTATGGCGAATCTTATGGTGGGTTTTTAAGCTCCGTTGTTAAAGGCCTCGATAAAAATAATTTAATCGATGGAAAAATTCTTATGGTTGGCCCCCCTATTAATTTTAAGAGTGCCGCGAATAATCTCGATCAACTTATCGTTAGGGCTCAAAATTTGCCCGAGAACAAACCAGGCAACTTAGAGCTTTTGGGTATTATGTTTGGATTTTTATGGGAAAATCTTCGAGGGAAAACCCCTAAAGTGAATGAAGATCAAATGCTACAAGTGGTTTCAATAGATGTATTTTTAAAACACTTAAAACAAACCCTTAAAGATCTAAAATACATTGGTGGCTCTAATGTTCCTGAATCCATAAACCTCAAAGACCCTCGCTATTATTCCTATATAGATTCGGTATCCAAAAACTTTAGAGTAAAAAACCCTCAAAGTTTTTCTCTTTTTTATTGGCTGAATAAACTTCAAAGCAAAAACGTCGACTTTCAAGTGATTAGCGCACAAGATGATTTTCTAAATATTGGAGAGGTTTGGAATTTAGCAAACTCTCAAAAATCAATATCGATTTTAAGCTGGGGTGGCCATTTAGGATTTACTGGATTCAAATGGTGGGAAGAAGTTCTAGATAAAAAATTTGGTAGCAGACTTCCTGGCTCGGAAGCTCCTGCCTGCATTGGTTTTGAAGCACCTATTTGGAATGACCCGAAAATGTCTAAAACATTTCGAGCCCACGACTTTAGCTTTTAAACGAGAGCTTTTTAGCTCGTCTAAAACTACGCACTTCCGTAGCTATGAAGACCACTCAAAACTAAGTTGACTCCTAAAAACGCAAAGACCATCACAATAAATCCAATAATGCTTATAAAAGACAATGTGTTGGGCTTCCAGTTTATCAATAATTTTCCATGCAAATAGATAAGATAAACTAACCAAGTGATTAGAGCCCAAGTTTCCTTAGGGTCCCATCCCCAGCTTCTACCCCAAGCATAATAAGCCCATACAGCCCCCGTTATTAAAAGCAGGGTTTGAAACGGAAAAGCAAAAAGGACAGTCTTATAACTTAATTCATGCAAACGATCTGCGCTCGGTAATTTATCCATAATGCTTTTATGAAAATGCTCAAGAGCCAAAAAGACAAATGCAAAAAACAAAGAAGTGAAGATTAGCATCACTAAATACGGATTCGAATATAGACTAAGGTCGGGATGACTTCGTTTCATATAGAACAACCATCCTAAAAGACCCGCCATAGAAAGAGTTCCCGTCCAAAATAAAATTTTATCAAGTTTTTGTAATTGGTTATATTGTGATTTTTTACGACGAAACATAAGAATCATCGCTGCAAAAAACGATAAAAAACTCACCCAAAAAAAATACTCGGCGCCTGGAACAGCCACCATACGAGTGACAACAGGCCCACCTTCGTATTCTCTATAAGTGTCTTTAGTTTGACTTTGAGTTCCGTCGGCTAGGGTTTTTGTAATGGTTTTATCTAAAAAGAATTTTCCATCTTTAAAAACGTGTCCTCTTCCAGCTGTGCCTAAGTTTACAAGAAACATTAAACAAAGAATGGCTGCAATTTTTGTGACCGAAACTTTATTTCTAAATAAATGCAAAAACGATAAACAAGCTCCATAAGTGAAAGCTGCATAAGCCATCATTCCAAAGCACACATGAATTTTCAACCAATTGCTTTGAAGAGCTGGAATGAGTGGTTCCACTGTTTTATTCGGGGTCATCACAGCCATTCCCATTAACAAAAAAACTAAAGGCATCACTATGACGCCCGTAAAAGGAACTCGCCAAAGCCACTGACCTAACAGTTGAAACAATGAGGCACCCCAGGCAAAAAACACCAAAGACTCATAAAGATTTGTCCACGGGGGTCTGTCGATTCCCCCAATATACCAACGACCCACTAGGCCCAACGTGTGAGCCAAAAAGGCAGCTGCAGCGAGCGTTTGCGCCGTATTTCGCCAAAAGCCATTTGATTTTTTTACAATCATGGCTGCAAAAAAACAGAACGCCGCCGTTAAATAAATAAATGCAGAATAATTTAAAGCGCTGACAGTGTAAGAAAAAATATTATCCATTGACTTGTCCTTTAGATGCTAATCTCAATCGAGTCGCAAGTTTTATTAAGTCCTTTTCAAATGTGAGTGGAAGTCTATGAATAGTTCCACTTAATAAAATTTCACCATTCTCAAAGCGTAAATGATAGCGTTTATGTTGAACAAACAAGGCATAAAAAGTGCCGATCAGCATTCCCAAACAACCTAACCAATAAATCGGAGCTCCAGGGTCGTGGGCAATTTGTAATCCCGAGAAATGTTTTTCATCGAGACTTTCTAATACCGCAGCCCATGGAGACTTTCGATTTTCAAAATCAAAATTTGGATAATTTTTTAGAATCCAAAATTCTTCTCCTGAAGGCTGATCATTTTTTAATTCTTGAATCTGAACACCTGGCCCAAAACCTTGGACATCATTCAAAGCTCTCAATACAACATACTGAACACCAAAGGTGTCGAGTTTCTGAACTTTTCCAACCCCTGTTTTTTGAAAGGCTTGTTTTGAATAAGAACCTGACTTTTCAACAAAACGCAATTCAACGTTAAAATCCCCCATAGAACCATAACTTGCTTGATAAAAAGTAAAATCTCCATACGAAAGAGGATCATTCACCGTAATCACCTTTGAGGCTAAGACGCTTCCATTTTGACGATCAAGAATATTTAATTTCGTTCTAAAATCCTTGGGGCGACCAGGAAAATCCTTATAAAAATCTACATGAAAATATTCAGCCTCTATTCTAAAAGGCATCAAACGCTCATTAGGCGCAGTTCCGGGAATGCTCGGAAGTCCACTGGCATTGCCTTCTTTAAAAAGTAAAAAGGTGTCCACCGCAGAGCCCTCAGGAATGTTAGCTCCACCCTCAAAACCTTTAAGACCAGAATAAATCGCTCCCGCAAAAACGACCAGGAGTGAGCTATGAACAAGATAATTGGCCACACGTGACCAGCGACCACTTTGCCATGAGATTTGAAATGAATTCGCTGAAGTTTCTAATTCCTCAAATTTTACCCAAGGAGATTTGATTTGGGCTTCCAAAATTTTTTTAACTTCTGAAGCCTTCAAACTAGTGTTCCAAGAATGAAAAAACTTGGGATCGCGAGCTAAAAAAGTGCTTCTACTTAAAGCCACGGCTTTGGCGTTTGCCGCTTTCCACATTTGGGGCCAACGCTCTACAGAACACGCTATTAGATTAATCGCCAGCAAGGCAATTAATCCAACATACCAAAACGAATGGTAAGCCGTGAAAAGCTGAGTCCATTTAGCGAAACGCCAGAATTCATAATCATACTGAATGGCGGGATCAATGTTAGAAATATTCTGCTGCAAGACTATGGTTCCGGGGATAGAAAGAAGTAATAACGCAACAAAGACTACAAGCGTTAGCTTTACAGAGGCTAGTTTTAGCCAAATCTGATCTACACACTCCCAAAAGAAGCCCATGCCAGCTTTCTCTCACCGGTCAACGCGCCGGTCAATGAAGGAATCTTATTCTCAGACTAAAATCATTAGCGCTATGAGAAAATCAATCAGTCTCTCAATACTTCTTACTACGGTGTTTTTTGCGGCCACAAATAAAGTGGAGGCTTCTGCCAAAAAAGATAAAGCCCCCAAATCTGGAGTTGAAAAATTTGAAGAATATTTAATCCGCTTTAATGAAGAGCTCAAAAGCGAAGAACGACAACAAATTTATAAGAAATATAATTTTATCGAAAAAAGAGAAGTCAAAACAAGTTTTGGAATTTTTTATGTGATTGGAGTTCCTTCTGGTAAAACTCGAAATTACTGGGAAGGACAAATGAAAAACGAAAGCAAAGTGAAATACATCGAACCTCAGATTATGTACAAAGCTTTTGGAAATAAAAACCCGAATCAAATCTCTACCGAATCAACGAATAGTAAAGCTGGAAAATAAAACGTCTACCACTCGGCCGTTTTTTAAGTGATAATTCATTTCAGTCATAATTTCTGATTTGAGTAGTTGCTTGCCCTTTAAACCCAAAAGTTGATCGCGCTCGTATTTTGCCAATATGGAAATCATCAAAGATCTCATTTCCGTTTCCCGCCCACGCAATTCTTCTTTGGCTTTGTAATTATCAACTTCGAACTCGAAACTAATAAGGGCGACATTCTGTTGCTGTCCCTCAACCTTTAAACCAGCTGAAATGGAATCTATAGGAAAATAATGAAAGCCTCTTCTGATGGCGATGTTATTGACTTGAATACTCGCCAAACCTCTTTTGGCACCTGGCTCCTGAAGATCATGTCCTTCAGCTAACTGACCATCTTGACGATCTCGAATATCTTTTGGAATTAACGAACCAGAAAATGCGGGCTCGGCAGCAGCTTCTCCTCCATGCCCTCCTTTTTTCTCCCCGCCTTCTGCAACTTCATCTTCTTCTTCGCTATGAGCGTGCTTTAAATGAGGAGCTATCCACATATTAAAACTTAGATAGAACCACATAGCTGTAAAACAAATAAAAAGTAATGAAAGAGTTCTGACTAATAAAACTTCTCGAGTTGGACGAAGTAAAAATCCTGCGAAGCCTTTGGCTGATCCAAAAAATTCTTTGGTTTGAACTACAAAAAGTTTGAGCCTTTCAATAAAAAGTCTCAACTTCTCTTTATATAATTTGAGCTTTTCCAGCCTAAGCCTCCCAGAGCCTCTTATCGGCTAAAGGCAGGAATTATTTTAGGATTTCAGGCAACCCCACTCGGAATTATACTAAGTACATGATTCTATTGGGTAAATAGTTAAAAAAATCATTGTGCGCGAAGAAACGGGCCTGGGAACTCAAACTCCTTTCATGGTGCAGAATTCTCGCTTCCTATCCTAAAGTTCAATGTCTAGAACTCCGAATAGTTATTGAATGAAAACACCTCCTCTAGCCACAACATGGAGAGACCCTAATGGAGAGTATCTTCCCGTGTCTCTTGAAAGTATTTCTACAGGCGCGCTCCACGATGTCGATGTTTTTACTCGTGTTGGAGATCAATTCTTTATCATCAAACCTAAAAATTCAAATTTTGATTTAGAACTCGTTAAAAAACTTCGCGACACAACTCCCTTTCTCTACATAAAAACTTTAGACAGAGAAAAATATTTTAATAAATTTGAAGAAAACATTGGAAAAGTATTTCGCAATTCTAAAATTGACTTGAAACAAAAGGGAGCTCTACTCACAGATTGGACCGTTGAGCTTATAGACAGACTCTACAAAGATCCAGGACATCCCGTAGCCATGCAACAAGCCAAAGTTGCCGCTGATTACTATGTTCGATACATTTCTGATCACTCACAAGCTTTCCTTGAACTTGTTGAACTCAGAAATCATGATGAATACACGTATGCTCACTCTGTGGGAGTGGCTGCTTACAGCATCGCTTTAGCAATACAATTTGGATACAAAGACAAAGAATTGAGCGCGATAGGTTTAGCAGGTCTTCTCCACGACATTGGCAAATGTATGATTGACCCCAATATTATCAACAAGAAGGGACCCCTCAATAGTGCTGAGTGGAACCAAATGAAAAAACATCCTGAGTTTGGTGCAGAAATTCTTCGCCGACACAAAGGTCTTGATCCTATCATTGCACTGGGTGCCGAATCTCACCATGAAACTCCCTCAGGAACCGGATATCCTAAAGGTGTTTTATCCTCTCAACTCGACCCCAAGATTTCATTCATTTCAATTGCTGACACTTTTTCAGCGCTCACTACGGCTCGAAGTTATTCACAAGCTAGAGACACTGTAAGCGCTTTGAAACTTATCAAAGAAAGTGTTCCTACAAAATTCGACAACAACACTTTTAAAAACTTTGTTGTCTTATTTTTGGACGAACAATCACAAAAGAAAATCGCATAAAAAAATACCCAGACCCTTTTTTTCTGGGGAAGAAAAAAACGGCCTGGGTTTGAAATTTCTCAGAAAAAACTAATTACGCAATTTCATATTGGCGTGCTTTGGTCTTCTCAGATTTAGGCACTGTCACTTTTAACACTCCGTTATCATAGCGACATTGAATGGCATCTGAATTCACGGTGTCTCCCAATCTAAAAGCTCTAGAAAAGCGACCAAAAATCCTCTCGGAAACATAATGATTCGCATCCTTTTGCTCTGTTTCAGACTTGCGCTCACCAGAGATCACAAGCAAGCCATCCTTAAATTCCACTTTAATGTCTTCTTTGCGAGTTCCGGGTATGTCTAACTCCAAAGAATAACGATCTTTTTCTTCATGAATATCGCAATTCGGAGAAAAAGATGTCAATTCTGTGGCATTTCTTGCTGGGTTTAAAGATAAAAAATCATCTAAAACCCTATCAAAACTTGTACCTCTAAAGTTGGCCCATGGTTTGAAAAAATCTAGTTCATGTCTCATATATCAATCTCCTTATAAATGTTTAAATCCCCTTACTGAGAGTGTGGGATTGATATTTTGAGAGTCAAGGGCCGATTGCTTCAGTTCTTTTTTCAGAACTAATGAGGCTGCTCTGCATGCATCATAAGATAAGCTTCTATAAAAGGCTGAATATCTCCATCCAAGACCTTATCAACGCTACTACTTTCATATTTTGTGCGCACATCTTTAATTAATTGATAAGGCTGCAAAACATAGTTTCTAATTTGAGAACCCCATGCAATATCCTTTTTTTCTGAATTCACTTTATCGAGTTCAGCTTGACGCTTTTGCATTTCGAGTTCATAGAGTTTGGCTTTTAACATTTTCATAGCACGTTCACGGTTTTGAATTTGTGAACGTTCAGCCTGACACTGCACTACTATTCCAGAAGGATTGTGTGTAATTCTCACGGCAGAATCTGTTTTATTCACGTGTTGTCCACCTGCCCCACCTGCGCGATAGGTGTCCACTCTCAAATCTTCCGTCTTAATATCGATTTTAATATCTTCTTCTACTGAAGGGTAAACATAGACACTTGCAAAACTTGTGTGACGACGAGCGTTGGCATCAAAAGGAGATATTCTCACCAATCGATGCACTCCGGATTCAGCCTTAAGAAATCCGTAAGCAAAAAGTCCTCGGACTTCATAGGTCACCGATCGAAAACCTGCGCCATCTCCATCCGTAAAATCGACCATCTCGCAATCAAAACCCCTCTGAGTTGCATAGCGGGTGTACATACGCGCTAAAATTCCAGTCCAATCACAAGCCTCAGTTCCACCAGCTCCAGAATGAATTTCAATAAAAGCATCGGCTTTATCTTGTTCGCCCGATAACATTTTATTGAGCTCTAGCTTACGCAAGGACTCATCTAAAAAAATTAAACCTTCATCGATTTCTTTTTGAGTGGAAGAATCAATTTCACCGCTTTCTTGAGAGAGTTCAAATAAAACTGAAACATCTTCATAACGGCGCTGCGATTCCAAAAATGGATTGATAGTCGCTTCATGAGCGGCTTTTTCTTTTAAAATATTTTTAGCTTTTAAAGTGTTATCCCAGAATCCTGATTCGGCTTCTAAGTGTGAAATCTCTTCTATACGACGTTGTTTGCCTTCAACGTCAAAGAGACCTCCTCAAGAGATCAAGTCTACTTCCGATGTCTTGTAATTTTTCTTTCATAGCCCTTTTTATATATCACAGGGCTTAGCTTTTGTAACAAAAGCTCTTGGACTTCCATCATTCTTTGACTTTTCTTTTTAGAGACATCGACATGGTCCATGCCGATAAGATGAAGAATTGAATGTAACCACACCCTCGCAAACTCTTCCCGAAATGCACATCGATAACGCTTAGCATTTCTCTCCACATTGGATAGAGAAATAATCATATCCCCCAAGTATCCTTTTTCTTGTCCCTCAGGCGATTCCATAGATGGGAAACTCAAAACATCAGTGCTTCTATTGAGTTTGCGAAATTGTCTTTGATAAGCACGCATGGAATCCTCAGTACAAACTAATATCCCAAAATGAGTGAAAGAATATCCTAAAATCTTTTGAGCGGATTTCCATTCCTCAAGACGACCTAGATCCGAATGAAGGATTTTCATACAGCGTTGAAGTTCAATTATCTTTAAAGGTAAAGCTTTAATAAGCGATGTATTTTCAAATTCCCAAAAACACTTTAATGGACTTTTCATTTGATTGATTTTAGGTGTTTAGACGAGGCGCTTGTTTGCGGCAAGGATTTTTCCTGATCGGGGTATTCTATACGTTGATGATGAATACTAAGTAAAATTCGCACAAAAGCTCGACTCACAAGATGAAGTGATTGAAGCGTGATTTCAGCGTCCTCCAACAAACCCTCATCTAAAGCTTTACTCACAATTTTGACCACCATAGCCTCAATTCGAGCCGGCGTCGGATCGACCAAGGATCTCGTAGCGGCTTCACAGGAATCAGCGAGCGCCATAATGACAGCTTCTTTGGACTTTGGATTGGGTCCAGGATATCTAAAATCATCTTCATTAATTTCCTCAGGCTTCATTTCTGAATCTGGCTGAGCTGCCATTTGCAGAGCTTTATTATAGAAAAAACCCACCAACGTGCGCCCATGATGTTGTTCTATAAATTCAGTAATAGCTCTTCCCAATCCATAGCGATTCGCTAAATTCACACCTTCTTTCACATGCGAAATAATGATTTTTGCAGACAAATGAGGTTTCGTTTGATCATGAGGATTATATCCTGATGTTTGATTCTCAACGAAGTAATCAGGTCGCACCATTTTACCAATATCATGATAATAGGCCCCTACCCGAGCCAATAGAGGATTGGCACCGATCGCCTCACAAGCCGCTTCTGCAAGAGTTCCAACAATTATTGAATGATGATAAGTTCCGGGAGCTTTTAAAACCAAATCTCGCAACAAGGGATTGTCCATTCTTGAAAGTTCAATAAGTTTTAACTCAGTTGTATAATCTAAAAATGACTCAAAAAGTGGTGTGATCATCAACGTAAACGATGAAGAGAGCAAGCCCCCTAAGAAACCACCACAAAATCCCCAAAAAAGATTTCGCATAGTGCTCGCATTCCAAACGTTAATGAATTTTACAATATCGGCATCCGCGGGAAGGCTTCCTCCCCAAGACAGAAGCAAAAGTACCGAACAAATCCCAGCCAAAAATGCTGTAGCAAATCCAGCCCGATATAATTCCGCACGTGATTTGCAACTTTGGAGAAAGACCGTCCCCCCCAAACAAACAGTTAACGAATAAAAACCATATAAGAAGGCTTTATCCAATAAGACCGCAGAACCTAAAGAAAACAAAAATGAAAAAATCAAAGAATGATAAGGTGTCAGCAAGAGTCTGATAATTAGAGCCGAAGTCGCCACAGGAATCATAAACAAAAAGAAGGGAGTTGGAATGCTTCTGAAACTATCGGCCAAGATTTCCATCTGAAAAATCACAGTCAATTTAAAGAACGCTAAAGACACTATTAAAAGTACACCCGCAATTAGAATATCTTTATGCCTAGACAAAAACTCCGGAGAATATCTTCGTAGGAAAACTACAAAAGTGCCCAAAGCAAAAGACGCCAAGAGGGATTGCCAAAAAAGTTTGAGCCATTGGAAATCTGTATCTTGTCGCGATCTCAACGCCGTTAAAAGTTCTTCTGTATCTTTGCTAATGGTTTCGCCTTCGCGAACAACAACTTCTCCTCGATAGAGTTTTTTTAGTAAAGGTCGCATTTTTTCAACAACGATTTTTCTTTTTGCTTCAGTTTCTTTGAGATTGATAGAACTATTGGCCTTTATCAATCTGGAATGAAGGCCCGCCAGCAACACACGATTCGCAAAATTCATTCCCAGCCAGCGAGAAGCCAACTTATCGGGATCGCGTATAGACGATTGCACAAAATCTAATGTGACAAATTGTTTAGAAATGTCTTCGCTTTTGATAAAGGTGTTCTTACGAGTTTCTACATTAAAAACATCAGCACCATTTTCCAAAAGTGCTATGTCTTCCACTATTTTTAAATTCATAAAGGGACCCATCGACTGGAGTAACGATCGCTCAAAGCTGGAATCAAAACGCACTCCGAGCAACCATTTTAGATCACTCTCATTAAGTTTGACGTAATTTTGAAGGGTTTGCGCGAAACTTAAAACTCTCAGATTTTTTTTCTTATCAGGAATAGAGCGACTCTCTCTAACGGCCAATCGCCAAAGTTGATTGAGCTCCATCATAGACTTTGGATTAAAATCTAAAACGACGGGAACATGGTTGATAACTTTTTCACGTTCACGAAGAGTGGAGGCTCGATCTATAATTTCCACTGTTTTGGGCACACGCACATTGAAGGCAGCCACCTCACCCTCATGCCAAGTTGGCAGAGATTGAAAGCGCGTGGTCCTTGTGACCATTAAAAGCAATAAAAAAACGAGCACAAATACAAAAGAAAAATCACCTAAGTTTTGAGCAAAGGGAGACTCAACAAAAGATCTCCAAAGTCGCTCCACCGGATGAGTGATAAGCTTAGGCCATGATTCCTTTTTCACAGCATTCTTATCGGTTCTATTTAAAGTTAACAGTAGGAGCCTAGACTAAGCGCATTATCTCAATGAAATTAAAGCCATAAACAGGCGTCGCCATAAGAGAAAAATCTATAGTTTTTACTTTGTGCAAATTCATAAGTTTCTCTAACGAGTTTCCATGAACCCGCAAAGCACGAAAGTAAAACTAACAAAGAGGATGCGGGTAAGTGAAAATTAGTAAAAAGTGCATCACAATAACGAAACTCAAAGCCTGGTTTTATAAATATCTGTGTGCGTCCTAAATAGTCTTGAGTGTCTAAATCCAAATTAAAAGATTCAGCCTTAGACTCCCCTGAAATAGGCAGCGATTCTAAGAGTCGTAGAGCGGTAGTGCCCACACATAAAACGGCCGATCGATTGTCTTTATTTTGAAAATTCTTTTTGAGGAGATCAAAAGACTGAGACGCTATCGAAAAGGACTCCGAATGCAATTGGTTTTGATCCAGCACACTTTGCCTGAGAGGTTCAAAAGTTCCCAAGCCCACATGCAAACAAGTGTCCACAAATTGGACTCCCTCTTGTTCAAGTTTTCTACACAATTCCTCGGTAAAATGAAGAGAGGCTGTTGGAGCCGCGGCCGATTTGGCTTCACTCATACCCCGAGCCCACACGCTTTGATATCGCGCAGTATCCACTTCCGAAATTCGAGTTTTTATATAGGGGGGAAGAGGCATTTCCCCATGTCGCTCTAAAAATTTAATTAGCTCATCCCGATCACAATTAAATGAAAGCGTATCGGAATCTAGAACACTCATTTGCAACGAAGGTAGCCCCTCTATGTAAAGACTCTCAGGAAATTTCATTCGAGCACTTCTTTTAATGAGCGCTTTCCAAATTCGACTTTTGATTTCTTCAATAAGCACAATTTCATGCACTGAACCCGAGCCTCTGCGTGCATAAAAGCGTGCGGGAAAAACTCGACTTCGATTTCGAACCCACAATGAATTCTTTAAAAATCGCTGATCTTTTTGAAGAACTTCGGGAAGATCCCGAACCATAGCTTCTTCCCTTTGCGGAAGTCCCCCCATGGGATGGCGTCGAACAATTAGCAGTTTAGCAGAATCCCTAGGCTCAAGCGGACGTTGTGCAATCAGCCTCTCGTCTAAATCAAAGTGATAGTCTTCAATTTTTGAACCCAAATCCATACACTGCAAAGCTTTAAACCCCAAGTTTTTAACACGCAAGGCCAAAAGACTTTAAAGCCAGAAGAATTCACTAAGAAGTTTTTGACTTATTTCATACTTTTCTCTTTAAAGGAGCTTGGAGATGTTGAGCCTTTTTATGTCTCCAAGCAACCTGAAGAAAGGCCTGTTCTTAATATGAAAAAAATTCTACTTTTATCGTTAACTCTTTTTTCCTTTGCCTGCACCAAAAAACAAGCTCGCAGCCAAGCTGGAGGAACTTTGAAAATTGGGGTCTCCCAAGAATTTGAAATTCTCAATCCAGTAATTTCTCAAATGGCCACTAGTAGCTACATTTTTACAATGGCTACCGGAGCCCTCACTACCATTGGAGAAGATTGGAAATGGCGCTGTGTTCTCTGCACAGAATTGCCCACTTTCGAAAATAAAATGGTTAAAAAACTTCCAGGCGGTAAACTGCTAGTCAATTGGGAAATTTTGCCAAACGCACAGTGGGGCGACGGCACTCCGCTCACTGGAAACGATGTTAAATTTTCGTGGATGGTTGGCCAACACCCTAACGTTTCCGTTGGACAACGAGACACTTACTCTCGGGTGATTGCTCTAGAGGTTGACAAAGACAACCCTAAAAAGTTTTCCATGACTTTCAAAGAATCTCGTTACGACTATTATCAATTGGGAACTTTCTACATATTGCCAAAACATCTTGAAGAACCCATTTTTGAAAAAACTAAAAACCAAGCTTCTTCCTATGAAAAGCAAACTCTTTACAACACCGATCCCGGTAACCCTGGTCTCTACTTTGGTCCTTACGTTGTGAAAGAAATCAAATTAGGAAGCCATATCGTTCTTGTGAAAAATCCCAAATATTTTGGTGAAGCTCCTAAAATCAATCAAATTGTCGTTAAATACGTAGCCAACACTCAGGCTCTTGAAGCCAATCTATTGTCTGGTGAAATCGACATGATTTCTGAAATGGGATTATTCTTTGACCAACTTTTGGGTCTTGAAAAGAAATTCCGCGACAATACTGAATTAGGCTCTAAATATCGTATCAGCCTCAAACAAGGAACCATTTATGAGCACATCACTTTTAATTTTAAGGACCCCATCGTTAAAGACAAAAAAGTGCGTCAGGCTCTCGCCTACGGTCTCGATAGAGAAAAAATGGTTAAAGCTCTCTTTGATGGTCGCCAAGAAGTAGCGCTTCATAACATTCACCCACTCGACCCCTATTACACTGACAATGTGAAAAGATACTCTTACGACCTCAATAAAGCTCAACAACTTCTCGAAGAAGCCGGTTGGAAAGTGAACCCTTCCGATGGCATGAGATACAAAGATAAAAAGCCTTTAGAGCTCACACTCATGACCACAGCACAAAATCAGCTTCGCGAGAGAATTCAAGTTTACGTTCAAGCTGAGTGGAAGAAATTGGGCGTTGAAGTCAAAATTAAAAACGAACCCGCTCGAGTCTTTTTTGGCGAAACAGTTCGTAAGGGAACTTTCCCCAATTTAGCGATGTTTGCTTGGGTTTCTAGCCCCGACAATCCTCCACAAAGCACTATGCACTCAAAAGAAATTCCTACAGCTAAAAATGGTTACTCAGGTCAAAACTCTGGTGGCTATGTGAACGCTGAAGCGGATGCATTACTCGATAAAATTCCTCTTGAGTTTAATTTCGACAAAAGAAAGCTGATGGTTCAACGCTTGCAAGAAATTTATGCAGAAGAACTCCCTGCACTTCCGCTAAACCTTCGAGCTGATTTTGCAATCGTTCCGTCAAAAATGACCGGATACGAAACTACAGGCCACCAATTCTATTCAACTCAATATTCATGGAGATGGAACTACTAAGCTTTAGCTTTTAGTAATTTATTAAAATGAGTTCTTTTATTATTAGACGAATTTTACAAACGGTGGTGATGCTTTTCATCACCACTTTTGTAACCTATGTCATGATGGGCCTTATGCCGGGAGACCCTCTCGACATTGCCTGTAATGCCAACCCCCATTGCAGCCCCGAAAACATCGCTCAAATGAAAAAGAATCTCGGTCTAGATAAACCCATCACAGAGCGATATTTCGTTTGGCTCAAAGCTTTCGTTCAAGGCGATATGGGCTACTCCAGAACTTACAGAAAACCAGTGACTGAAATTTTAGGCCCCCGCCTTTGGAACAGCATGGTTTTAGGAACTCTAGCTTGTCTACTCTCACTTTTAATTGCATTACCGCTTGGTGTGATTGCCGGCAGTCGCTCGCAATCATGGCTCGATTACTTAGTGAACTTTTTTTGTTTTCTAGGCATTTCTACGCCCAGTTTTTGGCTGGCTCTCATGTTTATATATATTTTCAGTGTTCATTTAGGGTGGTTTCCCGCGGGTGGATCGCAGAGTATTGATCTCCCTCCTGATGCTAGCCAATGGGAAATTCTATCCGACCGAATCACCCACCTAGTATTGCCTGTGAGCGCCCTGGCCCTATTAACAGTGGCCTCTTGGTTGCGACAAACTCGTTCAGCGGTTCTACAAGAGTTGAGCCAAGACTATATTCGCACCGCCCGAGCAAAAGGACTCACTTGGGGACGAAGCATATGGGTGCACGCCGTTCGCAACGCCCTACTCCCCGTGGTCACTGTAGTCGCCTTAGGTTTTTCGATTGTATTTTCTGGTGCCGTTATAACTGAAACGGTATTTTCATTTAATGGAGTTGGAAAACTCATGTATGACTCCATCCTTGGAAACGATTTTAACGTGGCCATGTGTGCCTTTGTTATAAGTTGCGTGGCCGTTTTACTTTGCAATTTAGCGGCCGATCTCATTTATGCTTTTCTTGATCCGAGGATCAAAGTTCAATGAATTTCCTAAAGCGTCTTTCCACTCACAAAGCGGCACTCATTGGATTTATTTTAATTTTATTCTTTGCCTTCATTGCGACCTTTGCTCAGCAAATTTGTAATTTGTTGCACATCGACCCCTATTCGCAAGAAATCTTAGCACGTTACTCCCCCCCCGATTCTGCTCACCCACTTGGAACAGATGAAGTGGGTCGCGATTTCCTGGCTCGTATAATTTTCGGAACTCGCGTTTCTCTAGGAGTGGCCATTCTCTCCTCTCTCGGTGCTTTAATAGTTGGTATTTTTGTGGGAGCCCTCGCGGGTTACTACGGAGGATTTCTCGACACTTTACTCATGCGCTTCACCGATGGTCTTTTGGCATTACCCATATTACCTGTAATGATATTGCTCGCGGCCGTAGATTTTGAAAAAATACCTATCGTCAAAGACATCGTCAGCTCCAATGACGGCGGTTTCGTGAAGATGCTTTTAATTTTTATTTTATTTTCTTGGATGACAGTCGCTCGTTTAGTGAGAGCACAAACTTTAAAACTTCGTGAATTAGAATTTGTGGTTGCCGCAAAGTCACTGGGCCTAAGAGATTGGAGAATTATTCTTTTTCATATACTCCCTTCTATTCTTCCCGCGGTAGTTGTCGATATCACACTCAACGTTGGCCAAACCATATTGTTTGAATCTGCACTAAGCTTTTTGGGTCTTGGAATACAACCTCCATTGGCTTCATGGGGAAGCATGCTCAACAATGGACTAGAAGCCCTAAGCATGTCGCCCGCCATGGTGTTTTATCCAGGATTTATGATTCTTATAATCGTTGTAAGCTTCAATTTCTTAGGTGATGGCATGGGATATGCCCTCGATCCCCAATCTCATAAACGATAGAATTTAAATTCCGTTATGACTGTAACCATAGATTGTTACATTACGAATCGCTTTTGAGTCATTCGATTGAACGTAAGTGCACGTGCTCAAAGTCCCATGGCCTTGATAAGCTCCTAGATTGGGCGAATAAATACAGGCTTCACTGGATTCGCATAATCCATCATCATCTCCCAAAGAATCATCTATGATTTCACGAGCGTTTCTAAGAAAATAGCCCTGACATATCTCACCTGAATTACAAACTCCATCTTCATTCCCATTTCCATTCCCAAGCACTTCGTAAAAATCTCCTTGAGTAAACCAAGTTGGGTAAGTGCCAGAAGTAGAATACGTAAATGGGTTTGTAGTCCCGTACTGATTTCCCGAGACTTCATCAGGGCAAAGGCCTCCCGCCGTAAAACTGTTTAAACTCTGAGCTGCAGGGATAATACTATTTGCGGTAGTACCACTTGAGGATTTGTTTAATATTGCTGAAGAGTCATGCTTGATACGGATATCAACTAGCTGGCATAAATCTGAAGATCCGCACTGACCATATGTTGCTGCACTAAACAGAGTTCCATTTTTTAACCAATATTGAAATGATGTACTAGGAATCCATTGGGTGATGGTGGATCCAAAACTAACTCCACCTATTTCACCAACAAACACATTAGAATTACTAAATGTTGGATCAATTCGAAAAGTAGCATCCGAAAGACCATTAGTTTTAAAATTAGTAGAGCCATTTGTACCTGACTGTGTACAGTCTGGAGAATAGGTTTCTAAAGTCTGCGTACACCTTTGAGTGTTAATACTACCCAACATAAATATACCCGATAAATGTAATGAATAATTAGTATTCATATACTGTAGGCCATAATCAGCATTATATATACCTGTGTTGATATATGAGTTAGTAGCACTTGAACCTACATTATGCGTAGATAATCCTGTTCCGACATTTGAAATAAACAAATTGGAAAAGATATTTAGAGATGAAGAAGAGGTGTCAATTCCCGAGACTTGTGCGAAATATCCATTATTCTTTGTGTTAATGAGTGTCACGTTATTAAAAATATTATAATTTCCACCGCAACCATAATTCGTATCCGTACCAGGAGCACAAACTAAATTAATGGCTTCGGCATTAATCGACACGTAATATTCTTGAAAGGTATTTCCTGTAAATCCATGTCCCAGAGAGGCCCAATATGAAGAAGTATTTGAAACACTTTCAAGTGACTTAATTTTATTAAATCTAAAATATCGAGGGCGGAATCCGATTGAACCATTATTGAAAGTTTTAATCCTACCCATAGTAGAATAGCTGACCACATCCATTTGAATACCCATACCAGTATTATTGTATGACAAAACATTATTCAAAGTTAAATAATTTCCCTCTATCGTTATCGCGCCCGTTGAGGAATTATTAGTAGATCCTGTGACCTCTAAAGACCCAATCGTATTATATTTAGTTTCATTAGTTAAACTCAAAGAATCAGTGACACGATCGTGCTCTAAAAATATTCCTCTAGCGCAATTCACTGTGCTTAAAGCAATTAAATCAGGATCACTACCTGTATATCTTCCCAATTGTGAATTTTTTATAGCTTTAAAATGCATGCCGGCTGTTGTTGCCGATCTTACTGAAGCATCCATTACAGTTAAAAACTTTTGATTTATAAAATCTAAACCGTAGGTAGCTTTTGTAGAAATACTTGCGGTGTTTAATGTACCTACCTCTATCCAATTAAAATTGTAACCTGAACTATAAAAAAACGGTCCCGCGTAATTTCCACCCCAAACAAGATTAACACTTTTAGGCATTGTGATTAACAAGTTACTTTGATCTATGGAGAATCCCCCTGTTGGCATAGAAGAAGGAATAACCAAAACAGTACCTTGAGCGTAACCTGAAAGACTTTGAACACTACCCCCTGTGTTTGCAGCTAAAGTAGAAATAGGATTTGAATACCAAACAGTTTCTAATGAATTAATTTCAGCCGTAGGGGCATCAGGGTCATAATACCCAGAAATTACAACTCGATTAGCTTTAAAGGCTAATGAGTTAAAATCGATCAAGTCGCGCAATCCTTTGCCTGACTTTAAACCCGTCATATTAAAGTAAACACGAGAGCTACTCATCACACATTCCCAATTAAAAACTCCCAGAGCATCTTCAGCTGTTAAGCCCGAACATGAAGGAACTTCCTTAGGAAGAGCATATGTCATTTTCTCGGCCAAGTGAGTGCAAAGTGAAGGAGTGGCTTCAGAGCCCGTACAATCTTGAGTATAATCAGATGTCAAAGCCCAATGTCCCCACAACAAAGGTGAATTTGTCGGAGCGCTTACTGCCGTTACCGCAGAATAAATTTTAGGTTCTTTTGGTGGAACAGGTTTCGGTCCACTAACAACAACAATACCAATATTACAATTTGCCAATATGACTAAGGAAATAAAACCTAGATAATTCCAGATTACGTTCCTCATAGCTATAATTATATTCTAGAACTAAGCCAGAACCGAATTAATATTTGATGATACTTTGATTAAGTTAATATGAATGATTCACCCACCAAACTCTCATACACAATAATTAAAGAAACTCCTTAACCAAAGCTTTACATAACAGACCTATACCTAGCCCTGCTTTGAATTTAGAATGAATACAAGGAGAAATGTTTCTTGAATTTGATTTTCTTATTTTTGATTATATTTTTCCCATTCAATCTTAGTGCCTTAGATATTTCTAAGGACTGTCCCTTTTTATTAACTCAAATTTCAGCTGAACATACAGACACAAATATAATTAGAAATTATTTTCGTGAATATCGAAGAACCCCAAGCATTGATGAAGGTATTCAGAAGATTCCTCAAAATAAAAATCACAATCCATACATTGATAGCTATTTAGACCTGACATCAATCACCGACAGAGCTTCACCGAGTAGAAGTTTAAAACAAGGAACAGCGACTATAGATTCTTTCAAACAAGCCAACGAATATGTGATAGAGGCCATTCAGAAAGGAAGAGAACCCGAAGTAGCCGACATTATTAATCTCGCAAAAATACTTGAACCCAATAACGCTATTCGAACAGACAAGGAAATCTACAATGGAGGTATTGAAGATTTTCGATATTTACAAGTTAAAGAAGTCAACACGGCCCTTAATGATATGTTTGATATTTTAAAACAAAGTCACAATGCTCACCCTATCGAAAAAGCTGCCATGCTTTATCAATATTTTGTTTCAATCCATCCTATTCATGATGCCAACGGACGGCTAGGAAGACTCCTTCTAGATTGGATCCTTTTAAAAAATGGTTATCCCAATTGTACCTTTGATATTTTTGAAGCTTCGGCGGGAATATTCCCTTTACGGCCCGGGAATAGTAAAAAAACGGAACAGGTTCTTCAATATGTTATTAAAGGAATCAACAATACTATTAAGGCTAATTCAACAGCGCCGTAAGTTGCGGCGCTAATCCATCTACTTTAGAAGCGCCCACTCGAAGATCCCCTACTGTAGATTTGGGATAATAGAAATTTAGAATTTCCAAAACCTTTGCACCACGCTCGGCCATTCGGCGCGCGCCCATCTGACTCATCCCCACCCCATGACCATATCCGCGTCCCTCAATAAGCCAAGAGTTCTTTTTCTTTTGAATTTCAAACAAAGTGCTCTTCAACCAACGATTTCCTAATTTTTTTCTAAAATCAGCACCACTCACAATTATTTTCGCGAATTCACCTTTAATCAATATTTTTTTCACTCTTTGAGAAGCGCTCTTTTGAACAATCTTTATGTCCTGAATTTTTCCAAGATTGTCCCAGCGCAATCCCATCAACGGACTTAAAGTGATCGACCATTTCGAATTCACATCTTCGCTCTCTTCGGGAATTTCTTTTACCTCATAAGCCGCAGCCTCAACCTTACCTTCGTTTCGACTCCAAACATTACTTGGAATGTCTAAGGATCCTCCCGATGAAGCGTGATAATAAGCCTTAAGCACATCACTGTTTTGAAAAAGGACTTGACCTAATGTTTCCTTCACAAGTCTACGACTTTTGGAACTTTCAAAATCCACACCTTCGTATACTTGATCGACTTCACTATTGTATAAAAAGACACCTTGAGAAGCTCGCTTACGATCGGCCAAGGAAGCCAGCGCATAGGATCGCGCTGCAATAATTTGTGCTTTCATGGCCTCTGCAGGAAAACTTGAATTCATTTCGCGATTCACAACTCCCGCTAAATAACGATCCAAATCAATTTCATTAATGGCTAAAATTCGATCGCCCAGGGCTTGAAATCGCAATTTCCCAGCAAAGCTTTTTCCATCGATCATCACTCTTTCATCGTTCGCACGAAGAAAGAGTCCGGAATTCAAACTGAGCACACTATTATTATGTGCGTTTCGACAGCTCCACTCATCTCCCACCGGAAGAAGATCCATGCTTTTAGCTAAAGAACCCGGCATCAAGCGTTGATAAGCGCAGTCAAAATTTTGTCGTCCTATGTGTAATGGGAATTTTTGAAGCGGGGAATATTCCGCGACACGAACTTTAATATCCATAGGGTAATTAAAATTCACCCCTCGTACGACAATCTTATTCGCCGCCGCCACACTCTGTATCACCGACAGTGCTATGACGACTTTTAAGTGCTTCCCAGTGTTCACTAAGATTTATGATGAGTGGATTAACACAAAAAAACGAGCCATCACTTTGTTCAGGAACGACAGGAATCTGGCAATTTCGTCAGCTCTTTGACTCTTCAATTATTTTCATAACAGTTTGAAGATCGGCCCAAGCCTCTCTTTTGGCCTCAGGATTCATCAACAAATAAGAAGGATGATAAGTAGGCATCAGCTTCACACATGAAGCATCTCGACGTTTCAGATTTTCACTGACTTGTATTTGCCCACGAAGAGAAGAAATATTGGCATCATTTTTTAAGGCCGTTTTCAAGGCCAGGTCTCCCAAGCTCACAACGACTAAAGGATTTTCGTCTGCCAATTTTTTTTCAAAATCACCGCTTTTAGGATCCACAAGCAAAACGGCATCGGTAGATAGTTTCATGGCAGAAATCATCTTATCTAAAAGTTGACGGGCTTCATTTTCAAAAAGATCCTCACCTAAAAATATAAGTTTAGTTTTTGATTCAATAGGATTCGCTTTAGAGATTTGAGGGCTGCTTAGTTTTTGAGTGGGAACGACAAGAAGACTCTCTTCAAAGCCCAAACACTTTAAATACTCCTGATAATCTCGATTCGTTTCCATTTATTTAAGAAAAAATCCTTTGTGCAAATATGCTCATAGAAAGCGATAAACTCAAGCAACAAAAACTCGCTCACTCACTTTAATTGGAACTGAGATAAGCTCTTGATATTCAAGGCCCACGCGCAGCGCGTATAAACTCTTTAGACACTTCACCGATGAGATCTTTGTGGAAAGGAATTCCCAACTATGAAAGTCCATGAATGGAACAATCAAATCAATCCCGAGATTAAAAACTCCGTCGAGAATTTTAAAGAAAAACTTGCTCACTCAAAAATATTAAAATCTTTTGAGAACTGCGCGATTTGTGAATACAAATTATTTTTTCACTATGTCGTCGATTCTCAAAATAATGAAGTTGAAGAACAAGTGATGTGTCCAAGCTGTAATGAGCGTGGCCCCACTCGCAAATTCAAACGCCATTAATTTTTTGATCTCACGAGTTATAATTTCAAAGAGCCATTGAATTCAGCTTATTAAGACGATTATATTCGTCCCATGTTTTTAAAAGCTCATTACATATTTATTATTCTTTTAAGCATTTCTGCATGCACATCAACTCAAGAAATTGTCGACTACCAAGACAAATTACGAAGTGGAAAACCTCAAGCCTATGCTTCACGCGAAGAAGCCTTCAAAGCACACTCAAAAAACTGTCGTGAGATTTCTCGAGAAAAAGAAACCACCCTTGAGATCAACGAAAAATCACCCCTTTTAATTGAGGATACTAAAAGAAATATTTATTCCAATTTTGAAATTCTTTGCTTTGATAAAAAAGCTGGTGAGTCACTTATCCTAAAAGGCGAGAGCGAATATCGCGGTGGAAAAGTGGGCGTCGCTCATTTTCTTATCCCCGCTACAACTATTTTTGATTCCAAAGGTAAAACTTTACCTACTAAAGCAGCATCAGGACGAATGATACAACCTCTCTGGACTGGATGGCGCTTTGCTACCGAACAAGCTCTTCCGACGGAGGCCGCTGGAAAAATTTATATTCTCGTTGAAGCCGACAACCGAACAGGTACGGAAACAGTTGGCCAAGGAAAACACGAAACCTATAGCGGAGTAGGCGTCATCATGGTGAGTGGCACGGCCGATATTAAAGCTTATCCAACAGGAACAATTCATTTCAAACTTGAAAAGAATCTTTGAGCAGCATCAAATTGAAAATTGATTAGCGAATAAATCACAATCAAATTAAAAATCTGGCACAACTCTAGCTAAGGCTTCATTAGCCCATGAACGGTTTCATCAGCCAGGAAAGGTGGATCAGCTGATAGGAGGTACAGCGATGTGCAACTTTGAAGCTCTTTTACTGATCTTTAAGATTCTGAAATTGATACAGGTGACTGTGATCACCTGTATCATCTCGAAAAGACCTAGGAACTAACCACTCTTAGGTCTTTTCGTCAGGTCCGAAGAAACCTTGAATCCGGTTTGCAATAATTCTGAATTCGCTGATTTTGAGGGATCGAGGAATTTCCGTTCGTGGGCCCTATCAACTTTACTTCCAACATGACTCCCTCTATCTTAGCTCCATGGAATACAAACGACTTGGTAAATCTGGTTTAAAAGTGAGCACTCTCTCCTTTGGATCATGGGTCACTTTTTCAACTCAAATGGGACAAAGTGAAGCAGAAAAATGCATGTCCTACGCATACGACAATGGCGTGAATTTTTTTGACAACGCCGAAGCCTATGCGGGTGGTGAGAGTGAAGTTCTCATGGGTAAAATTCTTCACTCAAAAAATTGGACTCGCGATAGTTACATTGTTTCCAGCAAGGTTTTTTGGGGAGGAAATCTTCCCACTCAGCGCGGACTCAGTCGCAAACATATTGTAGACGCCTGTCATTCTGCACTTAAAAGATTACAAGTGGAATATTTAGATTTGTATTTCTGTCATCGCCCCGATCCCGAAACACCAGTTGAAGAAACTGTTCTGGCCATGAACGACCTCATACGCCAAGGAAAAATTCTTTATTGGGGCACTTCAGAATGGGGCGTTCCCGAACTCACTGAAGCGTATAAAATTGCTAAAGAATACAAAATTCAAGCTCCCACCATGGAACAACCTCAATACAATCTCTTCCACAGAGAAAATCTTGAAAACAATTTATCTCCTTTTATTGAAAATGAGGGACTTGGGACGACCATATGGTCGCCATTGGCTTCTGGCATTTTAACTGGCAAATATAGCCACGGTATACCCACCAATTCTCGAGCGACCCTAAAGGGCTATGAATGGCTTTCTGAGAAATTTTCTTCAAAAGAGGGCTTAGAAAAGGTAGAAAAAGTCAAAAAACTCGAGCCCCTAGCTCGTTCAATGGATTTATCAGTAGCCCAACTAGCAGTAGCCTGGTGTGCCAGTTCTCCCCTCGTGAGCACTGTAATTTTAGGGGCTTCAAAATTAAGCCAATTGGAAGAAACCCTAAAATGCCTTCAAATATTGCCTAAGTTTGACACAAAATTACGCAAAGAAATCTGCGAGCTTATCGCTTGACAAAGTAGCCCGAAATGGCGAAAAAGAACCGTTCAAGATCCGGAGGTTATTAGAATGAGCCGCGCAGCTAAAGAAAAAAAAGCTCAAGAGTGGAAAGCTGGTTTAGAATTCCCTTACGCCGTTGTTAGAAGCGGTGGAAAACAATACTGTGTTTCTAAAGGAGACATGGTTCTCGTTGAAAAATTAGAAGTCGAAGCTGGAACTACTTGGACATCTGACGACGTTCTTTTCGTCGCTCAAGGCCCCGGAAAATTCCAACTCGGAAAACCTACTATTAAAGGTGCTAAAGTGACTTTTGAAGTTCTTCAGCAAACACTTGATGAGAAAATTAAAATTCGTCATCACCGTCGCCGACAAAACTCTCAAAAAACTTTAGGCCACAGACAACCTCTCACCCGTTTGTTGGTGAAGTCCATTGAAGGATAAGTGAAGTATGGCATCGAAAAAAGCTGGTGGTAGTACCAAAAACGGTCGTGATTCAAACCCTAAATATTTAGGCGTAAAAGCTTCTGGTGGTCAGCGCGTAACTGCGGGATCAATCATTGTTCGTCAACGTGGCACTTGCTTTGTTGCTGGTAAAAACGTTGGTATGGGACGTGATCACACTCTCTTCGCTCTTGCTGAAGGCGTGGTTGAATTCCAGAACCATAAAAATCTTGCAACAAGAGTTGCAATCAAGCCTGTTGCTGCAGCTGTTGAAGCTTAATTAAATAGCGGATTAATAGTTCTACTTATATTTTTGCTCCCTCTAATCCCAGAAGGTAGTGTCTATGCAATTTATTGATGAAGCCATTATTGAAGTGGCCTCTGGACACGGCGGACCTGGGGCGTCCAGTTTCATGAGACAAGCCCATCGCCCCATGATGGGACCTGACGGTGGTGATGGAGGTCGAGGCGGTCATGTTTATTTTCAAGCCACTCGAAATCTCCAATCCCTCTTAGATTTTCGTTTTCAACCCAAATATCACGCCGACAACGGTCATAAGGGCGGCATCTATAACAAAAACGGTCGCAATGGAGAAGATCTCCTAGTCTTAGTTCCCCAAGGGACCGTTATCTACGACGTTGAAACGGGTGCAAAAATTGCCGACATCATTGAAGAAGACAAAAAAGTTCTTCTTGCTAAAGGTGGTCGAGGTGGTTTGGGTAATATGAATTTTGCCACTCCTACCAAACAAGCCCCTGAATATGCGCAACCCGGAGAAGAAGGCGAAGTTAGAAAAATTCGTCTTGAACTAAAACTACTGGCCGACGTGGGACTCGTTGGATTCCCCAATGCCGGGAAAAGTACTTTGATATCAAAAATTAGTGCCGCTAAACCTAAAATTGCCAATTATCCCTTCACCACTTTAGTGCCTAACCTAGGTGTAGTTCGCGGTAAGGGGAGCACTTTCGTAGTGGCTGATATTCCCGGACTTATTGAAGGGGCCAGTGAAGGTAAAGGGCTCGGTACTAAATTTCTCAAGCACTGCGAAAGAAGTCGACTACTCATTGTGGTCCTCGATGGAGACCCCATCAATCAGAAAACTTTTTTAGAAGAATATGACGTTCTACTAAAAGAGCTTACGGCTTTTTCTGAAACCTTAAAAAATAGAGACATACTAATTGCCGTCAACAAAGCTGATGTTCTCATGGAAGATGATTTATACCTTCGAGGTTTCGAAGAAATTAAAAAGAAATTTGGAAAATCAGTATTTTTGATTTCTGCTGTCAGCGGCCAAGGCGTCGACGAACTTCTCAATGCAGTAGAAACAAAGTTAATTGAAATGGGCCCTCGCGAATGGAAAAATGAAATCTCTGACCCAAGTCTTTTAAGAATGGGAAATGAGGGACTCTTTGAGTGAACGAAAACGGGAGTTTCCAGGTTTACTACGGAGGCTCGTTTGACCCCCCTCACAAAGGGCATTTCGAAATAATTTCTTTCTTAATTAAAGATCCCTGGGTTCAAAAGCTCCATTTAGTACCCACCTTCCAAAACCCCCTTAAAGCCGAACAAAACTCTGGAGCACTATGGAATAATCCTAGTCTTCGATGGAAGTGGGTTACGGCGCTTGTAGAAGACATTAAAAACACGAGCTCTGCAGAAAATTTTGAAAAACTTATTCTCGAAAATTCTGAGTTTGAAAGAAAAGAAAGCTCTTACACTATCGACACTTTAATTTCGCTCAAAAAAAGAGAAAACTTGCTCCACTCTAATTGGGTTTTAGCCATGGGGTCTGATCTATTAGGGGGATTAGAAAAATGGAAACAAATCAACTCACTTTTAAATGAAATCTCGGGAGTTTGGATATTCACTAGGGGGCTCGACGAAAAAGTGGAAGATAAAATTCCAAAGTCTTTACGTTCATTGAGCAACTTTAGAATTATGAATCAAAGCATTACCCCTATAAGTTCAACCGAAATTCGCGAAAATTATTCAAAAAGCAAAACTCTTAAAGCTGACGACTGCTTCAGCCCTAAAGTTAGACAAGCCATTCTCTCTTCAATTGAATAGATTCTAACGCCACACACAAGGATTTCTGCTTTGGCATCAGGTATACTCGAGCTCTATGAGATTTTGTCTTAATGCGATTTTCTTATCCATATTTCTCGTTTCTTGCTCATCATTAAAAGAGGCCAAAGAATCCTCTGAACACTTTAATCGTGTGGCCACTTATGAGCCCTACCCCGGCCTTCCTATCCATGAATACCGTCACAAATCGAATGGACTTCGCGTATTTTTAATTCCTCGAGAAAACACTGGAGCCATTGCCTATGTAACATCTTACAACGTGGGTAGTCGCTTCGAACTTGAAGGCAAAACCGGACTCGCACACCTTTTCGAACATATGATGTTTCGGGGAACCGAGAGCTTTCCTGAACCCTTTAAAACATTGAGTCTCTGGGGTGGAGAATACAATGCTTTCACCTCTAGAGACATGACCGTCTATCACGAATTCGTTCCCGACAGATTACTTCCAGAAGTGATGAAATTTGAATCTGAAAGAATGCGAAAACTGCTCATCACTAAAAATGGTTTTGACACCGAACGTGGTGCGGTTGTTTCAGAACGCAAGAAGAGCGTAGATGATAGTCCTTGGGGTCGACTCTACTGGGAACTCTATCAACTTGCCTACGACAAACATAGTTACAAAACGGGACCCATCGGTTGGCAAAAAGATCTCGATGCCGCCTCCTTTGAAGACGCTTTGAGTTTTTACAAAAGATTCTACGCTCCCAATCGAGCTAACATCAGCATCGCTGGCTCCTTTGATATTCCTCAAGTTCTTGAATGGCTCGATGAACATTATGGTTCCTTTGAATCACAAACTTTTGAAGAACCAGTCATTCCCGTAGAAAAAACTGTACGAAGTTATCGAAAAAAAGTTATTAACTTAACTTCCCAACAAGTTCTTATGGCAGATGCAGTATTTGGATTATCCGCTAGTGACCCCAAAGCCGCCAACGATCTCTTTGTATGCGTGATGTTGGCTACCGAAGAAACTGGTTTTTTAAACTATGAATTAGTTGAGAAAGGAATAGCACATTCCATTTCTTCTGATTGTTTTCCCGATCACGATCCCGCTCTTGCAACAATATTCATTGAAGCCAACCCTGGTGTCTCTATAGCAAAACTTGAAAACGCGTATAATGCTGCTCTCAAAAAGTTCACCGCGTGGTTAAGTCCAGAAAGAATTGAATCGGCAAAACTTTCGTTTTTAGCTGGAGAGTGGGAAGGTTTGCGCAGCCCCATGTCGCTTGCAAAAAAAGTTGGAACATCGACCACTTTAGCAGGGTCTCCACTTTACGGTTTTGACATCATCCAAAATTTAAGAAAACTTCAAAAACAAGACATCATCGATCAATTCGAATCATGGAAAAAGCGCGGAAAAACACGCGTTTTTATCCAGCCCAAGCAACACTAGGAGTTAAGACATGAAACAATATATAGTTTTTATAACTGCTTTTTTTTCGTTGATTGCTAAAGCTGAAATTATTGTCGATTTTGAAAAAGATCCAGTTCCCGTCGTGAATATGACTGTTTTTATCCCACGAGGTTTTGAAGTTCAAAACAAAGAAGACAAAGGATCTGGTCAGATACTTTCTGAGATTCTTAGTTCCGGCACAAAAAAGCTGGACCGGCAAGCTTACAATGATTTGCTCACTAGTTTTGGAGCTGAAAACTCATTTGATGTCTCCAATGATTTTAGTAGTTGGGAATTAAGCTTTCCTTATTTAAAAGAAATTAATTATCAAAAATTAATTGAAACCTTAAAAGACAATTGGAATCAACCTAGATTTGATTCAAAAAGCTTTTCTGTAGCTATAACAAAATTAAAAGCGGCTTATCAGGGCTCACTCGACAATGATTCCACTATGCTCAGATCGACCTTACTCAGATGGCTCAACAAAAATGAACTCAATGGATTGCCTCTTTTCGTAGAAGACATCGCTTCAATAAGTCTTGATAAAGTTGAGAAGTATTTTATTAACAATATTCAAAACACTCCAAAAATTTGGGTGGGAGTTGTGGCGCCGGAAGAAACAAGACCACTCATCAACGATATTTTACAAAATGTTTTTAGCAAACAAGGAAAAATTGAAGATAAAGTGTTGAAAACTTCGCTCACTTCCAGCACCGTTCCTACACCCCAGGGATCTAAAACAAAGACCTTCATTATATTAGACCGCAAAGAACGCGCTCAAACAATTATGGGCTTTTTTGCTCTCCCCAAAATGAATATTGATAAAGATTTAGAACTCCCCTTTCAATTTGGTGATTATTTATTAGTGTCTAATGGTCTGGATGCCTATTTTGCCTCTGTAATTCGAACAGAAAAGGGGCTCGCCTATTATGCCAATAGTGCTGGATCAAGGTACCGCGGCAACCCTTTAATGAGTTTAATCAGCAATCCTCAACGCAACAAACAAGAAGAAGCCTTTAAAACTTTTAATGAACTTATTGATGGCCTTTTTGAAAAAAATCAAAACATTTCAATAATCAACGATAATCATTTTGATCGTAGCTTTGTCAGTTTTAAAAATTCTCGAAGTCTCGACTTCAGCACTCCAAGCGCACGTCTCTCGCGAAGACAAGCTGTAGTTGTTGGATCGGAATCTTTTGAATATGCCCTTTCTAGAGGAAACAATTGGAAAGTCGATAGAAAGAAAATTGCCAGTTTAGAAAACAACTTATGGAAAAACAGCACCATACTTTTTGGTGCGGTTGGAGATTCTGCTGAATTAAAGCCCCTAGCTCAAAAATATTTTCCTGAATATAAGGTAGTTGTTATCCCCTATCTAAAAAGCATTTCCGAAGCGGCGTATAACAATTAACAGAAAATTAACAAAGGATTGGAATTTAAGAGCTTCTATATTCTACATGACTCAAAAGTTTCGGCTTTTAAGGTGTTAATTTACTAAAACTTAATCATTTTTGTGTTCAGATTACTCCATTGTATACCGACAAATAATATTGAAAGGGTGCGTCTGCTATCATGAGCGAAATTCACGAGCGTATAGAACTTAAAGAAGTTCCTACTGACTCCGATGGCAATACTCTTTTAAATCTATATGTTTTGCTTCCTTCTTCACGTAGATATGTAGTTTTTGTTTCAAAAGGTGATTCCTTAAATCCCGAAAAGCAAGAACGATTAAAAAACCACGCCCTACCCAATATCTTTGTATTGCCTTCTGAACTTAAAGCAGCACTCGAAGAAAAAAATACTAAAAAAGTTTACGCCGATCACCCAGACGGTTTTCACAGTGAAGTTCTAGGAAAAGAAGCCAAGGCTGATTTAAAGAAAATATACAATATTTTAATGGGCAACAGCACTGTTGACCAAAAGCTTCACTCTCAAATTCTACAAGAATCAGCAGACAAAATCCTAAGCATTGTAGCTCCCGAATCAAAAGAACTTAGAGACACCGTCGTAAAAAGCTCTAAGTACGTACACCTCATGAATGACTCTAGCGCCATAACAACGCTTTCTGTGCTCTTTGCCTTTGCCAATGGCTTTGACTCAAGAAAGTCCTATTTTGAATTGACTTGTGCCGCCCTTGTTATGGATGTCTCACTTGATGCTCTCAGCCCAAAGGAAAGAGAATTGTCTTTAACATTTTTTTCAACACTTCCAAAAGAAGTTCAGAAAACAATACAAAATCATCCCATTAAATCTCATCAATTAGTGTCGGAAAGAATTCCAAACCTCTCAGACACGACGATGCAACTCATTTTAAATCATCATGAGCTTTTTAATGGAAAAGGTTATCCTCGGGGAATCAGAAGTGAATCACTATTTCCGCTAGTTAAAATTTTATCTTTCTCAGTCGATGTTTATGAAAGATTAAGAAAAGCTGAAATACTCAAGCAACCCTTAGATATTCTCAGTGCTGTTAAAGAAATTCACGACGAAAAAGTTGAGGCCCATTTACGCCGACATAATAGAAAAATTTCTCAGAAAATCATTGAACTTTTAGGTGGAGCCCCCACAGATAGTAAAGCGGCTTAATTGAGCCGCTTTTCACAGGCGACTATTTATTGTTCTAAACTATTCACACTTGTTGTGGCATCAATTCCGCCACGAGTGTTATAGGTCATAGACACTTTAAGCTCTAAAGGTTTCAAAAGAGCAAAAAGGTCTTTATAAATTCTTGCTGTAGCAGGTTCTTGATAAATACCAACACTGCGATAACTCAAAAAATAATATTTTAGGGATTTTAATTCTACAATTAATTCATTGGGGACATATTCAATTATAACGGTGGCTATATCGGGTAAGCCTGAATAAGGACAAACAGCCGAAAATTCATGAGTTGTATAAACAATTCTTTGCTTGGGGCCTACATAAGGAAAGCTTTCTAGAACTTTAGCATCAATATGCTCTTCACCTACAAATGGAATTTTTTTACCTTCAGCCTCAGCCATAAACACTCAATCTTTCCAGATTTTTAAAATCTTCAAAACCTTTTTTACGAAGTTCACAGGCAGGACATTCTCCACAGCCATATCCCCATTCATTAAAATTCTCGCGGTCCCCGCGATAACAAGTGTGAGACTTTTCAATAACATTTTTCAGTTGTCCAAGCTTTTGCGCTAATTGAAAAGTTTGACCCTTAGTTAAAAACATTAATGGAGTGTGTATTTTTAACTCCGCATCAAGCCCAGCCCCCAACGACGCTTCCATTTTTCGCATAAAAGCATCACGACAATCAGGATATCCGGAATAATCGGTTTCACAGGCACCAATAACAATATCTGAGATTCCACGAGGAAGCGCCCAACTCGCGGCCACCGAAAGAAATAGAATGTTTCTTCCTGGAACAAACGTAGATGGCAAATTTTTATAAGTTCCTTCTTTAACTATGGCTTCTGACTCTTGAGTTAACGCATTAGCGTTTAAATTATTTAAAAAACTTAATTCAACCAAGGTCCATGGAATAGATTCTTCAGCACAGAGCTCTTGTGCGCATTTCAATTCGATGCAATGTCTTTGACCATAATCGAAACTAATTGCATAAACCTGTTCGAAACGAGCCAAAGCCCAGTACAAACAAGTGACTGAATCCTGTCCGCCCGAAAACAAAACCAAGGCTCGTTTAATGACTCGAGCTTGATTCATAGAGGCCCACCATAAGACACACTCATTCCAATACTAGGTCTTTTAAGTTCAACTTTAATTAATTGAGGAATGCTGGGCTTTAAACGATTCCAAATCCACACGGCCAATCGTTCAGATGAAGGACTTTCTAATCCAGGAATTTCATTCAAATAGCGATGATCTAAGTCATCGACCATTCCCTTTATTTTTTCTCTAACCCTTTCAATGTCCATCACTGTTCCAGAAACAGGATCTAGAGGGCCTCTAAGTGTGACTAAGCCCTGATAAGAGTGACCATGCAAGCGAGTGTTAGGATGACCCTCTGGAAAATGAGGCATGTGGTGCGCTACTTCTAAAAAAAACTCACAAGTTAAATCAAGAATTGCACTCATACGCCGCGAGCCTCCGGACTCCATATAAACTTATGCATTTGTATTTGCATTCTAAAGGGGCGCCCACTTTCTAATATCCATTGAGCTAATTCTTTATAATCAATTTTTCCGAATACGGGAGAAATTAAAGTGACAAAGGACGCCGTAAGATTTCGTTCTTTTTCAATATTCAACGCAAAATCAAAATCTTCTTTATTTTGAACAACAAATTTAATTTCATCAATTCCAGCCTTAAGCCAAGCCATATTATCCCAAAGATTTCTATGTGATTCGCCAGAGGCTGGCGCTTTGAGATCCATAATAATTTTTACGCTTTTAGGAACATTTTGAATGGAATAAGCACCACTGGTTTCAAGCATTATTTCAAAAGCTTCATCTTCCAAGAAACGAAGAAACTCTATAGAATTTTTTTGAGCTAAGGGCTCCCCACCTGTAACTTCGACAAGCCGAGTTGGATATTTTTTAATTTCATTTAAAATTTCTGAAAAAGATTTTTTCTGTCCTTCATTAAAAGCGTAGGCCGTATCGCACCAAGTGCAACGTAATGGACAGCCACTTAAACGAACAAAGACTGAAGGTCTGCCAGCCTGAGAGGATTCCCCCTGAATGCTATAAAAAATCTCATTAATGAGTAAGTTTTGGGACTCCATATCTCTGACTCATTGAGCTATAGGCTTTTAAAAACCTTGTCAAAGCCGCAATTCTAACCTTAACTTTATGGCCGTGGCATCAAAGATAACATCAAGCTCAACTGCTGAATATTTCTCGAAAAATCTCCAACAAGTGGGCTTTTCTTCAGGAACCAAGGCCGTTCTCACCACCCTAAAAGAGTCTGTAGATAACTCTTTAGACGCTTGTGAAGACGCTCAAATACTTCCTGAGGTCACCATTGAAATAGAAAAGCTTGGAGTCGGATCGCAGAAGAATATGGATCAAATTCGTATTCTTGTAAGAGATAACGGCCCCGGTATCCCCACCGAAGATCTCAGCCGTGTTTATGGAGAATACTTAGCCTCTTCTAAATTTGGACGTGGACGCTGCTCTCGCGGTCAGCAAGGTATCGGTATTTCGGCTGCTACAACTTGGGCACAGCTCACTTCAGCTCAAGGGGTTAAAGTTATCACTAAAACCAAGGCCATGAGACAAGCGATTCAAGGAATCGTAGAAGTCGACATCAAAAAAAACCAAGGTGTGCTTAAAGACAAAAAAAGCATTGATTGGGATAGGCCTCACGGCACCAGTGTAGAATTTATTTTAGATGGACGCCTACAAATGCAAGGTGAAGGTGGAGTGCTCACGTATTTAACAGCCACCAGTCTAGTAAACCCCCATCTAACTTTAAATTATAAAATCAACGATGAAGCCCTCGTAAAACTCGATAGAGTTACAAAAATTCCAGTCGATATTCCTGAGGCCGTAGCTCCTCATCCCCACACTTTAAAATTAGGTGAGTTTCTTTCGCATGGAACTTTATTTGGTAAAAGCTCTTTAGAAACTTTTCTTAAGAAAGGTTTTTCTCGAATCAACGATCCCGTTATCGATCAACTTAAGAAAAATGGATTAGGAAAAGGATTATTAGATAAATCCATAAGCTCTATTTCCGACAAAGACCTCAAATCTGTTTACGAAGTGATTCAAAAAACAGAACTCATGCCTCCAAACACACGCTCAGTCTTGTCTATTGGAGAAGAAGGTCTTGCCGACAGCATTAAACGCTTAGGCGAAATCGATTTCTTTAGTGTAGTTTCGAGAAAACCAAGAATTTGCGATTTTAAACCTGTCGTTGTGGAAGTGGCCATTGCACGCTTTCTTAAGAACGCTGGCGAAGCCGACGACCCAGTTACTGTTTTACGTTTTGCCAACCGCGTCCCACTTCAATTCGATAAATCAAGCTGCGCCATTGTAAAGGCCTTAGAGAGTGTGAACTGGAGAGCTTACGGATTAGCTCAACCTAAAAATTCACTACCTATTGGCCCTTATGTAGTGGCTGTGAGCGTGGTTTCTCCTTTTATCAAATTCAAAAACGCCTCCAAAGAAACCATCGATGGAAGCGACGAGCTCGTTGAAGAATTACGATTGGCGCTTATCCAAGCAGGCCAAAGATTGTCTCGTTACATAAAACGAGAACAAAAAGAATTTGATTTAGAAAAGAAAAAACAGCACATCGAACAATTCGGCCCCATCCTCATTGAGTGTTTGGGAAGAATCACAAAAGCTCCTCAATCAAGATTAGAAAAAGCTAAGCTTGGAATGTTGAAAATTCTTGGCCGAGATGCCGACAAAGCCGAAGGCGATCTCGAAACTGCCGTACAAAAACAATCCAAACTCGATGAGCGAATGAAAAAATCTAGCGAAGCAGACGATGAAAACAACGACAAAAATAATGATGACTCAAACGAAGAGGCGAATGCATAAAAATGACAACTAAAGGCGTTGGTACCAATAAAGATATTCCCGTTTTATCTAAAGATCTCTGTTTAGAAATGATCGCCGATTTGGAAAAAGCCAAAAGACCTGTTCTCGAAGCGACAAAGTGTTCGCTTGATAATGCTTTTTACAACCCCAGAGTGGGATATCTCACTCCTGGAGATAAAAAAGTTAGAACTGAACTCAACGTATCTTCAGTTCAAAAAATGTCACGCGCCGTCTTTTTTCTAGAAATTCTTTTGCGCAATTTAGAAACTGGCGCAGTCAACACCAAGCGCGAACTTTACTATATCGCGAAAGGTGAATGTAAACACAATCCAAAATTAAAGCCACTCGACTTCCAAGATCAATCAGAGAGTGATGCTGTTGTGGATTTCATCACTGAAATGCTCGAAGTCTATCGCGAAGAACTCAACTGCTATGCCAACGATCGCGGCGGACAAACTTATAGCCAAAACTTGATTGTCACAGAGTCTTTACCGAACAATGAAAAAGCCATTGTCGATTTAAGCAGCCTTGGAACATCTCCCTTTCAACCTAAAAATAAACCGCAAAGCTTTAGACTTAAGCCTAAAAAAGGCAAAATTGATTTTTGCTTAGTGGTTGAGTCCGAAGGTACCGCCAACACATTGGTCACCAACGGTTTCACCAAAAGACACAATTGTATTTTACTAGGCGCCCAAGGCGTACCTTCTAACGCTGTTCGCTCTTGGAGTAAGGCTATTCAAGATCAACTTGAAGTGCCTATCTATTTCTTCGGAGATCTGGACGCCTATACCATTCAAAACATTTACCGAACTCTAAAAGCCGGCTCGGCCGCAAGCTTAATTCGTAATGCCGACTTCAGTGCCCCTGAGGTAAGATTTTTAGGCGTTCTTCCAAGCGATATTAAAAAATATGATTTGGCCGATTACGGCGTGAATGCCTCGGACCCACAAGAAGGCCGCGCTCTTAAAAAAGCACAAGACGCCATGAAAAACGACCCCTTCTTTCAAGATAAAAAGAACAAGGGTGTCACAGACATCTTAAAGTGGCTAGTTTCAAACAAGCGACGTTGCGAGCAACAAGCTTATTTCATGGTCGATCCCCGCGATCCATTGATGCCCGAAAAGATTATTGTCGATAAAATTAAGCGCAAAGAATACGTTTAATTTTTACATAAGCGCAGATTCTTAATTTAATTGGACTGCTTGTGAAGTGCGCTCTGGCACTCCTTGAGCCTTCTTTTAGCTAAGGCCAACTCAAACTCTGCCTTTCGATAATCCTCTCTTAAAGCTAAAACTTTTTGCTTTCTAGTTTCTCCTAGTTCTCTATGAAGCTGAACAGCATAAGTGGAATTTTGTAAATTCTTCCAAGCTCTATTTCTTTCAGATTTTGTGCCATGAAAAATAACATCTTTAGACAATTTAATTTGATCAAAAATATAACTTTGAAAATCTTCTCTCCAATGCGACCCCATATTCATATCGCCTCCACTCTCAACCCCATAGTCAGGAAAGGCGATACTAAAATCTCGAATCACACGACCACCTCTAATCCACTCAACCTTTAAATAAGGACCTCTACTATAATTCAATGAAGTGAATCGATGATAAGAGTACCTAAGCTCCTTGGGTCCGATAAGATGCTTAGCGGCACTATTAATGGCATATAATGGGACTTCACCTTGAGCCATAAAGCCTCGTAAAAAATGATCTACTCCCTCTTTGTCATGAAATGCATATTGAACCTCAAGTGCTTTAGTAACAATTTTTTTAAATATATTCAGAGCTTCCTTGGGAAAAAATAGTTCGTCTACAGTTTCCTGAGAGGACTTTAGCCACTGTCGACTTGATTCCAATGTTTTATATTTCCCCTTTGGCCATCCCTTTTCGATTGAGGAACGGTTTAGTTTTTCAAGATCTTTTAAAATTTGAGATTCTTTTCTAATGAGTTCATCACTTAATTTCTGATCCGAAAACACGTTTGAAATAAATAAAAATAAGAGCATGAATTTTAATTGATTTTTGAAAAGATTCATCCATCGACTTTTAAGCAAATCTCTCATCCGCCTCAAGATTCATCTTGTAAGCATTCAACAAAGTAGCTTAAGGAGCTAATTCTAAAGGGATTTCTAAATTGCTTATCACGGTCTATCACAATAACTACACTTGACATAAATACAATTTAATCAGATTCTTCGCGCCATGATGAGATTTTTTCTTTTAGTTATTAGCCTATTATCGCTTTCAGTTTTTTCTGAAATTAACAGTTCACAAATGTCTGCTTATTTTGCAATTCAATTTCAAGTGGCGAGCGTTGATCAAATTAATTTCGAAAGAAAAGTTCTTTATACAAAAACTATTTGCACTAAAAAATCCCTCGTTGCCAAAGAAGTAGAATTAGGTGTCATTGATTGGAGAATTCAAGACGTTCGAAAGTACGTGGCCGTTCTTGGAGCTGATGTTGTGATCAAGTCAGAAGAACCAAACATCAATAGCACTGGCGACACACTCTATGCTGATGGAGGCGCTTTCGTTGAAATTATCGATAGAACTCGCTCACCAGCAAAAGCTATTGGCCGATCACCTTTAGGTGTATCAGAACTTAATTACAACACTATGGCTGCAAGCTTTCCTATTTTTTTAAGTGAAGATAAAACTTCTAAACAAAAACTATTTTTATTTATTCGAACTGGTAGCGCACGTTTTGATACAAAATCAAAAGAAACTTATATGGAATCGTTTTTTAAAAACGAAGGAGAGCAAGCGAAACTCTCCCTCGATCACTGCGAAAATATTTGATTATTCTACAATCAGCTTAGCGGCTGCGTGAGCAGGGTGAAACTGACAGCCGATTGGATATTCACCCTTTTTAAGATCTTTTGGAATCATAGTTTCTACTTCTAGTGTTTTATGGCGATTGACTTGTTTCTCTAATTTTAAAGCTTCCACTTTAAAACCATGAAATTCAAAACCGCCTTCGAGATCATGTTTTAAAACAAATTTCACTTTTTCGCCTGGCTTAACAGTCACAGACTCAGGAATCCAATGCATCACATCTTTAACTTTTTCTGTGTGAAGCTCAATCACGCGCGGCGGAACAGTGGTCGCAAAAAGTGCTGAACTTAAAAATAAACTGCTAAGTGAAATAATTTTTTTCATAGAAATCTCCTATTTTGAATTTCGAAACAGAATCCATTATCAGACTAAGCCCGAGCAATAGCAAGACGCCCATCGAATCCAGTATCGCTCTATAACACTACGCAGTTCACTCCACAGCTTTTTGGGAATTTCATATTCTTTTCCTGAGGAGTTGTTGGGGGTGCGGCCGTAGGCATGCGTTATTCAATTCAATAAATAATTCTTAAAGACACGGCAGGGCACCCCCTTCCTCAGGTCTTCGCCAAGTGGCTCGACCTTCGGGAACCCCGAGTGTCCTTAAGAATTATTTATTGAATTGAATAACGCGTGACAATGGCGCGGTGGAACTCCTCAGGAAAAGAATATGAAATTCCCAAAAAGCTGTGGGGCAAACTATTTAGCGGCTTAGTTTGCGATACTTGATGCGATGGACTTCGTCGGCTTGCGGACCCAAACGTCGTCTTCGATCTTCTTCATACGCTTGATAGTTTCCTTCAAACCAATTGACTTGGCTATCGCCTTCAAAAGCTAAAATATGCGTTGCAACGCGATCCAAGAACCAACGATCGTGACTTATCACAACGGCACAACCAGCAAAATTGAGTAAAGCTTCTTCAAGCGCACGAAGTGTGGCTACGTCTAAATCGTTTGAAGGTTCATCCAGAAGTAAAACGTTAGACTGAGACTTTAACATTTTAGCCAAGTGAACACGATTTCGCTCACCACCCGACAATGTACCAACTTTTTTCTGTTGATCGTTTCCAGAAAAATTAAATCGAGCTACATAATTTCGTGAATTGATCTCTTTATTTCCTAAAGTGATCGTTTCATTTCCGCCTGTAATTTCTTCAAAAAGTGTTTTTGAATCATCGAGGCTGTCGCGAGACTGGTCGACATAACCCAACTTAACGGTGTCCCCAATTCGAAGCTCACCGGAATCAGGCTTATCTTTTCCAGTAATAATTTTAAACAATGTCGTTTTACCAGCTCCGTTAGGCCCGATAATTCCGACAATACCACCGCGAGGGAGATTAAAATTCAAATTTTCATAGAGCAATTTATCGCCATAAGACTTAGTCAGCCCCTTGGCTTCAATAACCAATTCACCCAGCCTTGGTCCTGCAGGAATAAAAAGCTCCAAATCATCTAAACGATCTGGACCCTCTTGATTCAACAAATCATCATAGGCCGTGATACGAGCTTTGGATTTGGCCTGACGTGCCCGAGGACTCTGACGGACCCACTCAAGCTCTCGCCTTAACGTACGTTGTCGTTTACTTTCTTGTTTTTCTTCATGCTCAAGTCGTTTTTGTTTTTGCTCCAACCAAGAAGAGTAATTTCCTTCAAAAGGAAAGCCTTTTGTGCGATCTAATTCCAAAATCCAACCTACGACGTTATCCAAAAAATAACGATCGTGAGTAATAAGAACAATTGATTTGGAATATTCTCGTAAATGCTTTTCTAACCACGCCACAGATTCAGCATCTAAATGGTTTGTAGGTTCATCGAGCAATAGCAAATCAGGTTTTGAAAGTAGAAGTCTACAAAGAGCGATACGTCGCTTTTCACCACCTGAAAGATGCTCAACCGAACTATCGCCAGGAGGACATCGCAAAGCGTCCATCGCTATCTCAAGAGTGTGATCAAGTTCCCAAGCACCTGCAGCTTCAATTTTATCCTGAAGCTCTGCTTGGCGAGTCAGGAGTTTTTCCATATCCTCAGGACTCATCTCTTCCGCAAATTTAGCACTGATCGCTTCAAACTCTTTTAGAAGATTGGCAGTTTCAGCCACACCTTCCATGACGTTTTCTTTTACAGTTTTAGTAGGATCAAGATGAGGCTCTTGAGGCAAATAACCAACAGTTTTTCCTTCACCAAGAAAAGCTTCTCCTTGAAACTCCTTATCAATACCAGCCATGATTTTTAGAAGTGTTGATTTACCAGCACCGTTAGGACCAATGATCCCGATTTTAGCGCCTTCAAAAAAAGAAAGATAAATATTATCTAAAGTAGTTTTGTTAGGCGGATAGGTTTTTGAGAGACCCTTTAAAGTATAGATGATTTGAGCCATGGGCCAATAACTATCATAAAACTTAGCTATGGTCTTTGGCTAAAACTCATAGAAGGCCCACATTCTTAAACCGCTATATCGTGCATTCTAAGAACTTCATTCAATGATGTTTTCTCATCGGTAGCCGATGATCTTTTGCCAATAATAAGCGCTACAGGCACCCCATAAGAACCCGCAGGGAACTCTTTAATTCGAGTTCCAGGAATAACGACGCTGCGCTCTGGAACAACCCCCTTAAACTCACGCACATCTTTAGACGTCACATCAATGATTCTAGTGGATTTTGTCAGCACCACATTGGCACCTAAGACCGCACCTTCTTCGACTCGAACGCCTTCAACAACTATACAACGTGAACCCACAAACACATTGTCTTCAATAATAACAGGACTGGCTTGAGGTGGTTCTAAAACACCACCGATTCCAACACCGCCACTTAAATGCACATTTTTTCCGACATGCGCGCATGAGCCGACTGTAGCCCAAGTATCCACCATCGTTCCAGAACTTACATACGCCCCAATATTAATAAAGCTTGGCATAAGAATAGCCCCAGCCTCGACGAAAGACGCTTTACGAACTACGGTTCCGGGGACCACTCGAACCCCCTTCAAAGCGTCTCGGTTTTTCAAAGGAATTTTATCGCAATACTCCATTGGACCAGCACTAGAGCTCTCATTTGCTTGCAATCGAAAATAAAGAAGTATGGCCTGTTTTAAATAAGCATGAACAATCCATTGAGAAGATATTTTTTCAACAATTCTTAATTCTCCGCAATCTAGCTTTTCGATAATATCAACAATGATTTTCTTATTAGCAGATTCATTGAGCAAAGAAGGGTTTTCATAAATTTCTTTAATTTGATTTTCAATTGTCATTGAATTACTCATCTAAATTACTATGAATGGCTGCATATATTAAACTTTCGATGAGCGCCACTGAATGGGTTTCCCAAATCTCTTTAGGTTGAGAATCTCGAGCGATCTCAAGAGTGATCGTTGGAATATTTCGTTCTTGTCCGGCCCAAGTCCCCATCGAACCAGGAGTGGGATAGCCAATATACGGAGTGATTTCATAATTATTAAATTTTTGCATATGCTCGGCAACCTTGCGACAAGGCCCATTAATGTTGATCATAGGATCGTAGGAATGACATGTAATAATTAAATGCGGTTTAATCTCTTCAATAAACTTTGCAATAATTTGAGTTTCTGGCTCCGAGCCTGCCTTGGGACCAGGGTTATATCGTTCTTTATGAGCGACTGGGTCCCAATCTTTCGTGGGCATATTCCTATTAAGATCGACTTTGTTTGCATTCATTCTCTGCTGCTTTAAACAACCATCAGGATTGAGTTCTGGAATGACATAAAGAGTTGCTTGTCCTTCAAGTTTTTTCCACAGTCCGCTTTTTACAAATTCGGAAACAAGAAAAGTACCTTCAGGTTCATCTCCATGAACGCCCCCAATGAGCAAAAGTTTTTTTTCACAAAGAGGTTCATCAAAAAAGCTCAGAACTTCAATGGAACGTCCTTCAACACTTTTTCCAAGAGATTTTTGTTTCATATCAAAAACCAAGATAAAAAGATTGTGAGCAAGTAGCAAGCATAAGAATGAAAGATTTAACTTCTATTTATTTAAGCCCTAGCTTTATTAAAAGGCTGAAAAGCCCGCCCCCCAAGGGAGATCTTTTTAAAAAAGCCATCGGGAGTTGGCCTAAAACGACTCCACTACTCGATTTATGCGGTGGATGGGGACGAGACTCTCTTTGCTTTGCAAGCTGGGGTTTTAAAGTCAGCTGTCTTGAAAGACATTCTGAAGTTTTCGAAATCGTGTCTAATGCCTTTCAAAATTTAAAAACTCAAAATACCTTTTTTGAAAATATTCTTAATAACATCACCTATATCAATACTGATGCCAAAGAATTCCTTAAAAACTCTAATGAAAATTGGCCCCTTATCTATCTTGACCCCATGTATCCCGATCGAAAAAAGTCGGCCCTTGGCAAAGGGGAAATGCGATTACTAAAAGAGCTTGTGGGAGATGATCCCGATAAATCAGAATTAGCTCAATGGGCTTTTGAAAAAACCGCTAAACGCTTGGTTATTAAAGGCCCCAAGCTGAGCCCCAGCCTTTTAGAAAATATAAGTCCGACTCATGTTTTTAGGGGTAGTAGCACTCGATACGAGATTTTCGTAAAGCATTGATTTTATAGGGACTCTTAACCAAGTTTTAATAATAATTTAATCCAAGATCAGCGTTAAGATTGATAGAATTTTAATATGAGATGGGCATTTTCAGGGATCATCCTAGCGCTTGGATTGGCCACAATGGCTTATTACAAAGTGAGTGTTTTTAGAAATTCCTCAACGACTCTTAATCCTGAAACAATAAGTAAAGAGTTCTCTTTTAGAGGCGAGTCTAAAAAGCCAAGAACTCCGTCGTCGATAGACAATGAAGTGGCCCAACTTAGTAATGAAAGTTTAATCAAGGACTATATTAGTAGTGGAATCATTTCTGACCCCACTCTTCATGGTGACAGAGGCATTGCCATTCTTCAAGAATTTCAAAAGAGAATAAAGAATTTTTCTAAAACAGAATTGATCCATCTTTTTCAATCAAGTGAATCCTTAGTTTTGCAAAACACAGCTTCGATGAACTCCCAACAAAAAGAATGGGTTCAAGAATTTATTATTTCGTCTCTTAAAAAAACAAAATCTCTCGACGACAGCCATATCGCCTTGATAACTGAGTTTCCCTTCCTCTCAACAAATCTGGAGAATTTGTCACAATTTATAAATCTCCAAAATATAGAACTCCATCATAGAGAAAATTGCTTTGGGATGAGCTTTATGCATTTTAAAAGAGAAAAAGTTGAAACTTACACACTCCTTCAACTTTTAGAAAATGTCGAAAATGAAAAAGACAAAGAAGCTTTTTTTCTAGGATATATGGGTCACCTATCCGCCACTGAACCTTTAAGGGCTTTTGAAACTCTCAAGAAATATTCACCTATATTCAAAATAAACGCTGATTCCTTTAACAATTCGATCAGAACAATTGGAGCACATGTGGCCAAGCAAGAGTCCTCAGAATTAGCTCTCTGGACTAAAAATCTCGAAGAAGAAGGTATTAAGTTTAACGACGACATTATTGCTTCAATCAGTTTTGGGCTTTCAGATTTAAGCATAGAAGAAAGCGTTAGATCGATTACAAAAATTTCAAACTCTAAATTAAGAATAAAAATTGCTGTGGAGTTAGGAAACACTCTAAGTCGCTCTGGAAACTCCAAAAAATCTGAGTATTACTTTCAGCAACTAAGCCGATATCCAGACATCTGGGACGGAATTCAAAATAAAATCACCTCTTCCAACACACACGAAGTGAGTGAAGTGAGTTTTTTAAATTAAAAATGAAGCTTAAGATAACACTCCTTCTTTTTATTGGAGGCCTAAGTCTTTATGGAGTCTACCAATGGGGTTACTCTCGAGGCGTAGACTCGATTAAAATAACAAGTTCTGCTTCAGAACTCGATAATTTTGAATCCAACGCGAAGCTCATTGAACCCATGCCGCAGTCAAGCGTTTCATCAAATCTAAGAAATGAATCTAGCGAAAACAAATTTGCCTCTTTACACAACAACGACTTTCTAAAGGAATTTATAAATAGTGGAGCCATTTTTAAACCCTTCGACAGCAGCCCCCATATTTATTCACTTAACGCTGAATTTATTAAAAGAGTAAAAAATTTTTCTAAAGCAGAATTTTCAAAACTCTACTCAGCTCACCCTGCGAGAGCCATTTCAGAAGCTCAGATATTGTCGAACAAGCAAAAAGAATGGGTTCAAGACTTCATCCTTAACGACATTCAATCTTCAGAAAACCCCAATGAAACTTTATTAAAATTTAAAAGTGACTTATCTAATTTAGGCCCCACAAAACTCAATTTAATTTCAGACATTCTTAATAACCAAAATATTAATCTAGACGAAAAGGGATTCTTTCTTGAAAAATCTATATTTTCTTGGATCCATGAAAAAATTGATCCTCAACCTATTTTAAATATTCTTTACAAATTTGATGATGAATATGAACGAGAAAGTTTATTCGTAAAATATATGGAAAAAGCTTCAGTTTTTGACCCATTAACAGCCTTTGAATCTCTAGAAAATTATCAAAGTCACTTTAAATTAAACAAGTACCCTCTTGGAGAAGCCCTCGGGAGCATTGCTATGTGGATGGCTGAAAAAAATCCTTCTCAACTTTCAAATTGGCTCAATACTGAATTAAAAAATTACCCAAACAATAAAGAAGATGTTCTCATTCCCATTAGTATTGGCCTTAGCCAACTTAAAAATGATGAAGCTATTCAATCTATTTTAAAAGTTGAAGATCCTAAAATGAAAATCGATATACTTCATCAACTAGCTTTCGCCTTAATCAGATTCAAAAGTAAAAACCAAAGTGAAGATTTTTACCAAGAACTCGCACGCTACCCAGACCTAGCCAACGCACTCAGCGCAAAACTGGATTCCAATAGAAGTCCCAGCAGCACGCGTTGAAATTTTACTGTGCGACTCTAAGAGTGGGTAAACACTTAGCGCTTATAAATTTAAAGATTCTAGACACTTAGAAAACACGACTCCATTCGAGCCAACATCTATGCCCTCAGCCCATGCTTTTGCTTTGCGTTACGTATTTTTCTATATTATTCAAAAGCTACATCTAAGCATTCATCTACTTTAAAGATAAGGAGAATTTTATGAAGAAACTACTAACCCTACTTTCGGCTGTAATTTTTGTAGCCACTGGCGTGAAAGGCTTCTCAAACCCTGAAGCTGAAAAAAGCCAAAACAAGAAACCCGGTTTTGCTCTTGTTATGAAGGTTAACAAAGATGGCACCAAGACTCTTTTAAAGGTTGCTGCAAATAAAAAATGGACATCTGAAGAGTTCAAAAACAACGTAGAAAAAATCAGCAAAGGTTCGATCAAGTCTGAAGTTGCTCAGATTAAATTAGCTAAAAACTCAGTAAATTCAGAAGCTGACGAAAAAGCTGGTATCACTTCATGGTATTGGGGATGGGGCCACCATCATTATTCACCTTGCTGGGGTAACTGGTGGGGAAATAATTACTGGTACAACAACAACTACGGCTGGGGTTGGGGTTCTGGTAACTGGGGCTATGGCTACTACTACACTTCTTGGTACCGCCCAGTTTATTACGGTTACAATACTTACTATTATTACTACTGATAAAAGCGCATTAATTAATGCAAACAAAAACCCTGCTTTAGCCTCGGCTAAGGTGGGGTTTTTTTATTTTTAAAAGACGGAGTTCATCAGCACGGATTGACACTATGCGTATATTTTATTATGCACTGCATTATGAATCGTGTATTACTCCCATTATTAATCCTTTTAGTTGGTTTTGTTACCTTTAACTTATTTGCCTATCAATTAGAGAACCCCGAAGAAGTGGCTCGAGTTTCACAAGTGGCCATGCTGGGTGAAGTTAACGATATGTCTCATATACGAATCTGCGTACTCGACGAGGGTACTGCTGGCTATAACATCATAAAAGACCGTCTAAGCAGCAACATTAAGCTTCTTGGAGATGAGACCACCAATGGAAACTTTCACGGCCTGGGGATGGCCCAAGAGCTTTTAGCAGCTAGTGGAGCCACTCAACTCCCCGAAGACAAACAACCGCAAATTCTCATCGTACCCGCCGAAGGTTTCACTCAACTTAAAAGTGGTGTTGAAACTTGTATCCAAGAAAAAGTCGACATCATCCTTCACTCCATCAACTGGGAATGGAGCTCTAACTTCGATGGTGACGGCTTCATTAATCAAGTTGTTCGAGAAGCTACCAAAAATGGAATTTTATGGATCAACTCCGCCGGCAATAACGGTGGTCTCACGTATCACTCCAACGTAAAACTCGCCAACGATGATGAGAATTTAGTTTCGCTCCCCGATGATGAAAACACATTAAGATTCAGCAACCAACTCGACAGCAATACCGTGTCGATCACTATGAGCTGGAATGATTTTGAAGATATCAATTACGCTACAAAAAAGGATATGGATTTCATTTTGTACTCAATTGTAGAAGACCCCAGCGACAATCAAACAAAAAAATTCGTTGAAATGGAATTGGAATATTCCGAAGAAGGAAAAAGCGGAAAGATTCGACAAAAATTTGGTCAAAAAAAACAAATTGGCCGCCATCGCACAGCCAATGATTCGCAAGACGTAACGGGTAACGCTCTTGAAACTGCAGAAATGCAACTCGATAAAGGTGAATACGCTATTCGTGTAATTTATAAATCAAAAAAATCAGAAATCAAAGAAAGCGATCAATTCAGAATCATTCTTCGCTCACAAAAACCTGAAAGTTTAAAAATGAAGAGCGCCCAACTCCACACTGAGATCACACCTCCTGCCGACAACCCAAGAGTGATTGCAGTGGGATTAAAAGAAGCTCCCTTTTCCGCCATTGGACCCACACCCAACGGAACCGTTAAACCTGACTTAGTTTTAGATTTAGGGCCCCAAAGTTTATCCTTCAGATATTCAGATGGTACAACAAAGGGTCCTGACACCTCAGATGCTGCAGCCATTTTTGCTGGAGTGGCCGTCGCCTTCAAAGCTCGTGACAAATCTATTGGGATCAATGAAATTCATAATTACCTCGATTATTTGAGTCGTATGCAGAACCTCAATCCACAAACAGGTCGAGGTCCCGTATGGCAAACACCGACCAACACTGGGATGTTAACTCCAAATCGAGAGGAGCCTAAAGACAATCGTCCGAACAACCCACAAAGTAGCGGACGTAGAAATAGAAATGATTTGAGACCCTACGACCGCTATCAACCTAACAACAACTCTTCACAAACACCAAACTTAAACAACGGTGCTTATCCACAAAACACAAACGGCGCTTATCCAAATAATTCTAATGGAAGTTACCCCAACAATAACGGAACTCGTTATTATCCTCAAACACCAAGCCAAACTCAGCCAGGGAATCCACAAGCCCCCATTAGACACTAAAGCATTTTCCCTTTGGCAATAACAATTGCCAAAGGGTATAAAGATCTCAATAATCTTTATGAGATACTGGTTACTCAAAACAGAAGCTGAAGAGTTTTCTATCGACGATTTAAAAAGTAACAGAACAACTCTTTGGACTGGCGTTCGTAATTATCAAGCTCGAAATTTCATGACCCAAGACATGAAGCTAGGCGATCAAGCCATCGTTTATCATAGCAACGGAAAACCATCAGCTGCCGTAGGCATTATGGAAGTCTCCGCCCTCGCCACTCCCGACCCCAGTGCCTTAGATAAAAAAAGTGATTACTTCGATCCCAAGGCTAGTTTCGAAAAACCTATCTGGTATTGCACTGAATTTAAATATGTTAAAAAATTTACTCGGGAAATCTCTCTAGATGAAATGCGAAAAAATCCTAAATTAAAAAACATGCTTTTACTTAAAAAGGGTAGTCGGCTTTCTATAACGCCGCTCACGGACCAAGAGTTCCATGAAATTGCGAAAGCCCCTTAGCGACTTTATAATCATCCTATGACTAAGCTCCCAATTTACAGTGTCGAAGATGCTTCAAAGAAATACCTCGAAAAATTAAACAGAGAGCGTCCTTACAAAGCCATGTACTCGAGCCTTCTTGGCGGAATCGTAACCGACCCTCGTATGATGATTATTCCCATCGATGATCATATTGTTCATAGAGGCGATGGAATTTTTGAAGCCTTTTGCTCACACAATAAAGCCATTTACGATATCGACGCTCATCTCGACCGCTTAGAGTTTTCCGCAAAGTCTATTGAACTCTCTCTCCCATGGTCGAGACAAACCTTGAAAGATATCTGCTGTGAAGTAGGAAGCGCCAGCCAAATAGAAGACATCACATTCCGCCTCTATGTTTCCCGCGGCCCAGGAAGTTTTACCCCCAATCCCTACGATAGTGATGGACCGCAATTATATATTGTAGCCACAGTTTTTAAAAAATATCCTCAAGCTTTATATGAGAATGGAGTTAAAGTTGGGATCAGTAGCCACAAGGCCAAAGCTCGTCCTCATTGCCAAGTTAAAAGCTGCAATTATCTTGTTAACGTACTTATGACTAAAGAAACTGTAGATAGAAAATTAAACTTCTTAGTTTGCTTAGATAGCGAAAACTATGTTGCTGAAGGCCCCACAGAAAACATTGCGCTTCTGACTAAAAACGGAGAATTCATCGCACCCAAGTTTGAAAACATGCTTAAAGGCACAAGCCTACTTCGAATTATGGACTTAGCAGAAAAAAACAAGAAACAATTAGGAATTACAAATGTTAGAAACGACAACTTAAGCGCCAAAGACTTTGAAAACGCTGCTGAGGTCTTCATTATTGGCACGACTATGGGAATTCTTCCTGTATCTGAATTTAATTCTATAAAACTCAAAAGCAATCACCTGGATAGCTGCGCTCACAGACTAAAAGAATTGCTCGAAAACGATTTTTCGACTAATTCCGAGCGCAGGACCCTATTCAAATGAGCGAAAATAAAACCCTAAATTATCCCTCGAATTACGAATTTGAAGTTAGCTTTGACCTCATAGACGCAGGCAACGTCGTATACCATCCCAATTATCTCATTCTCCTTGAAAGAGCTCGCTATGATTTTTGTAAAAAAATCGGATTAAATATTAGCAATCACTTTTCAGATGGTTTTGCCTTTGCCGTGGCCGAAACAAAATTACAATATCGCGCCCCACTTTTTATGGAGCAAAAATACGAAGTTAAAAGTGAAATCCTTAAGGTCTCACGAAAAATTATAAACTTTTCTCAAAAAATCTTTCACAAAGAAAAAGAAATTTTTACTGCTGAATTATTATTGGTTCACGTAAAAATTCCTGAAATGAAAAGCGTTTCGATGCCCGACTCCATGATACAAAGTTTTAAAAAATATTCACTTGAAAAGGAACCCTGCAACCCCAACTGCAAAATCATTTAATTGTTTGGCTTGGAAAGCTCAACACAACTTATCAGCACTTCCAAATAGTCTTCAATCTCCCACATATATAACAGCTGAAAACATTTAAGAGTCACGGCAAGGCCCCGCCCTGAAGTCTTCGCCATGTGGCTCGACTTCGGGCACCCCGAGTGCCCCTTAAATATTTTCAGCTGTTATATATGTGTAAAATCCAATAAAATAATTATGTAGCCAGAACTTTTTCAAGCCGCTCCAATAACCAATCCATTTCATCTTTTTCAATCACCAATGGTGGAGCAATGCGAAGAGTTTGCTCATGGGTGTCTTTTACTAAAACACCTTCCTTCATTAGCTTTTCGCAATAAACTCTAGCAGCTCCGTGCTGAGAATTTATTTCAACTCCGATCATAAGCCCACGACCTCTAACTTCTTTTATTCTCGGATGTTGAATCTTCTTTAAACGAGACATCAAATGTTGTCCCATCTCTTGAGCTCGCTCCGCTAGCTTTTCATCGTGAATAACTTTTAGTGCCGCTCGACTTACAGCCGCCCCCAATGGATTTCCTCCAAAAGTGCTCCCATGCTCTCCAGGTTTAATGACACTCATAATCTCACGAGTGCTTAAAACCGCGGATACTGGGTAAAATCCTCCACTCAGAGCCTTTCCAAGAATTAAAATATCGGGAATTTCAGTCAATTCATGATCAAAACAAAAGCGCTTTCCTGTTCTACCTAATCCAGTTTGTATTTCGTCAAGTGCGAGTAGAATTCTGTTTCTTTTGCAAAGTTTTTGCACTCCCAACAAGTAACCCTCGGGAGGAAGCAAAATTCCTGCCTCTCCTTGAATAGGCTCAAGGAGGATAGCCACCGTATTTGAATTGATGCATTTTTCAATGGCCGACAAATCTCCAAACGGAAGAATTTTAAAACCAGGTGTAAACGGCCCGAATCCATCTCGATAACTTTCTTCGGTCGAAAAACTTATGATACTTATTGTTCGTCCATGAAAATTATTATTAGCAACAATAATTTCAGCTTTAGAATCTGGAATTCCCTTAACCTTATATCCCCATTTTCGAGCAATCTTAAGAGCCGTCTCAACGGCCTCAGCACCTGAATTCATTGGAAGCGCTTGTTCAAAGCCTGAAAATTCACACAACTCCTGGAGAAAAGCTCCCATTTGATCATTATGAAAACCTCGAGAGCTCAAGGTCAGTCTTTCAGCTTGTTCTGTTAGTGCTGATAAAATCTTTGGATGACAATGCCCCTGATTCACAGCCGAATAGGCACTCAAGCAATCCATGTATTTTTTCCCGTGCACATCCCAAAGCCAAACTCCCTCACCCTGACTAATCACAACCTCTAAAGGATGATAATTGTGTGCGCTAAATTTTTCGACTTGAGAAATATAGGATTGAGTGGATCTTAATGAGGGCAATATTTTTTGCTTAATCTTTTTAAAAAACACCGAATCCCCCGATATTTAGAATAACAAACATAAAGCAAAAGATCACTGAAAGTGTTGGATCGTGAGAAATATTAACGTGCTTCGAGGAATTCGAGAAAATCACACAAGACCTTGGCACGAGCTTCCAGACTTGAAATTAAAATTCGCTCAGAGCTTTGATGCATTCCCGATCCTCGCGGCCCCATGCCATCCAGTATCAAAATCCCCTCTCGAGCCATATAACAACAATCCGCGGCTGCTCCTCTACGTGGTGGAGGTGTATCAATTTTTTCATGTTTTCTAATTAAAGATCGAAGCTCTTCAACGTAGAGGGACGAATCTTCTATTGGATTAAAGGGAGGGCAATCATCAGCTAAACGATAGCGAGTGCTAGCCGTCAAACCATCAACGGAACTCTTCACAAAAGGCTTATTTAATATTTCTAAAATCTTTTGGTGAGTTTCATCTCCAATTTTTGGATCTTGAAAGCGCATATCGATTTTAGCCTTAGCCTGTCCGCAAACAATATTATATTTATTGGTGCCTGCTTTTATTTCAGCAACACTAAGAGTAACGCCTTTTTCATAATTTGTAAGAGCTAATATTTCTGCCAATTTTATAGAAAGTTCATGCCCTGCATTCACTCCATAAGCATGGTCTCTTCCAGAATGAGCTTCTCGACCTTGAATTTTAACTTCATACCAACGATTACCTTGTCGACGGTTCACGAAAGCCCCATCTTCAAAAGCAGGTTCAAACCCTAAGATCACTTCAGAATTTTGACCAATCTCACGAAACAAATCATGAAAGCCAATAGACCCGACTTCTTCATTAGGAGAAGACACTAAACGATAAGAAAATTTATGCTGTCCCTGGGTTTTTTCAAAAAACATCTTTAACCCCCAAAGAGCCACTACCATACCGCCTTTATCATCTATGACACCTGGACCATTGGCCCATCGACCTTCACTATCAATTTTTAAACCTTGAAAACCAAAATCGGAATCATAAACCGTGTCGGCATGACAAACTAAAGTCACATATTTATCTTTTTTGAGTCCATTCTTTTCAGCTATTAGAAGTTCAGCAGAAAGTTCTGAATCTTTTGGATTAGGGAGCAAACGAGCTTTCATTCCAATTTTTTGAAGCTCACCCATCATCAAACGCTGAACAGCTGAAACGCCTTCAAAATTTTCGGAGCCAGAATCAATTAAAACAAACTGCTCAAGAATATTTAATCCAAATTTATCCATCTTATTTAATTTGATTTTTTCTCTATTGGATATTTCTTATCGGCCATATGCTTAAGATAAGCAAGTAAATCTTTAAGCTCAGAGTCACTTAACACTTCTGGGGGAAAATGCGACATTTGAGATTTAGGCCAATATCTAAGGTCTTGAGAATTTCGAATAAGTTTGACGATGATTTCATCAGTTAAATATTCCGTAGGGTTCATTGGAAGATTTAAATCAGGTCCCATTTGAGAAGCCCCATCTTGATTCATAGTATGGCAAACAAAGCAATTTTTCAGAAAAACTTTGAATCCTCTATTAACTTTATGATCATGGGCCAACTCTTTATGAGGATAAATTTTTGGGTAATGACTTTTGAGATCATCAAAAATTGAAATAGAGACAATTTGAAAGGGCCACTCTTCAGGAAGAACATCAGAATCCAAAGCCTTTTCCCAAATCAAATAAAATGGTCCTGCGCTTTGTTTTTTCCTCTTAATTTTTGGCCAAGGGCTCTGAGTTTCTTCGATAGCTAAATAAGCTTCTGCCTTTTTGTTTTCGATCAAGCGAGAAAGCGGAAAGACGGCCGCAAAACCATCCAACGCCTTAATCTCAACAAAACTAAGCACAGAGGTTTTATAAGGGCTAAGCAATGACTTCAAAGGTACGGCCTTATAAATCATTGTTTTTGAATACACAGGATCAGGATTAAGGGTCACTTTTTTTAAATCCTTAAACTTTAACAAATCAGCTGTGCTTTTTTTATGCTCTCCGCTCAAATCACTAATTTTTAATTCTGCGCTTAAAATTTGAGGACAATTTAAAAGCAATAAGAACAAACTCATTAAAAACTTAATCATGACATAATCATAAAACCTTTTTGGACAAGAAAAAATGCCCAAGGTAGAATCAATCCATAAAACATGAAAGCTATCTTAATATTGGCCGATCCCATTGAGTCGCTAAAGCCCAAAACAGACACCACCTTGCCTATCATCGCGGAATTTTTGAAACGAAATTTTGAGCTTTATTATTGCGATATTGCCAATGAAAACGTTGAACTAGACAGCTCCGAATATCTCTCTTCTCTTCATTGTTCTAGAATTTTAAGCTGCACCCCCAACAGCAGCCCATTCCTTCGAGTTGATTCAGTCGAGACTCACAAAGCCTCTGACTTCTCTATAATTCTAAATCGTAAAGACCCCCCCGTTGATAATCGTTACCTAAAAATGCTTGAACACTTTGAACAAGTTCCTCAATCGATCCTTCAGGTGAATCACCCCAGAAGCGTACGACTCATCCCTGAACATGAATATCCCCTATACTATCCTGAATATTCAATCCCTACTGTAAAATGCAAAGACCTCAGAGAGCTCCTTGCGGCTCTCCAAGCCCATAGCGGTGAAAGCGTCGTAAAACCACACAACTCGGCCGCAGGACATGGAATAAAAAAATTCACCCCTCAAATTAACGAAGACCATTTAGCTCAAATTTATAGCAACGAAGCCTTTCCGCTTATCGTACAACCTTTTGTGAGTCGGATTAGAGAATTAGGCGACGTTAGAATTCTTAGTATTAACTCAAAAATTATTGGATCCATATTAAGAAGAGCTGCGGAGGGATCTTGGCTCTCTAATTTAGCGCAAGGAGGCACGGCGGAACCCCACACTCCAACCGAAAAACAACTCGAAGCTGTAAACTCACTCGCCCCAAAACTCGCCAGCCAAGGAGTTTACCTTGTAGGATTTGATTTTATTGGAGATCGAATATCCGAAATTAACGTCACAAGCCCAACCTGTTTAGTTCAAATCAATGAATTCAATAATCAAAAGCAAGAAACTCTAATTGTTGACGAAATTCTAGATCTCCAAAAAAACTTATAATGACTTTTGAAATTGAGGAAACTTTAATTTTATAGCTCCTACGATTTTTTCAATTTTCAACAAATCATTTTCTTTTGTTTTAAAGTCATAATTTTCGGCCAAAATGCTCCAATCACTAGCCTTCAAAAAATGTTTTCTTAGCTTTGAATTGATTTTTCGAGATTTTGATTTTTCAACATAATTTTTATAGATTTTTACTTTATTTAGTCCCTCGAACAAAATCACAAGAAACTCTCCTTCAGGCTCATTCAAAATTGGGAAACGATCTAAGTTATTTTCCATTAAAAATGTGCTATCGAGGTTAAATTTCAATTCCGAAAAAGTTTCCTCTAAATTTTTAAGATAAAATTCCAAATTTTCTAAAATTTTATCTAAATCTATTCCTTCATCAAGTAAATTTATAAGGGCTTCTTCAAATGGATAGATATAGACATGATCAAAATCATAATCACCAATCTTGATTCCTTGTACTTGTTTAGAGTCTTTTCTTTTAAACTCTAAAGCTCGAATTTTTTGCTCTCTTACAGCACGCCTCTCTAAAAAATAAGTGCTCAAACCAGTGTATTTCTCAAGGGCCTTCCATTTTTCTTCAAAAGTTTCAGAATAATCTTTAGCGTGTCTTAGCTCATGAAAAACATCTTCAGCTTCAAGTTGTTCGTAAAGAATGTAATGATAGGGAAAGGCCACATAATTGCGACCACGATTAACATATTGATGTGGATATTTTGTTGAAAAGCGTCCAATTCGAACTGCATTTTTAGGGGATTCCGAAACCCACTCACAGAGTTCATCAAGTGCCTTTGACTGCATCTCTGTGGTATCAAAAAATACATTTTTTTTAAGTTCATGACAATTTCTCGAAGTATAAGAGAAATAAATATTTTTATCTTCTCTATCCCACTGTCTTAATATTTTCCTACGCTCTTGAGTCGTTGGCACGTGACCCAGAAGCTCACGCATATGACTTGATATTAAATTACGTAAACGATTTTTAAATTCAGGACGAATTCTAAAAGGAAGTTCTGTATAATTAAAACTAAGATAATCGTTATATGTCAGCGCCCGCTGACACGAGGGGCTTTCTGAAAAAGCCAAGCTCCCAACAAAAATACAATAAACAAAAATACAATAAACAAAAATACAGTGTAATAACTTAAGTTTCCCGCCCACCCAATGCTCCCACTGGGTTGATAGCTAAGCTATTAAGGGATGAAACCTAAAATCGCCTTAATTCGACGGCCGAGCGCAGCAATTAGTCTTCAAGCAAATAATAAGCCACTCTACCATCAGAGATTAAATGCATTCGATAAATTTGAAATTGGCCAAGAAAGTTTTGATTTCTTGAAGAGCTTAAGATTTCACATAAAGGTAAAAAGACACAAAGATTGGGGTTAAATATTTCGGATCGGTTTAAATGTGAAATAGTATGTGAAGCTTGTGCAGCTCTTTCAAAATCATTATCCATAAAGCATACATCCATTTTTCTCGACATTAATTCTCGATATACAAAATTCACAGACTTTTCATAAGAACATTTATAGGTCCCAAGTTTTTTAAACAAAAAAAATGGATCCTCTAATACATATATATTCAAATGTTTTCCATGAGATCCCGTATGACCTCGAATGAAAGGAATTTTACTATACCCCTTAGCGATCAACGACCTTTCATCTATTTTAAAATTCGCCTCATTTAAATCACGAGTTCTATGGTACTGAAGAAAGACAAAGTCCCCAGGTGCAATTGCCTGAAGCTCTACTATGGCCGCATTATCTTTATTAAACGCTGGCAAACTCCTAACCCCCTCGTAAAATTCAATCAATTTTTGAATAGATCCTATTTCGCGGACATTAAAATGTTGAGGAGGAATCAGCTGATCATAAAGCGGTCCCTCAAATAATATCATTCCTGAATCTACAACCGAATAATTATAGTAGTTAAAACTAGAACTAAATATGTGATAGCGATTTTCTATTGAGCTATCTCGAACAATAGAAATATTAATACCAGGAAGGTACTCCCAATAACTGAATGTAAAAGATTGTAAAAATTTTTTAATCGAAATTTTAGACAATTTTGCAAATTCTTTACGCTGGACTTCACTAAACTTCAACAAACTTGACTCAAAACGAGACTGATTTTGATCTTTAAAATATAAGGCCAATATTTTCGGCGGTGTCATCATGGCAGAGTTAGAAAATATTCCATCAGAAGACTTAAGAGCCCAATCAATATCATTTGCGCTAAAAACAAAACTTTGTGCGACTCCTGAGGGTCCGTCGTATTCGTATGGAGATTCACTTCTAACAATAAAAGGAATTCCTGAATTGAGAGCTTCATCTAAATTAGAAAATCGCTTAGGTGTTCTTAGACCCTGACTCTCTACATAATTTGCCACTTGAAGCTTTGGGCGTAGCATTTTTTGTTGACTAAAATTATCCTTATTTTTTGTAAGCCATAAACCGCAGGGCCAAGTTGCAAAGCTATTCTGAGAAAATATAAGCACTAAAAGTAGATAGTTTCGTATCAACATCCGCAACTATCTAACAGTAAAGAATATTTAGCTCACTTAAAATCCCTATAAGGCAATCACCCCATAAAGAGCATTGAGATTAAAAA
>JAGNHS010000010.1 GCA_018001635.1 Pseudomonadota bacterium | reverse complement strand
CACCATCACTGAGCTGAAGTTTTGTGAGTTCAAGTCCCCCTGCAAGTAGAGGCTTGCTCATATCAATCACCTCGCGATTGCCTTGCATAACCTTAATAATATTTACAGGAGTAGATAGGACTGAATCGCCGGGACTCAGTGATCCTGTATGTGAAAAATTTAATTTGTTGCCAGCAGCGTCTCTAAAGGAATTGTCGCAGGCTCTAGATTTAAGTATTTGGCTGAGACTATTTTTAATCACATCAAAATCGACGTTGTTTTGAACGCTCTTCTGACTCTTCGTTACACTTGTGAGAAGTTGAGTGACACCGATAATGAGGACCGTGAGTACCCCTACCGCCATAATCACTTCAACCATTGTGAATCCGTGAAGTTTTGAATTTTTTCTAACGCCACTACAAGAATTCTTCATCTCTAAATTATAATGGAGTTGCTGAATTATTGTAGACTTTTAATGGTTAATAATACGCTAAAACACTATTAATTCGCCCTTAGAAAACAGTTAAAGAAATACTAATGTTTTAAAAATACTTAACAGACTGAGCAAAAGATTGCTGTCATTTTTAAAAAAGTAACCTGACTAAAAGTAACTTCGACATTTAGCCTTTGAGCTGCGATAATAAGGAGATGAATTACAGTTTTTCTTCTTTAATTTTTATTGCATCTTCTGCTTTTTTAATTTCAAATAATTTTGCACATAATGAGATTCAAAATAATGGAATCGAAACAATGTCGAATTCGCCCTCGGTGACAATGAAGCTCATTTTGGATGCTGATGAAAGTACAGAATTTTTTACTTTGGAAGCTATTAAAAATGTCGCCCAAAACGGCATGACTTGTTATGCGTTTTATGAAGATCATTTGAAGTCAGCTCGTACAACTTATGAAGATTACGCAACTCGAAAAAAGAATCTTAGCTGGGAAGAAGTACAGCAAATGGCGTATGCTCGTGAACAAAAAACTATGCAGACATTTAAAAGTCACATGAAAATTGAAGACCCTTCTTGTAAATGGATCCTCGTAACTCCAAAGTCACGATAGTGTCTTTTTTTCTTTAACTTGAATAAATTCCTCAATAAAAATATTTCCTAAAGACACGGCAGGGCACCCGCAGGACTCTTATGTTAGATTTTTTATTTACATTAAATTTACATGAATTATACGAAGTTTTGTTTAGTCGCCATATTCCGTATGAACTAAAATAGTCTTAGGTTATGACTAAGTCTAAGCTTGGAATCAACATAATCAAGTATTGGATATGTGGATTCGTTTTGCTTGCACTTAGCAATTGCGCCATTGTAGTGAATGTATTTCCCATAGCCAATACAGAAATTCTTACACCCTTTTCGACTGTGGGTTTAGATATCAGTCTGGGAACTGGACCCTACACTTTTGTTAATACTAGCGGAGTTGAAGTGAGTGGCGATATTTATGCCACTGTACCGGACGCACTTTTACTTTATCCTCTCTCAATCGGTACCTTAAGCGGTTATGTTCAAGATGCTCTAGGTCAAAGATCGCCCGAGTTAAGTATCCCCGTAGGTTATTAGTCATGGACTCTAATGCGAAGACGATAAATTATGGCTTCAGTAGGCTCCAATGGACTGTTCTTCAAAAAGAAGTATTTCAACAATTCTGGTTGAATGGAGGCCTAATATATTATTTGGGACCTAAGAGCATCATGGCGCTAGTCCCGGGTTATACGGACCCCAATAGAAAAGTTGAAATTAAGCGGGCTTTAGAATCTTCTTGGCAGGAAAAAAATTTGGATCCTGATGCTAACTTGTCAATTATAGAAATTATTTCCAACGAACAGCGTGCTTCAATACGGGAAGTCATCCATAATCCCTATAGACGGAACGAATTATTGCTAATCCTCCTTTCCATCCTAGTTCTGGTGGGTGTGTATTCGTTGATTCTTGTCTTACACTGAATCCCTCGATTTTAATTTCTACTCTGTTTTTTAAAGTGAGGAAGGGGGTGCCCTGCCGTGTCTTTAGGAAATATTTTTATTGAGGGACTTTAGTCTCAGAAAGTGTGAGGGAAAGGATTTCTTTTCAGTTGTTTGAAGAGTTCCTTTTGATCACGCTTTTGAATGCGCACTTCATGGGCTTGCCCATCGTTTTCACAAATCAATGTTTCAGCCCAAGCTTTGTAGAGTCGAGCTTCTCCAATATGTCGCCTTTCAAATAAACTTTGAGGAGTAGCCTTGTGAAGCGCCAAGTAAGTGTAGGGGAGTCTGTGGCGATCAATCCCCAATTCTTTTGAAAAGTCCTCCCAATAAGCATCATGGAAAGCGATTTGAGGAATTTTTGCAAAGTTGTGGCACCAATCTTTTTCGCGATTGAGCATAGGGCAGCGTTCTTGGTGAGGGCAGGGGGCCCAGACTTTTAAGTTTCTCTTTAATCTTTCTCTCATGGCGCCGAGATTTTTAGAGTTGAGGGCCGTTCCAGATTCTAACCAAATCATGGCTTCGCTATGTTCCCCAATGGTGTTTAAAATGCTTTGTGCTTTCTCGCTGCACTCATTGAGAACGTGACTGATGAGCGTGAGTGTTTTCTTTTCAAAAGAGGGTTTGCCTTTTTTGAATACAAGATGAGGGTATTTATGAGAAAGTTTTTCGAGTGCATAATTTACAGCAATTTCAGAATGATCTTCTAAGTAAATACAGGTGGGTTTATGTTCGGGGAATTGATCCAAGTATGCATCAATAAAAATTCCGCTGCCGCATCCCCAGTCGAGAATCTCTTCGCAAACTTGCGAAGGGTAATTTCTAACTTTTAATTCTTCAATCACTTGGAGTGCTTTCCAGCGTATTCGCTCACCAAAGCTTTCATCGTAAAGAGCTAAGTCTTCATAGCTTTTCCAGTATTGATTTCCAATTTGAGGATTTAGAAAATTTTCACGTAATAATTTAAGACTTTCCCAGTAACTTTTGGAACGTTTCATTTTTGATAAATTCTTTCTAGCCTAACTTACGATAAAGCGTGGCTAAGCTCAATCCAAGAGTTTCGGCGGCCGACTCTTTAGAGCCCCCTAATCTTTTTACAGTTCGGGAAATATAGTCTTTTTCGAATTGTCTTACGGCATCTTTTAGGGAAAGGAGTTGAAGCGATACGTTTTCAAGACTTTGCATAGTTGCCGGTAAATCGTGAACTTCAATTTGTTTGCGATTTTCTGCCCAAGCTAGAGTGGCAGCGTGTTCGAGTATGTTTTCGAGTTCTCGAATATTTCCGGGCCATGAATAGAATATGAGCTTCTCTAGAGTTCCAGAACTAAGCTCTAGTAGAGGTCGTTTGTTTTTGCGTGCCAATTTTTTTAAGGCGCTACCACAAATCAAAGGTATGTCACTTTTACGTTCACTGAGTCGAGGCAAAATAATATCCATAACTTTGATACGATAAAGAAGATCTTCTCTAAAAAGACCTTTTTCAACTAAAAGACTAAGATTTTCTTTGCTGCTAGAAATAAGTCGAATGTCGACTGAAACTTCTTGGCTTGAGCCTACAGGTTTTATTTTTTTGTCTTGGAGCACTCGTAGAAGTTTTGCTTGGAAATCAGGTGCTAAAGATGAAATATCGTCTAAAAAAAGTGTTCCCCCATTGGCAGAGGCGATTAATCCCGTACGTTCTCTATCGGCTCCCGTATAAGCGCCTTTGATGTGACCAAAGAGTTCGGCTTCAATAAGGTTGGGTGCTATGGCTCCGCAGCTTACTGTAATGAAAGGTCCTTGAGCGCGCCTGCTGTAATTGTGTAAAGCTTTTGCGACAAGGTCCTTCCCTGTCCCAGTATCGCCTTCAATGAGTACAGAAGTTTCTAAAGAAGCACATTTTCGAATGAGGTTTCGAACGGATTCTATAGCTAAACTGTTTCCTTCGAGACCTTCTATCGGATAGGGAATGGTGTGTGGGGCAATCGTTTTGACGGGTTGATTGTCTCTAATCTCTTGTCCCTGTGTGATAGGGATTGGAGCTGTATTGATTTCAATTTTATCTTCGCTATCGAGCGCTAGATAATATTGTATTCGTTCTTCGATTTTGCTCAATTTACACAAATCACGAACACCAATTTTTATAGCGAGAGTGGCCGTGTCCCAAGTGGCTTCTCGAGTGTAGGCGACTAAGGTTGGCGCTTCACCGTCGGGCCCGATGCATTTCACAACAAGTTCGTTGAAAGTATTTCTCCAGGCTTTGGTGGCCCAGTCATCTAGAGATAGAGTCCCAGCCACAGCATCAACATCAATAAAGATGGCTTTAATTTTAATGTTTTCTTCTTTGTTCCATTCATTGGCAGAAGTGAGATTGCTGTAGAGGTAATAACTAGTTTTGATTCGGCTAGAGGGAAGGGGGAATTTAGAATCTGAACAAACGAATAGAATTTTCCTCTTTTCATCCATAGCTATAGTCTTATCGGTATATTTTTCTCAAAATTGATAATTTCCATTTTTAGTTAAACTTAGGCATAGTTTTCGCTTAGGTTTTTAAGCCCACGAATGGGTTATGAAACTAGGATGGATTTACAGCTGAAAGGGGCACTTATGTGTTACTTGGAGGCTTTAATATTGGTCCTAAAAATACTGCGTACGATACAGATGATACTAGTCATCTGTATCGTCTTGAAAGAAATCAGGAACTAACGACTCCTGATTTCTTTCGTCAGTTTCTGAGAAAACTTAAGTTACGGAACTTAATTAATTTTATTTGCTGTTTGTTAAGGGATTGAAGTTGGCCGTCATTCGTGGGCACTTTTTTTGTAAATTTTGATTCCATATCATGCTGCGTTGCGCGTGGAGAGATTTGTCTGGATAAGTCTAAAATGCGACTTTGCTAAGTCTATGAGACTTTCTCCAGTAGACCATGTTTTTACAGGCAGGGGTGGATATCCCATTAATTTTCTTTTTTCTTACAATGGAAAATTGGAGGCCTCGGCTATTCAAGATTCGCTTCTTGAATGTCTTAATTATTTTAGTCCCTTAAAATCGCAATTGAGACATCTTAATTCTCATACACTTGAGTTTTTTGAAACTCAAAACAGCTTAGCTTGGCATCAGCAAACACTGCACTCAGAAGTTGATTTTGATAATCTTGAGAGTCTCGACTCATTGTTATCACGAGCTAAAAGTTTGCCGGATTCTCCTTTGATTGAAATCTCCTTAACTTATACGCCCAACAAAAGTTATCTTGGCGTGAGCATTTCACATTGTGTGGTCGACGGATTTAGTTATTTTTTATTCTTAACAACTTGGTCGCAAATTCATAGAAAAATGTCTATCAATAAACCCGAACTCAATCGCGAAATTTTATTAGCTAAAAATTGGAATAACACTTCTTCAGAAATAAATGTCGAAGATATATTTCAAAAAACGGGTTTTGCTCTTTCAAAAATTCCTCGCCCCGCAAATGATGACCGAGTGGAATGGGAAATTATAGATTTTAAAAAAAATGAGATTGATAAATTGTATAATGAAGCTACTTCGCAAACAGATGTGCGGCTTTCAGTGAACGATGTTTTGAGCGCTCATCTTTGGAAAAAAATAGCAGAGGCTCAATCTAAGCTTAGATCAGCAGACTCTTTATACAGTTTGTCTTGTGCTTATGATTATAGAAGAGTGTTTCCGAATATCAGTCCTTTATATTTTGGTAATGCTATTCGCGCCGCTTCGATACGTTTAAGTGCAGAAAAAATTAAGTCCGCCTCTCTATCTGAACTCGCTATATCTCTTAACAGAGCTGTAAGAGCTATTGATGCCAAAGCTTGTGAAGAGTCTTTAGAGTGTCTTGAGCATTTGCGGATTGCTAAAGGCTTAGAAGTCCTTGAAAACTTTCATGTGGCCGATCCCGAAACAGGCTTTTTGGTGACAAACCTTTCACGGCTTCCGGTTTTGGATCTTGATTTTGGAGTCGGAGCCCCAAATGATTTCCGAATTTTGACTCCGGCTCGGAATACGGCCGTAGTTCTGCCTCTTCGGGATGGCTTGCGTGTTCAAATTGCTCGATAAAAATAGATGCAATGCGCTAAGCGTCTGTAAAAAACTTAGCTATAGGTTATGTTTTGCCCGGGCCTTCCGATAAAAAGATAGACCCACATATGAAAAACATCAGTGTTTTAGCTTTAGTCCCTTTTGTCTTTGCGTGTTCTTTAGGGGGACCCTTGCGCGAAGATAAATCTGCAAACAATTATCAACTTCCCAGTCCCGGTGCGGATTGGATGCTTGAAAAATTTAAAGAAATTGATGCCGACAAAGTTTATTTAAATAAAAAATCTTCTGCCATGATTAGCGTGAGTTCTTTATGTGGACGCTACGATGGAGCTTCACTCGAATCTTTGATGAAATCTGCTCACTCTCCATTGCAGGGATTAGATATTTTAGAAAATCAAGATTTGATCATTGATGGTCGTGCGGCACTTCGTAGGCATGTTAAAGCAAAGATGGATGGAGTTCCTGTGGATGTGCTTTCCACTGTAGTTCGTAAGGACGATTGTATTTTTGATTTTCATCTTCAAAAGGCTCATAACTTAAGCAGCGACGACGTGGCCTCTTATGAAAACATGCTTAAAGGCTTTCATTACGGACGGAGCGAGTATCACCATGATCAGTCTGCTAAAAAATAGTTCATTTATGCAAGCACTCCTATTTTTGGGGGGACTTTCTGAAATGGTATGGCAAACATTTCGTGTTTATATGAGGCGCCCTCCCTCTAGAACTTCTATTGTGAATGAACTCTACAGCATTGGTGTGATGAGTTTTTTAATTGTCGCTGTGGCGGCTCTAGCTACTGGAACTGTGATGACTTTACAATTTGGATTTGGATTAGCACGCTTTGGAGCCAAACTTTATGTGCCTAAAATTGTAGCCACTTCTATAGTTCGAGAATTGGGTCCGATTTTTACAGCGCTTATGATTTCGGGTCGTGTGGGTGCCGGAATAGCTTCTGAAGTCGGTTCAATGGCAGTGACTCAGCAGATTGATGCTATTCGTGCTTTAGGAACTGATCCTATTCAAAAAATTGTAGCTCCTAAAATTCTTGCCGTGATGATTGCGGCCCCTTTGCTCACAATAATGGCCAATATGCTCGGTATATTTGGAGGCATGCTCATCGGGTCTGTCACTCTAGGTTTAAGCAATTACGATTATTTTTTTAAATCTTTTGAAATCATTAACCTTCGTGATGTTTGCGGTGGTTTGTTTAAGGCTACGGTATTTGGTTTTATTATCGGTTCTGTTGGCTGTTTTGTGGGTTTAAGAACTTCTGGTGGAACTCAAGGAGTGGGGAATTCAACGACTCGAGCCGTGGTGATTTCTTCAGTGCTAGTTCTTGCCTTTGATTTTATTTTAACAAAAATGCTTTGGATCTTTGAAAATGCATTTCGAGCGGGGGATTTATAGTCGTGAGCAAGCAAGAACCGCTTTTCAGAGTCAGAGGTTTTTCAAAAACTTTTGGAACGAAGCGAGTTCATGATCATTTAGATTTCGATTTATTCCCAAAAGAAGTGGTGAGCTTGATTGGTGGCAGTGGTTCGGGAAAAAGTGTTTTTTTAAGAGCACTCATTGGCTTAGAAAAACCCGATGAAGGGAAAATCTTTTTTAAAGGAAAAGATGTCACTCATTATTCTGAGCACCAGTGGTATGAAGTTCGAAAACAAGTGGCTTATGTCTTTCAAGGTGGAGCCTTGTTTGATTCTCTAACCGTAGAAGAAAATTTGCTCTATCCCTTGGATGCTCACACGAAAATGTCGCGTAAAGAAAAGCAAAAGAAAATTGATGAAACGCTAGAACGTTTCGGTTTATCTGGTACCAACAAACTTCTTCCTTCGGATTTATCGGGTGGTATGCAGAAACGTGTGGGCTTATCGCGAGGATTAATGCTCGATCCAGAAGTGATTTTATATGATGAACCTACTGCGGGTTTAGATCCCTTTAATACTCGCAATATTCAAGATGTGATCAATTTACTAAAGGAAAATGGACAGGGTGGGGTTTTGGTGACTCATGATATTCCCACCGTTTATGCGACCTCTGAGAGATTAAGTTTACTTTTCCGCGGCAGAATTGCTGTTGAAGGTAAAGTGTCGCAGCTAAAAGAAGAAAGTAACGAACTTTTTCATTCGTTTGTAACAGGAGGCAATTATGGAAAGGCCTAACAGCAAAGGCGAGAACAATTTTATCGTTGGGATGTTTGTTTTTGTCGCTCTCATGGTGATGACAGGCTTTGTGGTTTTCATAGGTGGAACTGGATTTTTCCAAGGTGAGTACACCCTTAAAATTAGATTTGAAGATGCTCGAGGATTAAACGTGGGTGCTCCGGTTTATATGTCGGGTATTCTGATTGGCCGAGTGTCTGCAAAAACTTTACCTAAAGATGAAAAGGGTGTGGATGTTAGTCTTTCTATTTCCAAAAAATACAAAGAGCACTTGAGACAAGACACTTTAGCTGGAACAAGCACCACGGGAATGTTGGGAGATCAGGTGGTTGTATTATCAGCCGGAACAGAAGCTTATGAACCCCTAAAAGATGGTGAGTTTTTAAAGCGTCGACAAGAAAAAAAACTTGAAGATTACTTAGCCACTGGTGGAAGCGCTGTAGAGTCATTGTCTAAAGCGGCCTTTCAAATCAATTCGGCTCTAGAACAAATAAATAAGTCGGGAAGGCTCGAAAGAATTATGGCTAATCTTGAGCAGCTCACAGATAAGCTCAATGGTAACAAAGATGAAAATTTAGGTCAGGCCATAAAAAGTCTGAGTCGAATATTATCTAAGGTGGATAAGGGCGAGGGCACTTTGGGGGCTTTGGTCAACGATCCTACGCTACATGAAGATATGAAGATCCTTTTGGGCGGGGCAAAACGTAGTAAAATCATTAGGTTCATTGTTAGAGAATCTATTGCTCAAGGCGAAGAAAAAAAGGATAAATAGACCTAGATACTTCTCGTTGACTCACTATGCCAAAGTGATAATTTCTCATTCCTAGATGACACGTCCAGAGAATATCCTCGTAGTAGGTGATGAAACTTGGCCCGTGGAATCTCTCGTCAAATCTCTTCCTCCAAAATCTCATGTTTCAGTTTGGATTCAAGGTCGTGGTTGGACCCTTCCCGCAAAACGAATCACAAAAAATTCTAAAAGTGTTTGTAAAAACTGGGACTGTCTAAAAACAAAAGAACCCTCACTCGCGATTGTTGGTTTAAAGTCCGCAGAAAAAACAAGAGAATTGGTGGGGGAGTTATTAGCTCAGAAAAGCGATTTAAAAATTCTTCAGTTAAGAAACCACGAAGAAAAGCATACAAAAGCAAATTTAGACACTCGTCATGAAGTGTCCTGGCGTAGTCTTCTAGGCAGTGGCGTAGAGCAAGAGCTTCACTTAATGCGTGTGCGTAATCGTCTCGAAGAACTCAAGGCACTCATTTCGAAGGATGACTCCGTGGCTTTTTTGCTTCAACGCGAGCCTGATCCTGATGGAATTTCTTCAGCACTAGCCCTGCGAAAAATTTTAGGACGTCATGCGACCAGCTCTCCGATTATAAGTTTTGGTCGCATTTCTCGTCCCGAAAATAAGGCCATGGTGAATTTGCTCGATATACAAATTAAGCAAGTAAAACCTAAAGAACTTAAAAAATATCAAAAAATAATTTGTATGGATTGTCAGCCCAGTTTTTTTAAGGGAATAGAATTGCCTAAAATTACGGCTGTTTTTGATCATCATCCTCGCGTAGAAGAGGGGCTTAAGGGAGTTCCTTTCGTCGATATTCAAACGGAATTAGGCTCAACGGCTACGATGTTAACTCAATATTTAAGAGCAGAAAGATTAGAGCCTTCGTTGCGATTGGCCACAGCTCTACTTTATGGAATTAAAAGTGATACTCTCACGCTTCATCGAGAAGTGTCTTTTTATGATGTTGAAGCCTATTTAACATTATATTCTCGAGCTAATCTCGGTTTGATTAAAAGAATTGAGAAACCTGAGCTACCTGTGGCTTATCTCAGAGCCCTTGGAAAATCTTCAACACATTTAAAACTTAAAAACAGTATTGCAGTATTACCTTTGATGAATGTGCAAAAAGAAGAATGGATTGCTCAGGCTGCAGATTTTGTGATGCAACTTGAAGGTGCTAAGTGGGCCCTTGTCGCCGGTTTTTTAAATGAAGAATTAATTATTTCTGGAAGAAATTCCGGATATATTCATCACTGCGGCGATTTATTCAAAAAATTATTTGATTATTTAGGCAGTGCCGGTGGGCATCGCTCCATGGCTCGTGCTGTAATATCTCGCCAGCGTTGGCGTGAGGTTTTTGGTCTCGATGCCGATAAGCCTAAAGAACTCGCTGCACTTTTGCATCGTATGCTCTACAAAGAATTATCAACTTATTAAAAAAGAAAAAGCCCTGACTGACGGGTTGGATGTGTCAGTCAGGGTCGAATAATTTTATTGATTCGTAGATTAAGGGATTGGGTACATTTGGATGTCGCCATCGACCCATTTATTTTGGAAGTCTTCGTTGATTTGTGCTTTTTCGAATTTTTTCAAGAATCCGTTGTAGCTAATTTGGTAAATGCTTTTAATCATACCCTTAGATCCATCGTATTCTTTAACTTCAAGAACTAAGTCACCGTTGTTGAGTACGTGGTAATCAATAAGGCTAAAGGCTTGAGTGAGATTGAAAACAGCAGATACATTTCCCATTTCACCATCTTTCCAGAAGCTCAGGTAAAGCCCGATTGTAGGAGAAAGATCTGTGCTGCCGCCCAAATCTTGAATGATTAAATTCACTCGGGTGGCACTTTGTTGGTTTGGTTTTTTAAGTGTGATGACTTGTTGAACTTGGGCCAAATCGATATGTGCGTCTTTTTCGTTCATTGTAGGAACGCTAAAATCTCCAGCAAAAGCTGAAGAAGTCATAGCTACACTTAGTAAAGTTTTTAAAAGTTTTGTTTTCATTTTTTCATCCTCCGTGGCCGCTCTAGTGAGTGGCTGTGAAAATGAAGATAAGGGATTTTTATGTATAGAGATAATACATATTAGGAACAACATCTATTCATATAAGGAATAGATGTGCTAGCTTAGCTTTATGGAACTCAGTCATCTTAAATACTTTTATGATGTGGCCAAGGCAGGAAGTTTTACTTCTGCGGCTAGGCATTTACGAATCAGCCAGCCTTCTTTGAGTAAGGCTGTCGCCCTTCTCGAAGCCAGAGAATCGGTGAAACTTCTGAAACGATCTAAATCAGGGGTCGTACTCACGGAAGTAGGGGCAGAGGTTTTTGCACAGTGTGAAAAAATATTCGAGAGTTTAGAAGATGTAAAAAACTTATGTGCTGGAAAAAAGGAACTTTGTGAGGGGCCACTTCTTTTAGGGGCTTCAGATCACCTGTCTAATTATTTTTTAGTAGATAAAATTATTGAAGCCAAAAAAATACACCCTAAGCTTAAACCCAGTATTTTCGTGGGGGCGCCTCAAGAGATTGCTTCTAAATTAATTTCCAAAGAAATAGAGTTTGGACTTTTTTTTACAAAAATCAAAGACGCTTCACTCGTTTACGAGGAGCTTCTCTCTTTTCCCTTAGTGGCCGTGATTCATCCTAGTTTGATGTCTTTACTTAAGAATAAAAAATTAAAGTCACAGCAAAATATGACGGTGAATTACATAAGTTCTATTCGAAAAGATTATATTAAAAATCCTGGTCAAGATGTTTTAGACACCTTGGGTATCAATCCCGACATTCAAATCGAGGCCAATAGTCAGGAATTGCAAAAACGTCTTTGCGTGGGTGCCCAAGGATTGGCCATACTATTGAAGTTTATGGTTGAGGATGAAATTCGTAAAGGGAAATTGATTGAAGTTCCTATGTCTAAAACTCACTCGGCCACTTTGTATTTGGCTAAAAGAAAGGGAAATTCCATTTCTTTAAACGCTTCAAGTTTTCTAAAAATTCTCAAATAGTAAGTCTAGTTTTCTATAAAGGTTTTATAAGTCGTGAAATCTTCCATGGCATAGAGGGGGCCTTCTCGCCCAACTCCAGCCAGTCCTTGGCCTCCGTAGGGTTGAGCATCAATTCGGAATGTTGAGCTTTCGTTGATGAGTATGCCACCATAATCAAGGTGATGGGCTTTTTTAATATGAGCAGGGTTTTGAGTGAATAGTCCACATTGAAGTCGATGGGTTCTAGACTTTGCAATTTTTAAAAAATCATCGAATGAATTGAGTGTCGTTAAACTCATGAGTGGTGCAAAAATTTCTTCTTGGCAAAAAAAACTAGATTCTGAAATTTCTGAAATTAAAGTAGGACTAAAATATTTTGCAGTGTCTTCATGATTTCCAAAATAGTTTTTTGATTGAGCTAAAATTTTTCCACCTTGATTTTGTAGTTGCTCTAAGGAATTATTAATTCGATTTAAGGATTCAATATTTATGGGCGCTCCACAGAGCACGTTTTCGTTTTCGGGATTTCCATAGGGAAATTTCTCTACTTCAGATTGTAGATGTTGGGTGAATTCTTGAGCAACATTCCGATGAACGTAAACGTTTTGAACTGAAATACAGGATTGCCCAGCATGCATGAAGGCACCCTCACTAATTTTTTTGGCTGCGACTTTTAAATCGGTGTTTTCATCGACAAAGACTGGGGCGTTGCCACCTAGTTCCAATGAAAATGGAACCTTTACTTTTTTGGCTAAATTCCATCCTACCTTTGAAGATCCAGTAAAAGAGACAAATGAGACTCGTGAGTCTGAGGCTAGTTTTTCAGTCACTTCATTTTCGCAATGAAGTAGCTGAAGCATTCCGGCCGGAAGTCTATCGTGATGGCAAAGATCCATCATATAAAGTGAGCTTAAGGGAGCTTTGTCGCTGGGTTTTAATATCACAGGACTTCCGCACGCTATGGCAGGAAAAATCTTATGGGCCACTAGATTAACTGGAAAATTAAAGGGACTAATGGCCAGTATCACTCCCCGGGGAATGCGTTGAATCTCGACCTTATGATTGAGGCTCCAATCTTTATTGTGATCGAATATTTTAGATTCCAAAAATTGAGGAGCACTTTTGATGCATACGTTAAGTGTGTTTAAAGCTCTCGAAATTTCAACGCGGGCAAGTTTTATAGGCTTATGGGTTTCTCTCATGAGCAATTGGGCAAAATTTTCTTGGTGTTTGTCGATGGAGAGGGACAATCGTTTTAAGAAATCTAAACGTTCCTCAAGTGGGAAAAAACCTTCTTGAACTTGTTGCCAGCTTTCATGGGCTCCGATGAGGGCCGCCTCAAATAGCTCGTCCGATGTGGGGTCATTAAGGCTTAAAGTCGATATAGCAATAGCTGAGGGGCCGTGAAGGGGGTCGGGAAAAACTCTTTCAATAAAGTGTTCATTTTGAACGTAAGAGCCATTGATATAATGTCCGTATCTTTTCATAGTTGTGAACTTCAAAATAGCATAAAAATTGAAGGCTTTAGGTCTAAAACTAGGTCTATTAATCTGGCCCAAGTGTCTTTGACTGGAGACTTGAGTGGATTTAAGATCACCGAGCGCTATGAGTGAACTTCACCCGTCATTAAAGAAGATTTTAGATCGTTTAGGTGATTTGCTTGAGCGTGTTCGCGATCCGCAAAATGATGATTGGGATCCGATACTTTTGGGGCTCTTGCTGGCTAAATTGGAATATGAAGAGCTTGATGTAGATTTAGAGCATCGTCGATACATGCATTTAGCCGATCAAATCAAAACTCAGTTACCTCAAAAAGTTCGTTTAAGAGAAAAAACTACAGCTTTTATTCGCATGTTTTCTCAGGAAATGGGATTTCAGGGCGACACTACAAATTATTACAATCCAAAGAATTCATTTTTAAATGATGTCTATTTGCGACGTAAGGGAATTCCTATTTCCCTAAGTTTAGTTTTTATGGGCTTAGCGCGATTAGCCGGTCTTAAAACAGTGGGGATTAGTTTTCCTGGGCATTTTTTAGTGAAAATGCTGCCCAATTCTGATGATGAAGAATTTTTTGATAGCAACAATCAACTCTTTATTGATTCCTTTGAAGGGGGTCGAATTTTAAGTGTTGATGATTGTAAGCAAAGACTTGAAGAGTGGACTCGTGGGCTCGTTCCATTTGGACCTGAAGTTCTTCGTGTTGCCCATCCGCGTGACATCCTTTCTAGAATGCTTCGAAATTTACGGGCCATTTACGCAGAGAAAGAAGATCTCCCTCGTCTTTATTGGGTGCTCTCAGCATTAGTTGAAATTTGCCCAACAGAAAAAGGTGAATCTTTAAAAGAGCGTGGGTTTTTAATGGCTCGTATGGGTCGATACACTCAAGCTATAGAAGATCTTCGTGCCTATCTTCAAATGACTTCTGACCCTCGCAAGTACGAGCAAGTCGAAAAAATCTTGCGCGCCTTTGAGCTCCAAAAAGAAACAGTTAATTAATAGATTTTAAAAAACTCTTAACAAAGCTCCCTCTAATTCAATTAAAAACGTTTTTTGAATTTAGCGCTGTTGGTCAATGCCTTGTTAAATTCTTGGGCTTTGGTTTTAATAGGAGCGGGGAGAATTACTGATGAAATCATCAAATGTCCTTAAGCTTCTATTGGGGTTGGCCTGCTCTTCATTTGCGGCAGATTATTTTTGTTATGTTCCTGGTGCGGGTGGTTTGGGAGATTATCTAAAAACTCAAGTTGTAAAAGAACTCAATGAATCCGGAATTCCTTTTGTCGCTTTTCCCGTTTCTTCTAAAGGCGATGTTAAAGCCCGTGCTCATGAACTCATTAAGTATTTTGAAGAACTCAATGCCAAGGACCACTGGGCGCGTTGCCATCTGATGGCTTTCTCTATGGGCGGGCTTGTTATCCGTTACGCCACAGCTCATTTAACTTTTAAGGATTCTGATGGAGTTGATGTACCGCTGTCCACTCGCGTGATGACTCAAACTAGTATTTCATCACCCCATTATGGAACACCTTTGGCTGGATTTTTGAAACAAAATTATCCTGGTTTAAAACCTGGATTAGAAGACCTCACTCAAGACGCTCTAAAAATTTACAACGATCCCAATTCTGAAGATTATTCTCCCGTTTTAGAAGGAATTCCATTTTTTAGTTATAGAACTTTTGTTGAAAACAAAGATGTCATAAGTGGTGTGTTGGGACGAATTGGTTTTCAATTTATCACTCATTTTCAAGAAACTTTGGGGTTAGATCCACGCAATGATGGAATTGTGCCTACAGAATCCATGGGTTTTGGTTTGGTTTTAGGCGATATTGAAAGACCTCACGACATGATGTCTTTTGACGACGGACAACACCCCAACGCCATCGATTTTTTATCTCAACATTGGAGCTGGCTACAGAGCAATGTTTTAAATTGATTGTGCGACGTTAAGTGTGGGTGGCCTAATTAACAACTTAAAATTGGTAGCGAGCTAGACCTTTAAAGAATAAACCATGCTGCAAGTTTTTTTGTTCAATATTGTAACTACTAGTTTTGTAGCTAGCTTGTCCAAGCTTCACGCCGCCGTAACCTACGTGAAAATGAACAGTGTAATCTTCACCCCATTCAAAGCCCGAGCCTACGCTGGCATGGCCTTCCCAGAAAGGACCATCTTTTTGTAGTTTTGCAATATTGAGTTGAGTGCTTCGAGTTTGAACTTTTCCAATGAGAGCTCCAGCTCCTATTTCAATTTCAGGAGCCCAATTCACTCTTTGCCAACGCATTCTCACAATTCCCAAAACTGGAAAACCAGAATATTGAAGAATGTCGTATTGCTTATTGTTGAGAGTGTCGCGACCTGTGAATTGTTGAGTGGCAAAGCGCTGATAACCACTGGCGATTCCTAGTTCTATACTTTGAGTTAATCCATAAGTGGCCTCTACCCCTAATGCGACTGGAACCTGATATCTCATAGCTTGAGATCCAGTGGTTTTAGATTCAAAGGCATTCGAAGAAAAGGGCACAATCGTTTCACTATAGGTTCCCAAGGCAAAGACCCCTTTACCTCCAATGGGCGAGGGGGGGGCTTCGGCAGTAATCGATGGCATGAACATCGAGTCTGCTGCAATGAGGCTTCTTATAGACCCCTGAGATGCGATTAGGAGGATGGCTAGGTATTTAAATTTAGTCCCCATATTACGTATTATGCTTGTCAGTGGCTAAAAAATCGACACATGACGAGGCGAAATCGTTCATTTTTTTTGTGGCCCACCCTTTGCAATGCCTAGGGAGTAGAAGTTTTTAATGCGTTGAGTTGTAGAAAGGGTATTGTATGAGAGCGAAAACAGTTCGTAAAACAGAGGCTAAGGCAAACGATAAGATTGCTTTAAGTGTATCGTCTGGTCTTCTTGAGGGTGCTTTTTTTCCCCTTTCCAAGAAGAAAAACATTATCGGGCGCAAAGTGAATGCCCAAATTCCTATTCAAGATTCAAAAGTTTCGCGAGAACACGCCACTATTGAATTTAAAGAGGGAGCTTATCTTTTGAAAGATCTAGGCTCTACGAATGGAACTTATCTCAATAATATGAAATTAGAACATTCTGAAAAAATCAGCGTTGGAGATAACATTCGAATTGGTTCTTATACTTTTAAAGTTGAAAAGATGAGCAACCAAGGAGCTCCTGCTACTAAGTGGCAATCTGAAACAAGAATTTTGTATCGTGAACCTAACTTAGTTCATCCTGCGGCTGCGACATCTTCAAAAGTTTTATCGAAGAAGTTTCAAATTGAAAAAATGAATTGGGCGCGAGATTTATCATCGTGGGACTGGCCCAGTCTTCGTTTTGAAGCTCCTAAGCATTATTTCAAGAAACACCCTGAACAAGTGAAATGGTTAATCTGGACTGCAACCTTCTTAGTTGTAGCTCTAGCCAGTTTCACTCGTTTGAGTAAGTTCTCTTGAAGTGGTTTTTACAAGTAATACTTTAACGAAACTGAGAAAACTAAAAACCCTCTGACGTCCTCGTCTCAAGCTGCTCCTAGACAATTGTCTAAGACGGTATGAGTCTGCGGAATGCCAGAGGGCTTTTTATTTTCTCAGTTTCGCGTTGCTATTCTCTTACATCCAATTCCAGAAAGTTTTATCCATTAATTGAACGGGCAAGAGCGTGTTCTTTAAAGTGGCTTTATAAAGCCTAACTTGCTCCTGCATCACTCTTTGAGATTCTGTTAATAATCCCGTTAGGCGCTCTTTCTCTGCCTTTAATGGGCTGAGTTGAGCTTCAACTCCTTCAAGCTCCTTCACATTTTTAGCGGCATCAGCCATGAGCACTTCTATTTCGCTTTGGAGCTTAGTGATAGTGCTAGTATTTTTAGAAATTTGGCTGCTGAGTTTTTGAATATCAGCATCAAGTTTCGCCATAGCGTATCTTAAAGAGTTCACAATATCGACGGCACTCACGTATTCATTTTCAATGCGTGTGTAGTCTGTGCGAGATTTGAAAGAAGCTAGTTCACGTTCTGCAGAGCTTAATTCTCGTTGAGCGCGCTGTAAGTCAGCGCTTGCTTGAGAAAGACCATTGCGAGCATCGCTTAATCTTCGCTCTTGAGTGGGGAGTTCTGATTGTCGTATGCGAGATTCTTCGCGCTCCAAACTACTAATTTCAGATTCGGAGGTTGAAATGTCACGGTCTATACGAGTGACTCTTTCGGCAAGTTCATTTCTCTGTGCAGCCACTGCATTCTCAATTTCTTGCTCCCTTTGCTGAGCTATAGCTCGGTTGTAATTAGCTGTGGATTGATAGTCTCTTATTTTTCTTTCTGATTCGTCTTCTAATCTTTGAGCTTGGCTAAGCTCTTGTCGAATATGACTGCAATCTTCTGGAGTGCCATCAGGCTTTTTCCTGGCTTCACAGTTTCTGAGATCAGACTGCAATCTTCTAACATCAGCTTCGTGTTCACGGTGTTGGTGTTCTTCGTTGCGTGCAGCGTCTTCTGCGTTTTTAGTATTTCGTAAAGCTGTCTGATATTGAGAATCTGAATTGAGACGCCTGCGCACTTCGTAATCGTAATTAAAGGAGTTCAAATCGCTTTGAGCTTGAACTCTATCGCTTCGAAGTCTTGAGAGCTTGCTTTCCTCGTCGTCAATGTCGGCGCTAATTCTGCGCAATCGAGAATTAAGGGATTCTATTTGCCTTTGTGAATCAGCTATCGTTGAGTTGTGAGAATCAATCAAATTATTAATTCGATTGACTTCACTTCGGGCGCTAGAAACGGCACTTAAATAACTTTTGATTTCTTCACGAAGAGGTTTGTAGGCAGCTTCTTTAATTTGTAACTGAGCATTGGCTGCTTCGAGTTCTCGTCCACGATCGGCTAGCTGATTTTGTTTGTTGCTACGATCGGCAAGGAGTGCTTGATTTTGCGTTTCTAGATCTGATTTTCTTTGGGTTCGACTTTGAATGTCTCGATTTAAATTTCCTGATTTTTCTAAATAACGACGTTGAGCTTCAAGGAGTGGATCCATTTTAGTTTGATTGGCTTTGAGCTCAGAATTTAAGCGGCTGCCTTCTAGATACTTTGTCCAACTGGCATCTAGATGTTCCCAACTTAAATCTGTTCCTTTGTCTTTAAAATTGGGGTCGTTGAGTTCTGGGAGATTATCGACATAGTCAAAAAATTCTGGATAAAACAATTCTTTACTGAGGGCACATTTTTTTGAAACATCAGTGAGTGCGGCCGTGCTTCCCGATAGTGATAAGTAAATTCTTTGGTCCTTTCCTGCTTCGTCTTTATAGGCAACTTTTAAAGTGTTATCTCGGCGCAATTGTCGGTTGAATTGCGCAAATTTAGTAGGTGCAAACCAATAACTTTTTAAATTATGAATGCTATCGGTTTTAGAATTTTTTAAAAAGATAAATTTCTGAGTAGAGCTTCCATCGGTGAGAGTTGTAATTTGTTCTAGATTTAATGGGGAGTCGGTAGAAAGGATGGCAAATGGGGCTAAATCTTTTGTGGCATCTACAATAAGAGAAAGTTGCCAAGTGATTTCTTTTTCCTTCTTAATAGTCGTAGCAATACAAGCGTTTTCAGAAAATCCTGTAATGGCCTTTTGTTCTACACTCCATTCTTTAAATTTTACGGGTGTATTTTGAGCCTTAAGACTTCCAATAGAAAATACAAATAAGGGCAACACTAAACGACGTATCATGATGAGCTCCTCCTCCAGGATCTACCAGATTGAAAATAGTAGGGTGAATCAATAGTGGTCAATAAGCCTAGATCCTTAAATTCTATTAATGATTCGCTGAGCAGTTACTAAACAAATGGATTTATCTAGGACCTTGGACCCGTCTGAAATACGTTGTTTGGCTATTGCTCATGCCATGTCAGATCCTAGATAAATCCATTTATCAAGCACCAAGCGGGTCCAGGGTCTTCTCTTTCCATAATAATTAAGGATCCCTACGAGTTATTTTTTCATTTTAGATAAATATTTTTTGAAATCATCAAAGGCTTTTATGCTTCCTTCAAGTTTGCAGAATTCCTGAACGGCCCTAATTTTAACCCCTTGGTTTTTTGCAACAAGTGCAGCTTGCTCAAGGCTTTGAAGATCATTCCAGTGAATATACGCTGCGAGACGATCTTTTATGCAATCGGTAGGCGTCAGGAGTTTTAATACATTTCCATGGCTTTTGATTTCATCGAAGTCGATGATCTTCTGATCTCCGACCATCATGGAGCTTCCCGGAAATTCTACGAAGTAGAGAGTCTCAGGGTGAACAAAGTGCCGTGTTTTTTTCTGTGAGAATCCAAGAGATTCCATGACGGACTTGATTTTTTTACGGTCACTAAAACTTACAAAGTCGAGGTCGTAGCTCTCGTACTTGTTATTGGTATAGATTGATACGACTGCGCCGCCCGAAAGAAAGGCATCAATATCGGCATTTTTGAGATTTTGGCACACAAGTGCAGCGAGTTCTTTAATGGAAATCTTTTTAGTGATTTTCATTTGGCTAAAGGTTTTCCAGATCGTCGTGGTCTTTGGCGTTGTCTAAAGTATTTTTCAATTTCATGTTCTGGGAGAACTGCGATGGCTTTCTTGAGGAGAGATCGTAGATCTTTTAGATAAATACATCTTGGATTCCATGTGTAGACTCGTGTTTTTCCAATAAGACGACTGGATAGAACTCCTTCGAGTTCAAATCTCTCAAGTTGCCTTTGAATTTGGCTAACCGGGACCTTGAATGTTTGAGCAATTCCTAAGGGATACCCCGAAGAATAGTTTTCTAAGTACAGGAGCACTTTGGGAGCCGATTCATTGCCAAAAAGTCCTGAAAGTATCATACCTTTATTTAGGGTAACATTACCTTATTTAAAGGTAAAGATGAAGTGCTAATATATTGAGTTATTCGCCAAATATTCAAAAGCTAAGCGAAAAGGATTAAATAAGGAGAGATTTTGGCTTAGAGTTTATATTCAAAGAGAAGGCTCCCGACATGGCATTATTTCAGTCGGAACGATGACACCCATACGGGTCCAGGGAGTTTTCTCTTTGAATTTAAACTCTAAGCTTGTATTAACTTATTTTTTTAACTGGTATTGCTTCACGTATTTAGAATGCGTTTCGTAATCTGTACTAAAAGCATGTGTTCCACTTCCATCGTTTTTAGCAACAAAATAGAGGTAATCTGTCTCTGCCGGATGAACGACAGCCTTGATGGCGCTTTCGCCTGGGTTGCATATGGGCCCTACGGGCAATTCAGGAATTTTATAAGTGTTATATTCATTGAGAGTTTCAAGGTGAATACGTTTTAAGTTTCCATCAAAATCTGGCAATAGAGGATAAATGCTTGTGGGGTCCGATTGAAGTCGCATTTTTTTCTTCAATCGATTCCAAAATACTGAGGCAATTAAAGGTTGCTCTTCGAAATTTCCAGATTCTTTTTCAACTATAGAGGCCAATGTAAGAAGTCGATAAATACCATTGTCTTGTTCGGCCCAGAAGTGTTCTTTAAGAACAGGAAGCGCTCGTTTTTTAAACTGAGCTAACATGAGTTTTATGAGCACGTCAGGACCTTGGTATTTTTGATAAGAATAAGTTTCTGGAAATAAAAAGCCTTCAAGATTTTTGTGTGAGTCAGGGATTTTTTGTTTTAAATCTTCAAGCTCAGTTATTTTAGAGATATATTTTTGATAAGATTTTCTATCGAGATTTGGAAACTTTTCTTTAAATACAATTTCTAAATCCCAAATATTATTTCCCTCTTTATGGGTTAAAGTGTGTTGAATGGGGATACCGTTGATTATGGAATTTAAAGCAGTGCTAAAACTGCTGTTACCAGAAATTAAAAATTCACCCACTTTAAGTTTAGCCATTCCACCATGCATTTTTAACCATGCTTTGGCCATCAAAATATCGAGTCTATCGTTAAGTCCTAGCTGCGGAAAAATTTTAGAGAAGCTGTATCCAGGAGCGACGTCGATTGTGTAGCTGCCTTTGTTTGGAGCATGCGCACGAACTTCGAATCGATAAAAAAGAAATCCCAATATTGAGGCTATGAGAATGATTAAAATCAGTAGTATTTTTATAAAACCTTTTTCTTGGGGTCGATCTCCAGAAAAGTAATCTCGAAGCATTATAGCGGCGGCTTGGGCATCATTATCTTGAGCGCCATGGCTCTCCCATGATGTGAAACTTTCGTCGACAAGTATGACCTCAAGTTGAAATACATCCTTTAGAGCTCTAGCTAATTCTTTGGCTCCTTTAGTAGAGCGAGTGTCTTTATCGGCTCTAAGTTTTGGAAGTCCTAATAAGATTTGGCCAATTTCGTAGTCCTCAATAAATTTTTTTAATTGAGAAATATCTGAAGGTGCCAATTCCCATCGCTTTAGGTTTTGCGCTCGCTTGAGGTGTCCTCGCGGCGTGATGACTGTTCCACTGGGATCTGCTGTGGCCAAACCTGTGCGTTTCTGGCCCCAATCTAAAGCGAGATAGGTTTTCAATGTTGTATTCATTAAGATGAAAAGAGTTTGAATATTCCAAATCTATTAAAGTCATTAAAGAAAGCCACACACATGAGCATGAGCAGTAAAACAACTCCTGTGGTTGTCCAAATCTCGAGAACTTTAACACTTAGTGGGCGACGGATAAGCGATTCAACGGCAAAGAGCACTAAGTGTCCGCCATCGAGTACCGGAATGGGCATAAGATTTAGAATGAAAAGGTTCAGCGAGATGAAAGCCATCATTTGAACAAAAGAAGACCAGCCTTGTTTTATGCTTTCTCCTGAAATTTTAGCAATCATGATAGGGCTTCCAAGAGTTTTAAGGGAAATATCACCCACAGCTAGATGATAAAAAGATTCGAGCATGGTGATGGTGAGATCCCAAGTTTTGTGTGCTCCTAAAGAAATGGCTTCAAAAATAGAATCACTTTTAACAATTGTAATGGCTCCTGGTGCTTTGAGAGAAAGAAAAGCCGCTCCAATCTGAAAGCGTTGTTTTTTTGTTTCAGTCACAGGGTCTGAATCTGTGATGAGCTGGGTGCTCACATCTTTAGTGATGATTTCTCCATTGCGATCCCAAGTTAAATTTATTTTTTGGCCTGCATGGGATAATTCTTGAATTTGATCGCGAAAGTTAAAAAAACTTTCTAACTTTTTACCATTGAGTGAGAGTAGAAGATCGCCTTTGAGCAGCCCAGCCTTTTGCGCAGGTGAATCTGCGAGCACATCTGTGAGTAACATTTCAGTAGGGAAAAATCCGGCGTCTAAAAGATTGCTGGGAGGTGCTTTACTTGGGCTTGTCCATGAAATTGCGATGTTTCGACTTTCGGGTGTTTTGTTTGAATTCCCAGCATTGCTTTCGATGACGGATGCCGTTAGCGATAAATTTCCGATGTCTTTGCCTTGAAAGTTTATAGCTTCACTCCAAGCTTTTTGAAGTTCAGAATAACTTTGCATGTCCCAAACCTTTTCAACACCATCTTTTTGGGCTTTGATTTGCTCAATGAAAATAGGATGAGGGATTTGTTGTAGGCTAGCCCAACTGCCATTCTTGATGCCAACAGAAGATGCAGGAGCGAAGTATTCTACACCATCAAAGCTGCCTCTGAGTTGCATGATTCCTAGTTTGGGATGGCGTTGCGACTTTAATACCGGAGTGTATTTGAATGACTTTTCTAGTCCATTTCTTTCTACGATTAGGGTGACTTCATTACCTACAAATTTATGGAGTTGTTCTTGTAATTCTCCCAAGTCTCTTATCTTTACTTTTAAATTGTTGAGCTCCATGGATTTGACGATGTCGCCATCTTGAAATCCAGCTACAGCAGCTGGGGATTCTGGTAACACTCTCACAAGTTGTGCGGCAGGACTATTAACTCCGACTTTAAAAAGTAATGTAAAAACAAAAAAAGCTAAGAGTAAATTGGCAATGGGGCCCGCTAAAACTACGGCAGTTTTTTGAGCCACAGGCTTTTTTTGAAACGATCGATGGGCCTCATTGGCGGAGATTTCTTCGCGGGGATCTTGGCCAAGAATTTTTACGTAACCCCCCAATGGAAATAAACTCAACGCATATTCTGTTTCGCCTCGTTTCCAGGAGAGAATTTTTTTACCCATTCCGATAGAAAAAACTTCAACTTTCATTCCACAAAGCTTGGCTACATAAAAGTGACCAAATTCATGAATAAAAACTAAAACACCAAGGAGAAGTAAAAAACCAACAACGTAATCCATATCCTATGAATTGTAGATCTCTGACGCGGCGTTTGGCTAGCCGTCTATAGAAGAAAATAGATAAGGGGAAAGACAAAAACTAGACTGTCGGTTCTATCTAGAATTCCGCCATGGCCAGGGATGAGTTTACCGGAATCTTTGACTCCGAAACTACGTTTTAAAACACTTTCAAAAAGATCACCTGCTTGCGCTAATGGGCCAGCCAGCAACGCCACAATGATTATAAATAGAAAGGAGTATTTTTGAGGGCTGTAATAATAAATGAGTGGGTAAACTAAAAGACCAGCTAATAGCGAAGCCCCAACTCCGCCTAGGGCCCCTTCAAGTGTTTTTGAGGGAGAAAGTCCGGGCCAAATTTTTCTTTTACCAAAGCGACGACCAATGGCGTAAGCGCCAATATCGCATCCAAAGACCATTAAGAAAACTGCGAGAACCAATAATCGACCCCCTGGATGCCGTGCTACTGGAGTTATAAATCCATATAAGAAAAATATGTAGAAAAATCCTAAAACATAATAGCTGAGTAAAGTCCAAAGCCGATCGACGGAGAGAGGTTTGAGGTGAGAGTTTCGGCGTTTTAGAAATTCATAAACTAGTAATGAAAATCCAAGCACAATGACTAGGAGTAATGTGAAGTAGCTGGAGGTCTTAAGAAAAATTTCTAAAAACATACACAAAGGAAGCAGAAAAAATTGAGACCAATAAAGGGAGCTATATTCATCGAGTTTGCTCATCTGGGTGAATTCATGCCAAGCAAAACAAGCCACAACGGCACAGGTTACATAAACAAAAGGGATGGGGGCTAAAAATAAGATCAGTAAAACTGCTGCTGCAACCAGGGAACCGTATCGTATTCGCGTTCTTGTTTCTGCCGTCATGGATTTTTCACGGCCTCAAGAACTGCCTCGTCGCTAAGTCCAAAGCGACGCTTACGGTTGAAATACTCTTGGATGGCTTGATGCAAGTGTTTTGGCTCAAAATCGGGCCAAAGTACATCGGTAACATAAAATTCTGAATAGGCGATTTGCCAGAGTAGAAAGTTAGAGATTCTTTTTTCGCCGCTCGTTCGAATAAGTAAGTCGGGATCGGGAAGTCCTGCGGTATAAAGCTGAGATGAAAAGACTTCTTCATTGATGTCGCTCGGATTAAGAATACCATCTTTAACTTTTTGAGCAAGTTGGCGTGTCGCTTTAAGTATTTCATTGCGAGAGCCATAGCTGACGCAAAGATTTAGAGTATAAGCGGTATTATTTTTAAGCATGGCGATGCTTTCATCCATGACGTCACGGGTCGACTTTGGAATGAGGCTCATATCACCAAAAATATTCAGACGAGTTTTATTATCCATGAGTTCTTGGCGCTCACGAAGAAGATAGTCCTTTAATAATTTCATGAGCACATCGATTTCTTCTTTAGGGCGCCCCCAATTTTCAGAAGAAAAACAATAAAGAGTTAAATGTCTAATTCCTAGGGCTCGGCATTCGTCGAGTATGGGTTTGACTCGCGAAGTGCCTTCAACATGACCTAGAGATCGATGCCAACCCTTCGTCGTTGCCCAACGTCCATTGCCATCCATAATAATGGCAATGTGCTTGGGCAGCTTTTCGTGCGCAGCCAATTTCCAATCAGTAAGGCTACTAAGGGGGGCACTTTCAACGGTCATACCGTCATGATGTCCTTAATTTTAGATTCAATAAGGGCATCAATTTGAGTGATGTAGGAATCAGTGAGTTTTTGAACGTCAGCCGTGAATTTTTTTGATTGATCTTCAGGTAAGTCTTTAGCGGCTTTGATTTTATCATTAGCGTCGCGACGAACATTGCGAACGGCAACTTTAGACTCTTCTCCGATTCCCTTAACACTTTTAGAAATGTCTTTTCGTCTTTCCTCAGTGAGTGGTGGAACATTAAGGCGAATAAGCTTTCCGTCTACGTTGGGAGTGAGGCCAATGTTGGATGCGATGATGGCTTTTTCAATTAAAGGTATAGCGCCTTGGTCCCAGCTGGCTATTTGAATGGTTTTAGCATCAGGAACTGATATTTGGGCCATTTGTTTAATAGGAGTTATAGTTCCATAGTAATCGACTTTAATATGTTCGATGAGTGCGGGATTAGCGCGACCCGTTCGGATTTTAGTCATTTCGGCTTTAAGTGAAGCCATGCTTTTTTCCATTTTTTCAGTGATTTCTTTTTTCAATTGATCAAACATATTTAAAAACTTCCTTTTTAGTTAATGAGTGTGCCTACTTTTTCGCCGTTTAGGAAGCGAGAAAGAGCATTCTCTTCGTTGATATTAAGAACAACAATAGGAAGTTTGTTGTCCATGCAGAGGCTAATGGCTGTGCTGTCCATAACGTTCAAATGTTTGTTGAGCACGTCAAGGTAAGTGATTTTTTCAAATTTTTTCGCAGCTTTGTTTTTCACTGGGTCGCTGTCGTAAACACCACTCACTTTAGTGGCTTTGATTAAGACGTTGGCATCAATTTCCATAGCGCGAAGAGCGGCAGCTGTATCAGTAGAAAAATAAGGATTGCCTGTTCCACTCGCAAAAATAACCACTCGACCTTTTTCAAAATGTCTTGTGGCTCTTCGACGAATGTAGGGTTCAACAATTTGTTGAATATGAATGGCGCTTTGAACTCGAGTTAAAACATCTTGGCGCTCAAGAGCATCTTGCAAGGCTAGGGCATTCATCACAGTGGCTAGCATTCCCATGTAGTCCCCTGTAGCTCGGTCCATTCCAGTTTCGGTGCCCTTAATGCCGCGGAAGATATTTCCTCCTCCGACCACAATTCCAACTTCAACTCCCATGTCTCTAACTTTTTTAACTTCTTTAGAAATGTAATCGAGAACTTTAGCATCAAAGCCAAATTCATTATTACCCGCTAGAGCTTCACCGGAAATTTTAAGAAGAATTCGTTTAGTCGAGGATACATCCATGCTGATTTAACCTTTCATGCGCACAATTAATTTTTTTGTGCAGCAGCGACTTCAGCAGCGAAGTCTTCGTTTTTCTTTTCTAGACCTTCGCCTAATTCAAATCGCATGAAGCGACGAATCTTAACGTTTTCTCCAATTTTGGCAATGAGTTCAGTTAAGACAGTTTTCACTTGCTTGTCGGGATCTTTTACAAAAGCTTGTTCTAATAAACAATTTTCTTGAGCAAACTTTTGAACTTTACCTTCAGCAATTTTTTCCAAAACGTTTTGTGGTTTTCCAGTGCCGCGAGCTTGTTCGATGGCAATTTCTTTTTCTTTAGCTAAGATTTCTGCAGGGATTTCTTCTGGAACTAAATATTGTGGTTTGTTGGCTGCAATATGAAGGCAGACATCTTTAACAAAACCTTGGAAAGCTTCTGTTTTAGCCACGAAATCAGTTTCGCAGTTAACTTCAACTAGAACACCAATTTGTCCACCCGCGTGAATGTAAGATTGCACGAGTCCTTCAGAAGCGAGGCGACCCGCTTTTTTAGCCGCAGCAGCTAAGCCACGTTTTCTTAAAGTTTCTACCGCTTTTTCGAGATCCCCTTGGGTTTCTCCTAAAGCTTTTTTACAATCCATCATTCCCGCTCCGGTTTTTTGTCGAAGCTCATTTACAAGTGCAGCAGTAATTTCAGCCATTGAAATCAATTCCTCTAAATTTTTTTTCAGTTCTTAATTAGTTTTATCTACAATTTTACGAACAACTTCTACGTCAACACGACGGCCTTCACGGTCGGTAGTGCTTCCGCTTTCTTCAGGAGCTGAAGAAGAAGCTGCAGTTGCGGCCTTACGCGCCATGATATTCTCAGCAGCGTTAGGATCGCGTTTGTCGCCCATGGCACGAGCGCGTTCTTCGTAAACTTTGAGTCCATCTAAGTAAGCTTGCGCTACAGAAGATGCAAAAAGTTTAATAGATTTTAATGCGTCGTCGTTTCCAGGGATAACGTAATCGATATCGTCGGGATCGCAATTAGTGTCTGTGATGGCGATAACGGGGATGTGAAGTTTTCGGGCTTCAGCAACAGCGTTATGTTCGCGAACAGGGTCGATCACAAAAAGAGCGCCGGGGCGATCTTTAATGTTTCGAATACCGCCAAGGTTGGCGAGCAATCTTTGATATTCTTTTTCAAGAGCAGCACGTTCTTTTTTAGAAAGAGATTCAGTGAGACCATTGTTTTTGCGTTCTTCCAAACGATTTAAAGTGTCGACACAAGTTTCAATAGTTTGAAAATTTGTGAGTGTTCCACCGAGCCATCGGCCAGCCACATAAGGGCAGCCACAACGTTCAGCTTCTTCTTTAACAACTTCTTTGCACTGAGCTTTAGTGCCAACGAAAAGAACTTTTTTACCTTGAGATCCTAGAGCTGTTACAAAATCTAAAGCTGTTTTAGCTAAGCCTACAGTTTTTTGTAGATCGATAATGTAAATACCGTTACGAGCGCCGAAGATGTAAGGTTTCATCTTAGGATTCCAACGGCTTGTTTGGTGTCCGAAGTGGACGCCAGCTTCCAATAGATCTTTCATGGTTATTTGTGCAGTCATTTTTTACTACTCCTTTGAATCCAGTTTTGCCTCCGCCGGTATTGTCCGGAGTCTCCAGAGACTCCGACCGGATCCTTCTTGAGAAGAGCTGAGCTTTCTCAAAACGACACCGACGTGTGTATTTTGGCTTTGGATGATACCCTAATAGGGAAGGGTATCAAGTAGAAAATCGAGGATTTATGCAAAGGCCAAAGATTGAGAGCAAACTCGAAGATTGCCCCCTGAGCCCCGGTATTTATCTCATGAAAGACCTCAATTCTAAGGTCATTTATGTTGGAAAAGCCAAAATTCTCAAAAAAAGGGTGACCAGCTACTTTCGTAATTTTGAGGAGCACGACCCCAAGACCCAGGTTTTGGTCTCTAAAATCGAGGATTTTGAGTGGATTGCGACTGGAACTGAGCTGGAAGCCTTACTTTTAGAGAATACTTACATCAAAAAGTATAAGCCTCGTTACAATATTAGACTCAGGGACGATAAAAGTTACCCCTATATTCGTATCGATATGAGTCATAAATTTCCAAGACCCTACGTGGCTCGTCGACCCCAGCGTCGCGACGATGAAATATTGTTTGGACCCTACACCCAGGCTTCGGCAGTCCATGAGGCTATCGATTTAGCGGCTAAAGTTTTTTTGCTTCGAGATTGCCGGGATGCGGAATTTGCCAACCGTTCCCGCCCTTGTTTGAGCTATCAAATTGGGCAGTGCACGGCTCCTTGTGTGAGTTATGTGGATGAAAAAGCTTATGGTGAGCAGCTTAATGATTATCTTCGTTTTTTAAAAGGCGAGGGCTCAGAGCTCGAAGAACAGTGGAAAATCAAAATGGAAGAGGCTTCCGAAAAGCTCGACTATGAGTTGGCGGCTCAGTTTAGAGATCGCATAAGAGCGCTCGAAGTTTTAAGGCAACCTCAAAATCGAGTGGAAAACGTGGGCGACAACCTTCCTCGTGACGTTTGGGCGACTTGGCCAGAAGTTTTCAAGGCTGATTTAACCCATTGGGATTTAGTGGTGCTTCATTTTAATGAGGGAAAACTGGTGGGGAGGGATCATTTTCCAATTGAGTTAGAAGAAAGATTTTTAGATTCGGAAAATCCACTCATTAATATTTTGTTTCAATACTACGCAAAGAAACAATTGCCCTCTGAAGTGATTTTGCCTCCCAATGAAGAGATCCCTGAAAGAGCTCAGCTCACTGAAAGTTTAGTGGAAGCCGTGAAGAGCGATTCGAGCGCTGAAATTCATTTAGCGAGTGAGAAAGCAGTGTGGGGTCAGTTGTGGGAATTAGCGCGCGATAATGCCAAGCTTTTATCTGAAGAAGAAGATAAAAGACGGAGTCGTTATAGGGATGCTCTTTTGGCTCTGCAAAAACTTATAGAAATGCCTATTTTACCCACACGAATTGATTGCGTGGATGTGTCTAATTTTCAAGGAGCCGCCAATGTGGCTTCTTGTGTAGTCTTTGAAAATGGAGTCCCCAATAAAGAAGCCTATCGGCATTATAAGATCCAAAGTGTTTTGGGGCAGGATGATTTTCAATCCATGAAAGAAATCATGATACGCCGTTATGCCAAGGGCGTGGAAAATTGGCCTAATCTTTTAGTGCTAGACGGAGGCAAGGGGCAACTCAGTAGTGCGGTGGCGGTGCTTAAGGAAATCGGTTGCACTTTTCCCGTGGTGGCTTTGGCTAAAGCCCGCACTCAAAGTAATTTCCGATCTGAAGATGTTGAGTCCAGCGAAGAGAGGATATTTTTTCCTGGGCAAAAAAACCCCACAAAAATTAAAAACAAAGCCGCCTTGCAATTGCTCACTCGAATTCGAGATGAAGCCCATCGATTTGCCATCACCTTTCATCGCAAAGTGCGCGATGATTCTTTTTATGAATAAAGAATTCTTATTAACCTAATCAGACTTATCGACTGTCTGATTTTTATGAACATATTTATTTTGTTTTATTTTCTAAAAGTGCCTTCGCGATAAACGGGTGTGTATATCACACTGCAGCTCGAACCTTCTCTGGGATTGCCCGTGCATTCTCGACGTTGATCGTAGCGAATTAATATTTGAAGGGTGATTTTGTTGCCTTCAGTCCAAGCCATCACGGAATTTCCAGGAATAGAGCATTCGCCAGGGTTAAAAGCAAAGTCAGCTCTTTTCAACTGATTGTTGCTGCCATCAATGGCAATGAGTTGGCCGATTTGTGAACCACAGGCTCTACCTAAAATATCGCCAGTATTGTTGTCTTGATAGCTCAAGTGAGCGCGGTCTTGATTGTCGATCCATACTTTTATTTGAGCAGGAGTTTTTTCCATTTTTCCAGTGTAAGTGCCCTCATATTGCTTGGCGGTGCTTAGATACTCCGAAGGAACTCTGCCATCTTCAACTTTTGTTTCGCAGGCTGTAAGAAAAATTGCGCCAAGTGAAAGAGCCAATAGTTTTTGATTAATCATGAAGTCCTCCCCGAACGAGAACATTAAAACGTATAAATTTTATAAAGTCTAATCGAAGCTCAAAATTCGATGCAATCTTTCCTTCTTTTCGATTAAATCTACTACTTGATTGAAATAATAATGAGCTGCGTCGTCTTCGGGTCGTGCGTCAAGAGCTTTTTTGAAGGTTTCAGCGGCCTCTAAAATTTGATTGTTAAGATATGAGTTCATGCCGTTATTAAAGATTTCTATAAAATATAAATCTGATTCTTTAAGATTTTGTTTCTCCCCTACAAGTTCAAAAACTCTCATATTATTAGATTTTCCTTTGAGTTTCACTTCACCAAGATCTCTAAAAATTAAAGAAGTATTGCTGCAAGAATCTCGAGTGGCTGCTTCTACAATTATGGATGTGTTGAAGAATTTATTTAGGGATTCCAGTCGGGCAGCCGAGTTCACCGTATCTCCAATTGCGGTGAATTGCAGTCGCTCCTGAGACCCGATGTTTCCTACGATACATTCCCCTGTAGACATTCCCATTCGAGTGCTCCATTTAAAATCTCCATTTCGTAGCGCTAGTTGTTGTTGGATTTTTAATGAAGCTAGGCAGGCCTTGAATTCAGGTTGGGGCGAAGTTTCTGATTGACTCCAAAGTGCCATAACAGCATCTCCAACAAATTTATCAATAATTCCACCGTGGCTTTTTATTTCATTTGTAACTAAAGAAAAATATTCATTGAGACCAGAAAGAACCTTGATGGGATCCGTGTCTTCTACATATTCTGTAAAACCCTTAATGTCTGAGAAGAATACGGTCACTTTTTTTCTTTCGCTACTCAATACTGGTGATTTATCACTCTCAATAATTTGATTCATGACAGGACTGCCTACATATTTTTCGAGTGATGACTTGAGAAGTTCTTTTTGGCGTAAGCCAAGGGTCATTTCATTGAAGGCCAGTGTGAGTTGTCCGAATTCATCAGTGGAAAAGCTCTTAAGTTTAAATTCAAGATCACCCAATTGAACTCGTTTAACACCGTCTATAAGGTTTTTAAGTGCTCGGGTGACTTTTTTGGAAATGAGAAGTGATATTCCAAGGCTAATAATAATCGCTATTATAAAAATTTTTAGCAAGGCCATCTGTAGCCCCGTGCGAATTTTATTCATTTCTTCTTGGATATTTTTTATAAGTATTGCATAGCTAAAGGGTGATGAGGTCCCTGGACTGTTTAGGGGAATGCGCGCACTTAATGTCCTATTATTGAATTCATTGATGGAACGAATATTCGAGTCAATGTTGGTGTGTAAATAGATGTCTGGTATTTTGATGTTTCGTTCAGAAATAAAGCCATGAGAATTTGTTTCAACATAAATATCAGCTTCTGATACCGCTTTAATTTGTGGGAAGACTTCTTGATCGAGCGCTTCACCTACAATTAAAACTCCCATTAAATTTGTTGTGGTTCTTAGCGGTAAACCCATTAGTAAAATTGGTGACTTATTGTTGTCATCAGATTTTAAGAGACCCATTTTAATGAGTTCTGCATCTTTTGGACTAATGATTTTTAAAAAAGTTTCGTTGATTTTAATATCAGTAAAAATAGAAAAATCTGACCACTTGTCGCCAAAAGAAGAAGGAGAATTTTTACTATATATAAGAGTGCCTTGTGAATTGAGAAGAGCCATAATGGGATATTTCACAAAGATGGGAAGACTTGCGCTTTTAAAAACGCGGTGACTTTCTTCGATTCCGCTCGTTTGTGTTGTCCCTAAACCAAAATCATCATCTGAGTTTTGAGCTTTTGAAAGTTCACTTCGAAAGACAGGGTCACTTAGAGCCGAATTGAGAGAATCATTTAATGAATCAAATTTTGCATTTAGCGCCATTTGAGAAATCTCAATGGCATGATGGAAATCCTGAGAAACTTTATTGTAGACAATGTTTTCGGAAAAGCGAGAAAGGTAGAGCATGGATAGCGCTAGAATGGCCGATGAAAGTGCCATAAAGAAAAGCGTGAGTTTAGCGCTAAAAGAAGATCTTATTTTAGTAAGATTTTTTTTCACGATAAGGTTTATTATACTTGTTTAAATGCGACGGGGGTATAGAACTAATTTTTAGTTGCCAGTTAATTATAGGATTTTTTGCATTTTTAAAGCTCACATTTTTTGAAATAGGGCGACCCCAGGGGTGCCAAGCATAGACTTTGAAATCCCCTTCAGGAATATCTTTGATTGTATAATGACCTTGAGCATCTGTTTTTGCAAAAGCTTTGTTGGGTAGAATCAAAATTTTACTTTGCATATTGGGGTGAATATTGCAAAAGACATCAACGATGCCGATGTCTGGAAATTTAACAATTTCTTCTTCGTTGGGTTCTTTAGTGCCGAGGTCAAATTCTCTTGCTTTTGAGTTGGAAAAAATGTTGTGGGATTTTTTATCTTTATTGATAAATTTGATGCTTTGACCTTGAACAAGAAATGATAAAGAAGGATCAAAAGCTTCGTTTTTTTGGGAAATTTCAATAATTTTAGAAGAAGCAGCCTCTTCGAATCCAGTGACATAAACTACCGCAGTAGGAATGCTTGTTGAGGGTTTTCCTTTATCAAACTCTAATTCAACTTTGCCTGAAATTTGGTATTTTGAATTGGCATAGAGGTTTGAATTATAGAGTAATGCGAAAACAACAAAGCAGCTTAGAGTTTTTTTCATAAGGCTATTGATAATATTAACCGTTGCATAAAGTTTGGAGTGTCTGATGATAGTCCTTTTAGAGCGCCGAGCGTGATCCAAACATTTCCTTTGGAGTATGAAAAATTGGGGCCCAAAAAATAATGTTTAAAGTTTTTGTAGGAGCTACTTAAACCAATTTCATGAAAATACTCTAAACCGACTCTCATGTTTTTATGAATGGGAGTGGTGTAGCCGGCTCCTAGTGTTTGTATAGTTAAGGCTCTTTGTGCGTTGTTTTCTAAGTCCGAGTAAATGCCTAAATCTATAGTTGTATGGGCTTTTGAAACGTTTCCAAAAGACATAATATAATTTGTTCCAAACCAAGGGACATTGTATCGAGTTCTATTGTAGGGATGAATCATGTTTTGCTGGTAATAAAGTCGAATGGAATGATGAAAAAAATTAGTATCTTCTAAATCTCCAATTCGAATTCTTGATTCAGCGGTAAAATTTGTAAGTTTGGTGCCTAGATTGTTGGATTGGATTTCCCATGGGAAGGCAATTTCTATTCGGTCAGTTATGCCAAATATGGGAGAAAACCAAATCCAGCCAGAAGGGTTTGTTTTATGACCCACCCACCATAACCATTGCTCTATTTCGACGTCACCTTGCTTTAGATTCTCAGTGTCCCAAGTCCAAATAAAGGCTCGACGGCCTGCTTCAGATTTATTTGGGTGTATTAAGCAAAAAACCAAAAAAAGGTAAATCTTGGCTTTGCTTAGAATTCTCATAAAAAAAGAATAGATGATAAATTTATGATCGGAAAGCGCGTAGCAATGTAAAAACTAGGTTAATTTCTCTTTAGTTGAAGATTTTAGAGTATAGCTTTTGGTTCCGATACAATAGACTTATGAAGGAGCTTTTATGGCTTATTCTTATCCTATTTTCTAATCGAGCTTTTTCCTGGACTGATGTGGTCTTTGATCTGGATGAGGTTCTTATTTATCGTGAAGGATCGGGAAGGCCTACGCCCTCTGATGCTCAAGTTATTGAGGCTAATGGAGTCAAATATTGGGTTGGAAATGGTGTTCCTGAAATGCTTGAACACTTGAGTCGAAATCCAGATATTAGAATTAGTTTTTTTTCATTTAGTTTGCGCGAAAGAAATGTTGAAGCTTTACAGAAAATTACTCTTCCATCGGGAAAAACAGCTTATGATTTAGCAAAAGAACATAATCAGAATGCAACTCAGCCCAGGATCTATTCGAGTGAAGATGCTGTTGTGGATACCGATACTTGGAAGAAAAAGGATTTACGAAAAATAGCCCCAGATATAGATTTCACTCGAGCATTCTTGGTTGACGACAATAAAGACTGGATTTTGCCTGAACAAAAACGTAATTTACTCTTTGCTCCAGAATTGGCTAAAGACCTTCGTGGTGAAGGAGCTCGTTCGGCAGTTAGGGATGATCTTGAATACGGAGAAGTTGAGGAAGCTAAAAAAACTGCTCAAAAATTCTTAATCGAGCGAAATAAATCATTGCGTATTGTGGGAATGATAGAGGAATCAATGGCCAGAAGTAAAATAACAGGCCAATCACCAGTCGATGAGCTCAACAAACTTCAATGGGAAAAAGAAGACCTAATTAATCGAGAAACTTTAAATACCGAATCCCCTTTATTCCAACAAATTCTCAAAAAAACACTCTTAGAGTTTCAGGCCGTGAATCCCGATTTTAAGCTCGTAAGATTGACCTCCAATCCTTCGGCTTGCGAGGCTTTAATGAAGCGCATTTTAGCTCATTCAGCTTCTCCTTAATGATCAATTTCTTAACCAATTCTTCATAGTGAAGTGGACTCTAAGGACTTAAGTTTTAACGCGAAGTACCGATAAGCAAAAAAGAGCAACACGATTAACCCCCGGGATGAATCCGAGGGTCTAATCTATAGGGGAGAAACTACTTATGAAAAAACTTTACTTAGTACTTGCGGTTGTCGGTGTATTTGCTGCCTGTGGTTCTTTGGATAGATCGACTGCTTCTGAAGAAGAGCATTCTTTTCCAAAAATCGGTGAGCAACGGTTGGTTAATTAATTGAAATTAACCGCACCTAAAAAGCTGCATTCTGCAGCCTGCAAAGCACGTCGAAAGGCGCATGCCCCATATTCGCGATTTCGCGTAGGGGCAGCCCTTTCGAGTGATTTGGGTGTTTTTACGGGTTGTAACGTAGAAAACGTAAGTTTCGGAGGCACTATCTGTGCCGAGCGCACCGCCTTTTTAAAGGCTATTTCTGAAGGTGCTAAAAAATTCACTTCAATTATGATCGTAACTGAAGGTGCGGTTCCTCCTTGTGCTTTATGTTTGCAGACCATGGTGGAATTCTGTGGTCCCAATTTTAAAATCTATTTAGCCGATCCTAAATCCATTAAGGCTGAGTATGATTTTTCTACTCTTTTACCTTTGGGTTTTGGACCCAGAAAATTTCCTTAACTATTGCTTTGAAATCAGCAATTTTCTTGTTAGTTTTGCCCCTTAAGAGTAAGAGGGGCTTCAATGGAAGTTTGGAATTCACAAAAAAGCGCCGAGTTGTATCATATCAATAACTGGGGGGCCGGTTATTTTGGAATTAATACCAAGGGAAACGTAGAAGTCACCCCTTATGGTCCAGAAGAAAGTCGCCCTAGAGTCGATCTTAAAGAACTTGTTGATGATCTTCGTCAAAGAGGCTTGAGAAGTCCGCTTTTACTTCGCTTTTCCAATATCGTTGAATCTCGAGTTAAGGCCATGGCGGGTTGTTTTGCCGAAGCCATTCGTATGTACGGCTATAAAGCGTCCTATAAGGGCGTCTATCCCATTAAAGTAAATCAACACCGTTACTTGGTGGAAGAAATCATCAAGCACGGGCGTAATACTTGTTTGGGTCTTGAGGCTGGTTCTAAGCCTGAATTGCTAGTGGCTCTGGCTTTTATGGACAACCCAGATGCTTTGATTATTTGTAATGGTTTTAAAGACAACGAATACATTGAGACGGCGCTGCTTTCGCAAAAACTAGGTTGTAACGCCATTATTGTGGTTGATCGTTTTAAAGAACTTGAAGCCATTTTGGAGCTTTCTAAAAATCTTCACATTGTTCCTCGTATTGGCTTCAGAGCTAAGCTTGAGAGCAAGGGTGTGGGTAAGTGGGCCGAAAGCTCAGGGGCTCAATCTAAGTTTGGTTTAACAACATGGGAAATGGTTCAAGGTATTGAGCTTCTTAAAAAAGAAGGAAAACTTGGATCTCTCGAACTCTTGCACTACCACATTGGATCCCAAATTTCAGCGCTTCGATCTATCAAGGATTCTCTCACGGAAGCCGTTCGCATTTATGCAGAACTCGCTGAATTAGGTGCAGGACTAAAATACATAGACGTCGGCGGTGGCTTAGCGGTTGATTACGATGGATCGCAAACGAACTGGGAAAATTCTATGAATTATAGTTTGCAGGAGTATGCCAACGATGTCGTTTGGCAAATTTTGCAAACTTGTGACTCTAAAGGCCTTGAGCACCCGCACATCATCACTGAGGCCGGACGTGCGATTTCTGCCTATAGCAGTGTTTTGATTTTTAATACCGTCGATGTGAACATTATGCATTCGTGCGATATGCCATCTGAAGAAGAAACTCAAAGCCACGACAACCTCATTCAGATGAGGGGGTTGTTTGAAACGCTTTCGATTAAAAATCTAAATGAACACGTGCAAGACGCTTATAAGCTTCGCGATGATTCCATTAGTTTGTTTAATCTTGGATATTTTAATTTAAAACAACGTGCCACACTTGAGCGTTTGTTTAGATGTTTTTGTACAAAAGTACTTAAAGTTTGCGAAAATATGCAGCGTAAACCCGAAGAAATTGGCAACATCCGCCGTTTCCTGCGTGATGCTTATTTCTGCAATTTCTCACTTTTTAAATCGGCTCCCGATACTTGGGCTGTGAGCCAATTGTTTCCAATCATTCCGATCCACCGTCATCAAGAGCGTCCCAATAAGCGCGCTATTTTGCTCGATCTGACTTGTGACTCCGACGGTAAAATCGATGAGTTTATTGATATCAAAGAAGACAAAGAATATTTAGAGCTTCATGAGTTCAAGCCAACTGAAGATTATTATTTGGGAATGTTTTTAATCGGAGCCTATCAAGAAATTTTGGGAGATTTCCATAATCTCTTTGGCGATACCGATGCGGTTCACGTTTCAATTTCTGAAACGGGTTACACTATAGACCACGTTATCGAAGGCGATAAGATTTACGAAGTTTTAGGTTATGTAGAATACGATCGCGCAAGTCTTGTGCGTAGAATTCGCGAATCCATTGAGCGAGGCATCACTGCTAAAACTCTCACCCTTGAAGAAGCTCGCTTATTGATGAAGCACTACGAAGAGGGTCTCTCTCGCTCGACTTACTTAGAACAATCTCCAGTGGAGCGTTCGGTGAGTACGGTCGATGCTTGGCGCCGCTTAGGTCAGCTTCAAAAAGAGAGCTCACTTTTGCAAGAGCAATTGGGAACTTAAGACTTCCCTATAGCAAGTGTAACTACTTGATTATCTTTAAGTGAATATCATTGACCGAATTCATCAATAAATCATTCAAATTTCATTCAATCTTCATTAGGCCAACACTTTTATGTCACAGTTTTTTTGCATACTGAATGAGTACTCAGAAGGAGAGAAGAACATGAAAAACTTAAGTATCAAAATAAAACAACTAATCCTTATAAGTGGTTTTTTTGCCTCATTAAACTTATGGGCTGAAGCTTGTGGCAGTTCCTATCAAAATATAGCGAATATGGCGATTAAATCATACGATCAAACATTAGCTGTTACGGCGACTCATGCTGACGACAATCAATATGTAAAAGATAATAATGGTCCAGCGTTACAAAGTAATTTAGATGCACTTTATAACGCACAAAATCTTGAGGAATGTAATAGTGCCGCGGGTATGTTGATTCTTTATGCACAGCAAATGCGCTCAAATTCTAAATCGTACCATGATAAGTATAATGCCACTGCGACAACAACTTCTACTTCAACAACTAGTGATACTAGCTCTACTGAAACGGCCTATACAGAGTAATTTCTAATCGCCTCTAAAATCATTTAAGAGATCCGAATTTAGCCTTAAGCTAAATTCGGATCTTTTTATTGCTTAATCTTTTCGAGTTCTCTCATACATGTTAGATCACTTAAGTGAGAGGGATTTGTGGGATTAGGGAATATTTCAAAACTACTTTTGTTGAACATTTTTTTCGAGCTTAGTTTAAGTGCAAAAGCTCCGCCCCAAGCCCCCTTTTGCGAAGATATGCTTATGCCCTATAAAGTTGAGAAAGAATTTCCTACACGCAATATAAAAGACATCAAAACTTTAAAAGTGGGTAGTTACAATCTTTATAATCTTTACGAATATCAGGGAAAGCTTGTTTATGATTACGAAGGGCATCGAGGTCGAATGGTGGAAGAACCTCGCCCTAAAGAAGCTTTCAAAATAAAGGAATTGGCTCAATCCATCTTAAGTGAAGACCCCGATATACTTGTTTGTCAGGAAGTTGAAAAAATTCAAGCCCTAGAACTTTTTAATCGATTGCATTTAAAGGGAGCTTATCGAGTTTTGCTAATAGAAGGAAATGACCCACGAGGGATTGATATTGCTTTCCTTGTGAAAAAAGATTTGCCCTTTGATTTAAAACTTTTATCACATAAAAATCGATTGGCTAAAGATCCGCTCTTTCCCCGAAGAGCAGCCACACGAATTTTTTCGCGTGATTTGCCTGTGCTTGAGATTCGAGAAAAAGGTAAATCTCCCGAGAGTCTTCCTCTGCTAAGTGTTTTTGGAACTCATTATAAAAGTAAACGGCCTCGTCCGGGCGATCCTTTAGGTGAAATGCTTCGTAAGGTTCAGGTTGAAGAAACTTTAAAGCTCATCGAAATTTATAAAGAAATATATGGTCCAAAATTCGTATATATATTGGCAGGCGATTTTAATGGTCAGGTGCGATCTGAGGTAGCTTTTGAAGCCATTCAAAAAAATAAAGATATGGGCGATCCCTTTGATTTTATCGAACCCAAGGCCAGCGATCTTGAGCGTGTCACTCATAGTTATCACCCTAAAGCTAGCGAAGAAGATCCGTACCCAGTGACCGAGTATTCTCAGATAGATCATGTTTTAGTTTCTTCGTGGTTTCTCCAAGACAAAACTCGAATGAAAAAGATTTATGTTTATCGATATAAGAACGAAGATAATTCGGTGAGGCCACTTCCAAAAACATGGGATGAACGTGAAAAAAATCCTTCCGATCATTTTCCAATTTTTTTCGATTTTGATTTTGCGCAGCTATTCAATCGCTAAATTATTTGAAGTAGATCTCTTCGTCGCGTGCGGCTCCACCGTAGCCACCATTTGAAAGTTCGCTGTCGCCATAATTTGAAGACACGTGCCGAGCGCTGTGCTCATCGTCAGAATTTCTTGCTCGGCGATTTTTCTTTTTTTTAAGATCGGCCCAGGGGTCTAGTTCAAAATAATTAGGGTCATCAAAAAAGGCCATGCCACGCTCGCAAGTTTTAGTGGTCTTAACTTTTTTAGGCCTTTCGGCTTGGAGGCTTAAGGAAAATAAAAATAGGATAAAAAGAATAGAGCGATTCATAGGTCAAAGTCTTTAAAATGGGCTTTGATTTTTGTCCAATATTGAATCCACTGTTGACCTGTTACCCGCTTTCACGTCATGATATACCACTATAAATATGGACTTTTTTGAATCTTCTCAGTGTGTTTTATCGGGTTCCTTTGAAAAAGGTTTGGATTTACTTCCAAAGCTTAAAACTAAACGTGTGCTATTGGGCATTAAATTAGGCGAAAAAATACTCGATCTTCATATGAAACTCCCCGAATCTAGCACCGAAAAAGCAGAACTTGTTTATTCAGACTCTCCAGAGGGTCTAGAAATTATTCGTCACACTACAGCGCATATTTTGGCCCAGGCGGTTAAAGAATTATATCCCGACACTCAGGTGACCATCGGACCGGTTATTGATTCTGGCTTTTATTATGATTTCGCACGTAAGGACGCCTTCAAACTAGAAGACTTGCCTGCGATAGAAAAAAAAAATGAAGAAAATCATAGGTTCAGCTTTCAAGCTTAAGCGTGAAGATTGGCCTGTTGAAAAAGCTATTAGCCACTTTGAATCTATAGGCGAACATTATAAAGCTGAAATCATTCGTGACTTAGTGACAAACGAAAAAGTCACTCAAGTCAGTGTTTATTATCAAGGCGAGTTTATGGATCTTTGTCGCGGACCTCATGTGGTTCATACTGGGCAAATTCCAGCCATTAAGCTCACTAATGTGGCAGGGGCTTATTGGCGCGGCGATGAAAAGAACGCCATGCTCTCCCGAATTTATGGAACGGCATTTGGCAGTGAAGAAGCCCTTCAAAAGCATCTCTTTCAAATAGAAGAAGCTAAAAAACGTGACCACCGTAAAGTGGGAGTGGAGATGGATCTTTTTTCATTTCATGAAGAAGCTCCAGCCTCTCCGTTTTTTCATAGTGCGGGTACTTTTCTTTATAATAGCGTTCGAGATGTGCTCGATGAACTTAACCGCCAAAATGGTTTTCAGAGTGTGATCTCACCGCTTATTATGAGTGAGAAACTTTGGAAGACTTCTGGGCACTACGATAATTACCGCGAAAATATGTATTTTACGGCGGTCGACGAGCAAAACTTTGCCGTTAAACCTATGAATTGTCCTGGCCATTGCTTGATTTACGGAAATCAGCGCCACTCGTATAAGGAACTTCCTATACGTTTGGCTGAATTCGGCCGCGTGCACAGATATGAGCGCAGTGGTGTGGTTAATGGACTTTTCCGAGTGAGAAGCTTTGTGCAAGATGATGCTCATATTTATTGCACTCATGAGCAAATCGAAGATGAAATTCTTAGAGTTTTGGGCATGATTCGTAAATTTTATTCATTGTTTGGTTTTAGTTTTGCCATCGAGCTTTCTACTCGCCCTGAAAAGCGAATTGGTGATGATGCCGTTTGGGATAAGGCCGAGCAATCTCTCAAGAACGCCTTGGAGCGAGCTGGAGAAACTTATAAAGTGAATCCTGGAGATGGCGCTTTTTATGGTCCCAAAATCGATTTCCATTTAAAGGACTCTTTAGACCGAACTCATCAGTGCGGAACAGTTCAGCTAGATTTTATGATGCCTGAGCGTTTTGGCTTAAATTATGCTGGTAGTGATAATACTATGCATATCCCCGTTATGATCCACAGGGCGATTGCAGGCTCTTTGGAGCGTTTTTTAGGTATACTTATCGAACACTTTGCCGGGCAATTTCCACTTTGGCTTTGTCCTACCCAGTTGCTAGTTATGAGTGTTCAAGAAGACGTGAATCCCTATGCGAAAAAAGTTTTTGACGAATTAAAAGCTAAGGGCTATCGTGCCTTACTTGACGACTCAAATGACAAGCTTTCAGCTAAAATCAAAAAGCATCACAAATTCCGAATTCCTTATATGATAATTATTGGCGCGCAAGAATCTCAAAATAATACACTTAGCGTTCGCTTTAGGGACGGAACTCAAAAGCAAGGCCTTGATCTGGCAAACTTTCTTGCCAGTATACAAGATCAGGCACAGCCTAAACTTTCATGACCCCAGTCCAAGGAGGATATTCGTATTAGCTTTAAGGAACTTTCAGTAAACCGACGTATTCGTGCGTCCTTTGTTCGTGTGATTGGCCCCGAAGGTCAACAGCTCGGAATTCTCGATACTCGAGAAGCGATTCGCCAGGCCGAGTCTTATGGACTCGATCTTGTACAGGTTGCCGATAAATCCGATCCTCCAGTTTGTAAAATCATGGACTATGGCAAGTATAAATACCAAGAGAAAAAGAAAAGCCAAGTCGCTAAAAAGAAACAAGTCGTGGTTGAAGTTAAAGAAATTCAATTGCGTCCTAAAACTGAAGTTCACGATATTTCTCACAAGTCTCAGCGTGCTATTGAGTTTTTAGAGTCTGGTGACAAAGTCAAAGTCACAGTCTTCTATCGTGGCCGTGAGCTTGAGCATTTAGGTGTGGGTTGGGAAACTCTCATCGAATTTGCAGAAAAATTAGAAGGAAAAGCTTCAATTGATTCTCAGCCATCTTTAGAAGGTAAAAGACTCATTGTAATTTTTGCACCTTATAAAAAGGGTAAAACTGAGACTTTGGTTTCGACGATGAACCGCCCGCGAAATATTCCCGAGAATACTTTTGTAATGCCAACATCGCCGTTAACAAATTCTAGTCCTCAAGTTCCGTCCTCAGGTAAAATTTAGAATTTTTTTTGAATTGAATCAGAGAGGGTGGGCTTTGAAAATTCAAGTGAGCTTGAGATTTGGGCTTTTGGTTTTTTTCTTATTCAATGCTTTTTATTCAGAGGCAAAGATTTTAAAAAAAACCGATCTTAAACAACGAATTGATAAACTCATTGATGGCAAAGATTTGGTAGGTTTGAGCTTATTTCTTAAGCAGGGCGAAGAAGAATTCTTTATCCATTTTGGCGAAAAAAAAATTGAGTCCCATCAGACGGCTAATGATAAGAGTCTCTATGAAATTGCTTCTATTACTAAGCTTTTTACGGGTCTTGTACTAGCGAAGGCTATGGATCAGGGCAAAATCAATGAAAATGATTTAGCCCAAAAGTATTTAAATTATAAACTTCCAAAAAAAGCTGGAGTAGAGATTTCTATTTTGGATTTGGCCACACATCGTGCGGGTTTTTCCGAAAAATTTCTCGAAGGTGTTGAGCTCAAAGACCCTCTCAATCCTTGGGCAAGTTTTGGGGTCACAGAGCTGATTAATTTTTTAAATCGCAGTCCTTTGGATTGGATTCCCGGAACACAATCTCGCTACGATAATATTGCCTCCGGTATATTGGGTGATGTTTTAGAGAAGCTTTACAATAAAAGTTTAGAGTCTATTTATCGAGATGAACTACTCGACTCTATGGCTATGTCTGCCACCTCAATAGTCCCTCAAGGTGAATCTTTGAATAAGGCTGTTCAGGGATATGCTCTTGTCGAGTCTCGGCTTGTGGCGTGTCCACTGTGGTCGTTTGCTTCTATGGCGGCGGCGGGTGGCTTAAAATCAGATATCTGGGACATGTCGAAGTGGTCTCGCTTTGTTTTAAATCCTCCAAGTCAAGAATGGCTTCGTATTCTTGAAATTGCTCAACGCCCTCGTCGCCAAACATTAGCTTTAGAGGCTGAGCAAATAGGTCTTTTGTGGAGGCTGATGCCTAGCCCCTATGATATGTATTGGCACAATGGGGGGACTTACGGGATGTCGAGTTTCTTTGGCGTGAATAAGAAAAAGAATTCTGCCTTAGTTTTACTAGCAAATACGATGAGCGATACAACGACGGGCTTAGGTTTTGAACTTATGAAAGCCATTAACGAATAAGAGTTGAGTTTGAAGCTTTATTAGAATCTTTTGCGTATATTAAAGTTTTTCATTAAATAGATTCAGTGTTCAGATTTAGGATGGGCTTTGTTATTATTTTTGGAGTCAGTCTGACTGTCGCCTCTTGTGCCTGTGAATCCGTTCTCAATCTGCCTCCCTTTAAAACTACATCAGTGTGCCATTCCCGCGATATTAAGCGCGTTTATTTGGGTCGAAGCGATGGGCAAATCGATGTGCATAATTTAGTAAATGGAAAACCGCTTTATAGTTTTAAGAGCCGCGATGAAGCTTGGGGGATGCCCCTTGAACTTGTTTTAAGTCGTGATGAGCATACCCTTTTTGCGTATTATTCCAACAAGGTCATAGTTCGATTCTTTAATAGGGCCGAGCAGAAGTTAGTTTTAGCTTTTCACAATCCCGATGTGTTTAAAGGCGATATTGAGAGATTTAAGCAGATCGTAGAAGAGCACGATAGAAAACAACAATAATTACAGTAGTATGGTGTCAGTTTCGCAACTTTTAATAAGAATTGTGCGCGAAGAAATCTGCCATGAAGATTCCAGGCACTTTTCTTAGCGCACAATAGGAGCTTGCGACTAAGTGTAGTATTTAATCCTTAAATAGAGTTGCCACCGAGGCTAAAAAGTGAGAAGAAACTATACTTTAGTTGAGGTCTACGACCAGACACCCCGTTCGTCTGGGCTTTGATCGATTTGTAAGGAGCTAAGATGCCGAAGTTAAAAAGTCATTCCGGAGCGAAGAAGCGTTTTAAAAAAACAGCAACCGGAAAAATTAAAAGAAAACGCGCCAATGCAAGACACTTGATGTTGAGCAAAGGAAATTCAAGACTTCGCCGTAATAAACAATCAGCCTACATTGATGAAGGCGCGGCACCAAGAGTCGCTAGACTGATTCCATATAAATAAGATTTTAAGAAATAAGGAGCTAAGCAAATGCCTCGTGTAAAAGGTGGTTTTAAAACCAGAAGACGTCATAAAAAAGTTCTCAACCAAACCGAAGGTTTTCGCGGTTCGGCCAGTCGTTCACATAAAAAAGCTTATGAAGCGCTCACTCGAGCACTTAAATACGCTTTTCGTGACCGTAAAGTAAAAAAGCGCGATTTCCGTGGTCTTTGGATTCAAAGAATCAACGCTGCGGTTCGACCTTACGAACTTTCTTATTCACGATTTGTGAATAATTTGAAAAAGCACGGTGTTGAGCTTGATAGAAAAATTCTCGCTCTTTTGAGTCTTCGCGACAGCAAGGCTTTTGAAGAGATCGTTAAGTCTACTAAGTCTTAATTCGATACTGAGTCATTTACGGCTGGGCTTCCTCTGATGGAAACCCAGCCGTTTTTTTTTGCTCGAAGCACTCCTGTCATTGCGGATTTGGGAAATGGGTTCTAATAATTAAATATGTCCTCAAATGTTGAAGCTTTTGAAACTCGATTGAGCCAATTAGAGCAGAAGGCTGCTGGTGAAATTGAATCCATAAAAAACATCAATTTACTTGAAGAGTTTCGCTTAGAATTTTTTGGTAAAAAAGGTGCGCTCACAGGTCTTATGAAGGACCTCGGACAATTGTCTAATGAAGAGCGTCCCAAGGCTGGACAACGCGCCAATCAATTGCGTGAAAAACTTTTTCAGTTACTCGATACTAAAAAACAAATACTCACTGAATCTGAGTGGACAGATCGTTTAAAAAACGAACGCATCGATGTGAGTTTGCCAGCTCCTAATCCGCTTCAAAATTATGAGCATCCTGTTTTAAGAGTCCAAGAAGAATTGGTGAGAATCTTTGAGCGGTGTGGATTTGTAGTTGAAATGGGGCCAGATGTTGAATCTGAGTTTCATAATTTTGATGCTCTTAACATTCCTCCTCTGCATCCATCGAGAAGCATGCAGGATACATTTTTTGTAGATGAAAATTCCACGGTCATGCGCACACACACTTCGCCCGTTCAGGCGCGCACCATGCTACGAAAACAGCCTCCTATTCGAATGATTTGCCCGGGGCGAGTTTATCGATCGGATTATGACCCCACTCATTCTCCTATGTTTCATCAAATTGAAGGCTTATTAGTGGATACGGATGTGCATATGGGAGATCTCAAAGGGATACTCGAGCACATGGTGTCCGAATTTTTTGGAGGCGCGCTCAAAGTTCGATTGCGTCCTTCGTTTTTTCCATTCACTGAACCTTCTGCTGAAGTCGATATGGAATGTTGTTTCTGTAGAGGCCGCGGCTGTCGTACTTGTAAGGGGAGTGGGTGGATTGAAATCGGAGGTTGCGGCATGGTCGATCCTCAGGTTTTTAAAGCGGTCAATTATAATGTCGATCAAGTGCGCGGCTTCGCCTTTGGTATGGGTTTAGAACGCATGACTATGCTGAAATATGGCATCAATGATTTGCGTTCATTTTTTGAAGCCGATTTTCGTTACTTTGCACAATTCCCGAGGTTTTTGCTGTGAAAATTTCTCTACAATGGTTATCGGATTATCTCGAAGGTAAGGAACCTTTTGGAAGCTTGCTTAATGAAGCGGCTCGTTTGCGCGAAGAGCTTCCTCTTTCAGGTTTAGAAATTGGTTATCGTCATTCCAAGGGCGATAACATTGCGGGAGTGGTGACTGCTCAAATATTATCTTTTCAGCGCCATCCGAATGCGGATCGATTGAATGTTTGCAAAGTTAAGGTGAGCGACAAAGAACAATATGAAATTGTTTGTGGTGCCAGTAACGTTCGCGAAGGAATGATTGTTGCTTTAGCTCGTGAAAATACAGTTTTGCCTGGAAATTTTAAAATCGTAAAATCAAAAATTCGCGGTGTGGAATCTAATGGAATGCTTTGTTCCGAAAAAGAATTGGGATTGAGTGAAGAGTCTAAAGGAATTTTAGATTTAGCGCCCACAACTCCGATTGGTATTCCCTTGGTCGATGCCTTAGCTCTTAAAGATGAAGTCTGGGAATTTGAACTCACCCCCGATCGTGCCGATTGTTTATCTTACGTTGGAATTGCTAGAGAAATGGCGCGATTTGTTGGAATGACTCTCAAGTATCCAACTATTGAAAAAATTAGTGTCGATGCTACAAGCGATGTTCCATTAATTGGTTTGGATGTTCAGGCTAAAAAGGCCTGTCCATTATATTATGCTCAACTCTTTGAGGGATTTCAAAACGTGGAATCTCCTTCTTGGTTAAAAAGCAAACTAGAAGCCATTGGTAGCCGCCCCAAAAATGCTTTGGTGGATCTCACTAATTTTGTACTTTTCGAATTAGGCCAACCCTTGCATTCTTTTGATGCTGATAAAATCACGGGATCTAAAATTGTGGTCCGTTTTGCTAAAGAGGGTGAAAAAATCGTGATTCTCGACGGTACAACTCTCGAGTTGTGCGCGGAAGACTTGGTGATTGCCGATGTTGAAAAACCCTTGGCGTTGGCGGGTGTGATGGGCTCTTTAGACAGCGGAGTCACCGAATCAACTAAACGAGTGGTATTAGAGGCGGCCTATTTTGATCCTGAAGTGATAAGAGCCACCGCGCAACGCTATAAGCTTCATTCGGATGCCTCGCATCGCTTTGAGCGCGGTGTGGACCCCCAGGGAGTTTTTAAGGCTTTATGCAGAATTAGTCATCTCTATAAAGAAACTTGCCATGCTCGTCGCCGTGGTGTTCCTGTATCCGCACAAGCTAAAAATTTTGAAAAATCATTAGAGCCCGCTCAATTTAATTTCGATTTGCGAGCGCTCACACGAGTGACTGGATTAGAGCTTAATTCACAAGTTGTGATTGAAAACTTAGCCTCTGTTGGCATTGAAGCCACTAATAAATCAACCAATGTTATACGTGTGATGGTTCCAACTTTTAGGGTCGATCTTCAGCGTGAAATTGATTTGGTAGAAGAAGTGACTCGATTGGTGGGTTACGATCAAGTTCCAACGCGATTCCCTAAGTTAGAGAAAGCTTCGGAAGGTTTGACCACTCCTTATTTTGATTTTTTACAAAAAATTCGAAAAAGAATGTTGGGCTCTGGGCTCATCGAAATGATGCCCTATGCTTTTCATTCTGAAAAAGAAAAATCTTATTCTCCCTCTTCTGAATCGGTGGCCTTAAAAAACCCTCTTTCTGAAGATTGGAAATATCTACGTTCGAATTTGAGTGTAGGCTTGCTTCGTTCGCTCGCCCTAACAGCTTCTCGTGGAGAACATGAGGGTCGATATTTTGAAGCATCTAGCGTTTTTCAAAAGCGCGCTGAAGAATCCAAAAAAGAAATTTCTCCTGCGCTCGAAAGCTTGCATGTGAGCTGGGCCTTGATGGGGCGACGTTATTCTGAGCATTGGTCTACAGATAAGTCTTCGGTGGATCGAAAAACCCAAGTAGATTTTTATGATTCTAAATCCATCGCAAATTTATTGATTGAGGGACTTGGTGCCTGGGAGAGGCGCTGGCTTCAGCTTCGTATGCTTCCTTTATGGAAGCTCTTAGAAGAGCATGGAGAGCTTTTAAAGAGTAAGGCTCCCTGGATTCCGGTGAAGTTGTTGCATCCTGGAAAAAGCGCAATCTATTTTTCTTCTTCTCAAAGTGGTTTTTTTGCTGAAGTTCATGGTTATGTGGGTGAGTTGCATCCATTGCTTAGAAATGAAATTCTAAATGTGGCCACCGGGCAAAATATTAATGTGTCTTTCGGAGAAATCCGAGTGGTCGATGATATTTGGCATGAAACCTATACGGCGTCCAAGCGTTTCTTGTCGGGCGTGATTCCTCAGGGAAGCATCCAGTTAGGTTCCAAATTCCCTGTTGTTCAAAGAGATTTAGCCTTTGTTTTTGCCAAAGATGTTATGGCCAATGATGTGATCAAGACTTTAGAAAAAGAAATTGGAAACTCCTTGCTTGAAGTGCAGTGTTTGGATCGTTTCCCATTAGAAGATTCTAAGTTTTCATTAGCTTTTAGATTGATGTTGCAAAATCATGAGAAAACTTTTGAAGATGCTGAGATCCAAGACATTGTTAAACGTTGTGTAGATAAGGTCGAAAAGCGATTTTCTGCCACACAGAGAGCATAGGATATCGAAAAAATATGAAAAATATTAAATCGTTTTTGTTGTTATTGGTGACTCCTTTAATAGTTTCTTGTGCCTCGGCCCCCTGGCATGAGACTCCTAGTGCGAGCACTGTGGGTGAGAAGAAGGCGTCTTTTTCGGCCGGCTATCATTCCTTAAGTATTACTGGTTTTAAATTCACTTATGGGGCTACAGATCGCATCGATGTGGGCGGTCAATTAGAGGTAGGGCCATTATTCTCGAGTATGGGTCTTCACGGCCGATATGGCTTAATTCTTCCTGATGCTGAACGCCAAGGTTGGGCTCTTTCCACGGACCTTGGAACAGGCTACAGCGGTAGCGATTCCAAATATGTTTTTGGTGGTTTGGCCGGGAGTTACCGTTGGCATTGGATTGAGCCTCATTTAGTGGCGCGAGGGAACTATGTTTGGAATAAAGAGCGTTATAGCTTCTCCGTAAATAATATCAGCACCACCATAGAGGGCGATGATTACGGGTATGTTTTCAGTGTGGCAGGTTTAACTTTTTGGCCCGCAAAAAGCTTTGCTTTATACATACAAAGCACTTTTTTTAATGAAAATTATTCTGGCCTACAGATTGGCTTGTATTTCCGCAGTCCCTGATGAGCTAGAGGCTTTCTGCAGCCCTTCTAGACGAACTTAAAAGATTGTGGTCAAATAGCAGATATATGGCGTATTTTCGCATCAAAGAAGCCGCAGAGAAGGTGGGAGTGCTCCCACACGTTTTAAGGTTTTGGGAATCTCAATTTCCACAACTCAAACCTACGAAAACAAGTCGTGGGCAACGTCTCTACACTGATGAGGACATCGAGAGCTTTCTAAAAATAAAGCATCTGCTTTATACAGAAGGTTATTCGATTCCTGGTGCTAAAAAGTTTTTAAAAGAAGAGCGCCAAGCCACTAACGTGGGCACTAGCTCTTCGCAAAGGGCTCCCGCTGTGGCAGAAGAAGCTCTACATAAGGGATTGTTAGAGGATGTTCTCAAAGATCTTAAAGAGCTTAGAGAATTTGTTAGAGAAATTTATTGAGGAAAATAATTTATGAAAAAAGCTCCAACTTATAAAATTGAGGCCGCCAAGGGAAAACTCGGAATACTTTGTCCAGGAATGGGAGCTGTGGCTTCAACATTTTTTGCTGGAACCATTGCTGCTCGTAAGGGAATAGCAAAACCTTATGGGTCGATGACTCAAATGGGACGAATCAGAGTTGGCAAAAGAACAGAGCCTCAATTTCCTCTCGTTAAAGATTATATTTCACTCGCTAAATTAGAAGATATTGAATTTGGTGGTTGGGACATTTTTCCTGAAAATATGTATGAAGCGGCAAAAAAGGCCGCCGTATTAAATCCTGAACACATAGATTTACTTAAAAAAGAACTTTCTGAAATTAAACCCATGCCTGCGGTTTTTTCGGAAAAATACATTCAAAGAATTAAAGGCCCCAACGTAAAAAAGGGGACGCTTTGGGAGCAGGCTCAAGCCCTCCGTGAAGATATTCAAAAATTTAAAAAAGATCGAAAATGCACTCGTATAGTCATGGTTTGGTGTGGATCGACTGAAGCTTATTGTGAGGCTTCTAGTGTACACGCCACTATGGAAAAATTTGAAGAAGGATTGAAAAAGAATTCTACAAATATATCTCCTTCACAAATATATGCTTATGCCGCTTTAAAAGAAGGCGTTGCTTTTGCTAACGGTGCTCCAAATCTTACAGTCGATATCCCAGCCTTTATTAAATATTCAACTGACAATGGCGTGCCCATTTCGGGTAGAGATTTTAAAACTGGCCAAACTTTAATGAAAACTATTTTGGCGCCAGGTTTTAAAGCTCGAGGTTTAGGAATTAATGGTTGGTATTCTACTAACATTCTTGGAAATCGTGATGGCGAAGTGCTTGATCACCCCGACAATTTTAAAACTAAAGAAGTTTCTAAATTGGGAGTCTTGCAAAATATTCTCCAACCTGAACTTTATCCTGATGAATATGGAAATATTTATCACAAAGTCATGATTAATTATTATCCTCCTCGTGGAGATAATAAAGAAGGTTGGGACAACATCGATATCTTCGGGTGGATGGGTTACCAGATGCAAGTGAAGGTGAATTTCCTTTGCCGAGATTCTATTCTTGCAGCTCCGCTAGTTCTAGATCTTGCTCTATATATGGACTTGGCTAAACGTGCGGGATTCGGTGGCATTCAAGAGTGGCTGAGCTTTTACTACAAAGCTCCTATGGTGAAAGAAGGCCTTTATCCTGAACATGATTTGTTCATTCAACAAATGAAGTTAAAGAATACTCTTCGAACAATGAAGGGCGATGCGGAAATCACGCATACAGGCTTGGATTACTACGATTATTATTCTGAAGGCGTAGAAGGATCTCCGTAATTTTTACGGATCGTGACTAAAGCCTCTAGAAAACTTAGTCTACTTTTTTACGAAGCTGTGCCCTTTGTTGATAACTTGTACGAGCGATTCATCAACGTCATAATTTGAATCTAATGTGCCTTGATTGATTCCTATTAGAAATTTTGAAACAGAATCATAGTGGTCACCCATGTTAATAATGGCACTATTTTTTTCGCTTTCAAAAGTGTAGAAAGTTTTTCCCTTGTTGGTTTTTTCGGATTTTGCCATTTGTTTTATTTGGGAATTGGTGGAATGAACAAATCCATGGACTACGCCCGCATCTACGTTACTAATGGTCCAACTAGGATTGGTGTTTTGGCCGTTTACTTTATTGTAAAAATTATCAAGCATATAGAGATTCGAGACATTGGCTTTTTTAAGTTCTCGGGCGCTATTCTGCAGACCTAGAATGCCTCCACTATGACTGGCTACATCGAGTTGCCCCGATTCAGAGGCTTCAAGTAAACAATGGATCTCTTCTTTTGTAATGCTTGTGCCAGAGTTGTGGAGGGAGAAAATGGCGTATCCAGTTTTATCTGCAACTTCTTGAAGTTTGTAACTAGAATTAGAAAAAATTTTAGGACTGCTTGTAGGGTGGGCGCTTTGATTGAGGCCAGGGAAATAGACTAAGAGTTTTCGATTGCGATTTTTTGCGGGTAAATAAAGCATGCCCTTTTGAGGCAATACGTTGGGTTTAAAACCTGGAGAATAGGGTGATACGGCCTTACAATTTCCCGCAAAGGTCTTATTCGAAAAAAACTCAATTAGTAAAACAAAAAGAAGAAGTCCTAGAAATCCCCTATTTCTTCTCATCCTTACTTATTTTACTGTCTCCACGAGCAAAAATCGAGGCTACAAAGTGAAGCACGTCGGTAGCAGAAACCTCGTCATAGCCGAAGTTCTTGATAAGACGGGCTTTAACAATGTCGATTTTTTCCTGAGTGGCTTTATCGACCACGTTAGAAACAAGCGTAGTGAGTTTAATAGAGTCTTTTTGGTCTTCAAAAAGCTTGAGTTCTAAGGCCTTTTGTAGTCGTTCGTTGGTGCGGTAGTCGAAGTTTTTACCTTCTACAGCTAACGCTCCAATGTAATTCATAATCTCACGGCGGAAATCATCTTTGCGAGATTCTGGGATATCAATCTTATCTTCGATCGATCTCATGAGGCGCTCATCGGGTTCCTCATATTGGCCGGTATAACGATTGCGAACCTTTTCTTTTTGAGTGTAGGCTTTGACGTTGTCGATATAATTTGAGCAAAGTTTCGCAATGGCTTCTTCATCGGCACTGATGGCCCGTTGAACTTCATTCTTAACGACATCTTCGTATTCTTGCTTAACAATTGAGAGAAGTTCACGGAAGCGTTTTTTCTTATCTTCATTTGAGATGAGAGAATGATTTTTTAATCCACCTTCGAGTTCATTCAAGACCATAAAGGGATTCACACAACCATTCTTTTCACCTTCGTGTACAAGAACATTGGAAATTTTATCTTGAATGTATCGAGGGCTAATTCCATCCATACCTTCGCGAATGGATTCCTTGCGAAGTTCTTTAACGTTATCTTCGGTAAAACCAGGAAGAGTTTTTCCGTCGTAAAGTTTAAGCTTTTGGAGGAGAGAAATATTTCCCTTTTTTGGATCTTCAAGGCGAGTGAGAATCGACCACATAGAGGCCATCTCTAGCGTATGGGGTGCAATATGCACGCCGCGCACTCTTTCTCGCGAGAAAGTTTTTTTGTAAATTTGGGTCTCGTATTTGAGCTTTGTGATGTAAGGAATATCGACTTTAATGGTTCGGTCACGTAGAGCTTCCATGAACTCATTGTTGAGTAGTTTTTTATACTCAGCTTCGTTGGTGTGACCGATAATAACTTCGTCGATATCGGTTTGCGCAAACTTTTTAGGCTTAATTCTATGTTCTTGAGAAGCGCCTAATAAATCATACAAGAAGGCCACGTCCAGTTTGAGTATTTCTACGAATTCAATCAAACCGCGATTGGCGATGTTGAATTCGCCATCAAAGTTGAAAGCGCGAGGATCAGAGTCCGAACCAAAGATTGCAATCTTTCTATAGTTAATATCACCAGTGAGTTCTGTAGAATCTTGGTTCTTTTCATCTTTGGGTTGGAAAGTTCCAATTCCAATGCGGTCTTTTTCTGAAAAGAGGACTCTTCGAATCTTGACGTGATTGATAACTTTTTTCCAATCACCTTTGTAGAACTTCATGAGTTCTTCGTAGATGAATCGAGAGGCTGGGTTGAGATCGCCCTTGATGGCGACTTTGTAATTCAGTTTGCGACCCTTGGCGATTTCATCGCAGAAATTAGCCCGTAATTCTTCGGGTAAAAGTTTGAGAGGTTCTTCGTTCATGGGGTCGGGGAATTCTTCAACGCCCAATTCTTTTAAATGACGAAACACTGGAATGTCTTCGTTCTTAGGATTGAACCAAGAAAAACTATAAAGGGCTCCGTTGTCATTTCGTGTGTAACTTTCGAGACCTTTTTTGAGCAATCGAGCAATGGTGGATTTTGCAGATCCTACGGGGCCGTGGAGTAAGATCACTCGATTTTGAGTGCCATATCCTTTGGCGGCAGAATGAAAAATATCAACAAGCTTCATCAATGGAATTTCCAAGCCGTAAACAGCATCAAAACCATTATCGATGGGATCGTCGAAGAAATTGTAGTGAACAACTTTTTTCTTGAGGTCTACGAGTTCTTCAAACCCATATCCCAGAATCATGTCGTAGAGCCGTTGGTAGGCATTGCGCGTGACCTCAGGCTTTTCGAAAACGATGTCTATGTAGTCTTGGAAAGATCCCGTCCAGTGAATCTTTTTATAGGCATCTAAGTTGAGTTTTTGATCGACGAAGTTTTGGATATCGATAGGTTTACTCATAGTTATATTATGACATTTACGAAAAATTAAAGGTTCATAAAAAAGAATAAAATCGACAGATTAATGACACGTAACAGAATAATTGCTCACCGCGTTAAAGTTTTTCAGGCCTCCGCCGAAGAGTTTATTGTGCAGGGCGTTAGCCCTGGGAGGAGACCTGCAATATGTCTAAGAAAGCAGAACAAGCACCTAAAGAACATGCCGCCCCTAAAAAGGCCCCTGCTGCTCAAGAAGCCTTGGGACCTCAAAAATGTAAGTTTTCAGAGTGCAAATCGGGACCTAAAAAGTTCGGATTTTGCATGGAACACTACGAGCTTTATATGGCTGGAGTGATCCGTGGAGATGGCGAAAAACCAAGTGATTTCGCTGAAAAACTCTCTCTTCACGTAAGCAAACGTAAAAAAGTGGCCTAACTCGGGTTAACCCATTTAACCCCGAGTCTCCTAAGGACAGACCGTACTGCCATACGGTCTGTCCTATTTTCTATGAGCCTGATAGACTGGTAGAAGCTTATGCCTCAGCGGAGAAAAAACTTTCGATTTCAAGTAGATCTCGCCGGTGCCGACATAACACCCCTGGCCTCAATTAAGGCCCATATTGGCGAAGAATTTGTTCGCATACATGATATCTCATTGGGCGGTATGGCCCTCATCTTTGAACGAGAACATAACTTTCAAGTGGGAGAAATTAAGGATCTTTCAGTTTCGATAAGGGAAAGAGCTTTTCCGGTTCGTATTGAATTCAAAGCCCAACAAGGGCTTCGATTTAGCACCCAGTTTGTTGAACCTAATCCAGCTTTTATAAATGCGCTTAAGGAATTTTTATATCCCAAAGGGATTGGTGAAAGTTTTAAGAAAAACCTTGAATTGAGCGGTGATCCAAACGCTTTGGCACTTCTGGAAGGCGCGAAATTATATGAAACTTTTGTTGGAGATCAAAAAAGTGCGGCTTTTGTGTGGATGGATGAGCGTCGAAATCTTTTAAAATTTTTATTTTTAGTTCGTGGACGTGCCTTAGAGTGGGATCGCGACAACGGATTGCGATCGGGTGTTTTAAGGGATTCTCAAAGCTGCGATATCGATTGGAGCTCTGATATGGACGATTTCACGAAGCAATTTTTTGCAGACGTTTTGCTGAGTTGGCTCAGTGGCGACCACAGTGCCTATTTTGTAAAATCTATGCTCGATAATAATTTACCGATTGACGATGAACTGTCTAAATTTCCTATCGTGTAGTTTTTAGAACTTTTAATTCTTCGTCATTCGACTACGTGTTAAGCGAAATCTGTTGAGTTTGCTAACGGCTATTAAATTAGATCCCATCCATTGATTGCTTAAGATGTAGATGACTCCAAATAAACTAAATCCAATAATCGTTTGAATCCAAATATGAAGAGCCATTTTTTGAAGATATTGGTTCAATAAAAACGTAAATACAACAGCTAAGGTTGCGGACACCCAATACTTCAGAGCTAGAGTTCTATTGAGTCTGATTGTGCCTAATTTTTCTTCTAAAAATCGTCTTAATAGCAAAAATTCTAACCAAGCCGCTAATCCTGCAGATGCACTTAAACCGACTGTGCCCCATTTGGGATCGAGGGAAAAGCTTTGTGGAAGATATCTTGCTGAATAATATCCAAGTATAGTTGTTAAAAAAACTCTAAAACTAGCGCATTTTAATGGGGTTCGAGTGTCCTTGAGTGAATAAAAAGCAGAGGCGTAAAGGCGTCCTTGAGTGCCGGCTAGTAAACCTACGGTTGATCCCATGAGAACTATCCACACGTATTGTGTGCTGCTTCTATCGAATTGACCTCCTTGGAAGAGGGAAGCTACTAATAAATCACCAAAAACTAAGAAAACACAGACCGTGGGCACTATGAAAAATGCGATTTGCGCAAAGCCATAATTGAGTCTTTTCTTAAGATAATTTTTTATTTCTTCGGGGTTTCCCTTGGCTTCGGACATGGCGGGTAATTCAGCAGCAGACACACTCATTCCAAAAAGACTCACGGGTAAAAGATAAATAGTTTGAGCGTAGGCTAGGGCCGATACGGCACCCGTGGGAAGAAGGCTTGCCAGCATGGCATCTATGTAAGCGCTCAGTTGAACCACTCCGCGCGCCACCACTACAGGAAAAAAATTTCTAAAAACTAGAAGCACAGAGGGAGTTTTCCAATTCAAGCTCGGTCGCCATTTTATTAATAGTTTTAAAGTGCTTGGGGATTGAATTAAAAGTTGTAAAAAGCTTCCTAATAAAAGCCCCCATGCGGCTTTAATGGCGAGATCATTTTGAAGAGCATTGTGACCAAAATAAAAAAGAGTTCCTATGATGGCTGCATTCCAAATCACGGGCGCTACATAGGAAAGAAAGAATTTTCTATGAGAGTTAAGAATTCCTAAACACCAAGCACTCATAACTAAAAGTGATATACCGGGAAAGAAAATTCTCACTAACTGAGTGGTGAGTAACGCTTTTTCTCCGCTAAAGCCCGGAGCAATGACAGAGATTAAATGGGGAGCTAAATAAATTCCAATTAAACAAAGTATTGAAGTGGTTAAAAATAAGATGGAGCCAATAACTCTTACGTTTTGGTCGGCTTCATCGTTTTTTCCGTGGGCCCTTAGGTTGGCATAGACGGGTATCATGGACGCGGAAAGAACACCTTCACCTAAAAGATTTTGTAAAAAATTCGGAATTTTAAGGGCGGCCTTAAAGGCATCACCAGCATCGCTGTTTCCAAAATAATGAGCAAATGTGCGTTCTCTAATGAGGCCTGCAATACGACTTAAAAAAATTCCTGAGGCCACCCAAAAGGCCCCTGATTTTTTCTTGGAATCTGCACTTGCCACTGAATTCTATTCTAACAAGCTTGTAAGAAAATAGAGTCTCTCTTAAAGAAATAATCTTTTAAATATTCGGGTTGAGTATTTTAATCCCCTAGTTCAAGGGTTAAAAAAGTCATCACTTGTCTGCGAGTTCGAGTGAGACCGCTGAGTTGAAGGTATCCTATTTGTGCTTCGAGACAAACTTTAAAGCTAGAGGCATCTATTAAATAAATACCACCACCAATGCTACCACCCATTTGTTCAATAGTAGCCTTTTGTCCAAAAAAACTTCTTTGATCTGAAGTCTGAAATTGTCCGTAAATTCCACCAAAATGAAGAAAAGATCTTCGGGATTTATCTAGACCTATATTAAAGAAAAGTTCTCCTTGGATGTCATTTATGAATCGAGGCACATTACTATCAATTGTTGTTTCTCTAATATATTGTCCAGTGCTGTATCCAACTCCAAGTCGGACTCTATTTTTGCGAGAGGACATGAGAGTGGCTCGATAAGCCAAATTTTCGTAATAATAACTTTCACCGCTCGTTTCAAAAACGTTTCCATTATAACCACCGCTCACGGATAGTGATAAAGCTAAGCAAGGTAGCGCATTTAAAATTAAAGGGAATAAAAATATGACTTTTAAATTTTTCATCCTAAAATTTTATCGAGACATCCTTTTCTCGAAGTAAACATCCTTACCTAAGCTCTTTCGGAAGCTTATTGTAAAAGTTTAGTTAAAATGACTGTAGAAAAATTGACGCTTTTTTTATCATTTAATGTCTTAGGAGCTTCTACAGGCTTGGCCAAATTAGCCTTTTGAGGGGATTGCAGATAAAATTTTAACTATGAAAGCATTAGTGGTTCTGGCAACCAAGCACCCCTTTGATTATTACAGGCTTGAAGCTCAATTTAAAATGTCTGAGTTTCAAGTGGCCGTAGTTCATAATCTTAATGATTTATATGTTGAACTTAGAAAAGAACCTTTTGCCATATTTTTAGACAATGATTTTGATCCGGAAATGATAAATTTCCCACATGTCTATCACCGAGACGGAATGTTTTGGGTGATGTGTATGCGTGGAAAAATTAATAAAGCTCTCAGTATGAAGGCATTGGCATCAGGTTTTGAATTAACAATTGAAGATCCTAAAGAGGCTGAGCAATATATTTTACGGAGTAGACAGCTTCAGCAAATTAAAAATTCGCCCGAAGGCATTGTGAAAATTGACGTTCCTCAAACAAAAGATCTTCCAGCGACTCAGAGTGTGACATCTGTGGAAGATCTTCCCCATCAAGTTCTTAAAGTCAAAAGACCCTTCACGGAAAGGCGACCTCAATGGAAAGACTATGTTTCGGGAGCGCAATTTCAAGGAGTTTTTGAAGGCTTAGATTCTTTGAGGGGAGAATTTATTCGACTCTTTGAGAGACTTTTAGAAGAAACGAAAAGTGATGTGGCGCAATTATCTCTTTTTACACTTCGTGCTGATACGCCCATTGAAAAGTCAGCCCCAAAAATGCGGTTGTTGATTGAAAATCATTGGCAATCATTTTCGGAGCATTCCATGAAACTTGAAGATTATCCGGATTTAGAGCTTATGTTTTCTAAAGATCAGCCACTTTTTTTGCCAAGCACAATCTTAATTGGGAAATCTCCAGTGGTGGCCGAGAAGGATTTTATAGTAGCCTCTATTCCTATTCGCTCCGATAAAAACCATCAAGCCGTAGGAGCGCTTCGTGCCCAGATCCCTCAAACTCAAGGATTTAATTTTGTAGAGTATTTAGAAGATCTCACCGATTTTACTAAAAAACTTGGCACAGGCTTTTCTACCCTCGAATTTTTTTCTAGAGTCTATGCAGCGGATTCTAAACTCTATCAAGATGAGTTTTAAATAAGTAAAAGCTAATATTAAAATAGGCCATAGAGATTCTTTCGCAAAGGATTGTCTTTTAGAGCATCATAAAACTTTTTAGCCTTATCTTTGGGGTAGAGGTATTTATAAAGAGGCCAGAACGATGAGAATACCAAATGATTATTCATTTGTTCGAAAACTCCTCGTTCTCCAATAAAAAATGGAGTGCTTTCTATTGTTGAGAACAGAAGAATCTCATTTTGACTTTCAAATAGCATGTCTCCATAAAGTGTAAATATAATTCTTCGCCATTCTGCGACTTGTTTTTTAAATGTAGTTTCATTCATGTCGTAAAAGTAATTTCGGTATTTCACCGAAAGTTTTGGGAGAAGTTCGTCTAATGCCTTTGAGAGTTCATCTTTGTATTTTTCCTGATGAGCGGCTTCTAGATTAGAAATATTATTATCGAAATCAATTTTAAGCTTTTTAATTCTTTCGTTATCTTTTGTTCCAAGACTCACTTTGGGAATGTCGGCTTTTTGAAGTTCCGAAGGTTTTGCTTCAAAAGGCAGCCAGCTTTGAGTCCACAAATAAGAAGTTTTACCTTTATGAAAGGCAGGACTGTGAAAGGCGGCCCATTCTGGCAATTGCTTGTTTTTAATGATTTGATTTAAGAGTTTAAAAATTTCTTCATTTGATAGAAAAGTTGTGTGGCGTCGCTGAAGTGCATAGTTAAGATTAAAATGCCGTTCTAGTTCTTCGTGCACACGCATTCTCCATTCAAAATATTCTGGAGAATGGAGTTTTAAATGGGGTAAATGCTCAACCATAAAGCTTACTATATCGGCATTAAAATCTGTCACGGCAGAATGATAATTTGGCTTTCCCAAAAAAATTTCTTCAGCCATAATAACTCTGTTAGTACTTTCATCATATTCTGGATAACGAGAAAAACCGGAAAAGAAGCCGTCTTGAGAGCTCAGCGGCCATATCCATGTTTTAGAGTTTTTCTCAAGCAATTGATCCATCGTCATTTTTCCAAGAAGCATAGTCGAGAGTAGGCTTCGGTCAGAGAAGAGCTCTTTGGCTTTAAAGTAGCTTTGGTCTAAAGTAAAATCTATCAAACTTAAAAAATAAAGAGTCTGCTGTCTGTGTTTTGATAACTTATCCCAAATGCTTTGATCTACGTCTAAGAAACGATAGTTTTCAACTTGAATCCACTTTAAAGGTAAATGTCGTACACATTGAATAGAGTTTTTTTCAACAGTTTGCGCTTTTTCTAAGGGTGTACGATCAAATTTGATGGTTTGATAATTGTTGAGGTTTGTAGGAAGGATGTTCCAAAGGATGGGGATACGACTCAAAATAAAAGCTCTGACTTGCTGAAATTGAGTTGGGTCTACGAAGAGTTCCTCAAAGCTTTGCATCTTCCAAACTCGCTCATTCTCTAAAGTTTGCCAATCATCATACTGCCAAATGATTTCTTCTTTTCTCTCAGATTTTTCTGGGCAAATGAGAAGATGCAAATCCATTGAAGAGGCAAAGCTCATTGTCGAAAGCATGAGCGTAGTCAAAAAGAATAGTTTATATTTCATTGGTCCGGGGCCTCTTTAGGCGCTGTATTGGAAAATGCCTTTTCCATTTCGGTCCATTGATTCAAAGAACGTTTGCGTTGGAAAACATTGAGTAAATGAAACTGAATATCACGAATATTTCTTTCCCAATCACCTTGAGTCATGTGCCTATTGGCGTGTTGGAGTAGGTAGTCGACCTCTATCAGCGTGTCTTCAAAAAACAAGCATTCAGACCACGCAGAGTGGATAATTTCAAAATAATCTTTTTGACGCTTTTCAGACTCAGCTTGTGAAAACCCAAAAGCCAACCAATAATTTAAAGGATATTGTTTTAAAAGGAATTCTTGAAAACGAGTTTTGAAGCGTTTTTTAAGCTCTTGCATTTTTTCTGAATGGGAACTTAAAACTTTTTTAAATTCAGGCTCAAGACTTAGCAAAGCCTTCATTTGCACTTCACTGAGTGGATAAGCTTGGCGATAGCGATTGAAACCCGGATCGCGCTGGTAAAAGGGCAGACTTCCTCCTATGGGGCCTCTTGCATCGCCATAGCGATAAAGAAAACCTTCGTGAATTCGAGTGAAGACTTTTTCTAAAATCTTGGGTGTCATAAGCGCATCCGCACTCATTGGATCAAGAGCTTCACTTTTAGTGACTTCGTTTAGTGTTTTTAAGAATTTATCACGAAAATCCCAAAAGGAAGTTTTGTAAGGAGTCTCATTGTAAAAATGTTCATTCCAAAGTTTTCGATGTTTATATTTTTCCTTGAGTTTAGAGTAACTAAATACTTCTTCTAAAATCCAACGTTCGATAAAATCATCGCCTCGAGTGGGTAAACCTATTTTTATCTGGGCTTGAATTTGGCTAAAGTCCAAGTTCGACCAACTGAGCTCAGGATCAATTTTACTTTGAGTAATTCCGTATCCGAGTTTTGCAATAATATCTACTAGAGCATGGACAGTCGGTATGGCTTCGAGGTTCTCTTGAACTAAATAACCCAAAAGAGTTCTCGTAGGGGCACTGTTCATGCTTTGGTCTTTGGGAATTTCAAAATGCTTGATTTGTGCCCAGTACATCACTTCGTGAAGCATTAAAACAGATTGCGAGAGTTTGGACATAAGATCAAAAAGTCGTAGATCTATTTGAAGCTCAGTAAATTGACCCACGTGGACCTGGAGCGCCACGGTGACTGTTGTGCAATTGCGAAGCTCATAGACCCACTCGATTTTGGCGTCATCAACGGGTGCAACTCCATGGTAGTCGGCAGAAAATTTATCAAAAGCTTTAAGGTGGTCTGGAATGATTTCTTTGATGAAAGGTAACTGACCTTCAAAGCGTGCACGGAGACGATAAATCCAATCCCACGCTGATTCAGTTTCCTTTATAGGAAAAATTTTACCCCAATTCTTAAAGCGCATGTTTTTGAGCTTTGCGATATAGAGATCTAGAGTTTCGATGAACAAGATTTTTTTAATGTGCGATTCTTGTAATTGCCCATATTGAGCTGTGCCCTTTAGATTCTCGGAAAAGATTTCTTTTAAAACTGTCTCGTCTGAAAAGCACACAAGGGCTTTGCCGCCCCCAAGAATTTTGTCGCCGCAAAAGCCAAAGTTCGCGGCTATAAATAAAATGGATAAGAATCTATGAAATTTCATTTTATGAATTCTCGTTTCCTACTGGGAATTTCGGACAAGGGAAAGAGGGCAATACTCATTCTATAAACTTCATTGCTTTCACCACTCTCCAAAAGCTCGGAAAGGTCATCCTGGAATTGGCGAATGAGTCGCTTGGCCTCAGTGAGTTTTTTTGTATCAATGGGCATCGTGATTGAGGTCACATCGCGCCAATTAAGAGGAACTTCTTCGAGCGACTTTTGTATAAGTGCTAAATCCTTTGTGTGTGCACTGTGTATGGCCGCGTCTTTGATGGCGTCTGTCGTGCGAATTCTCTCAAAGCTACGTTGCCAATTTCCTTCAATATCTTTTTTTATAAGA
>JAGNHS010000056.1 GCA_018001635.1 Pseudomonadota bacterium | reverse complement strand
TCATTGGACTCTCCTTTCATAAAAGATTTTCTCTTCCCTTCAGCTTGAGCCACAATAGAATATCGAGGTCCATATCGAGCTTCCTCGGGACGATCGTTTATAAAATCAATTATAGTGGGTAATGCTAATTGTTGATAAGTTTCCTTACATCCCCAAGGCATTCCTGTTCGAAATTCCTCTAGCCCAGGCTCTAAGTAAGGCGGTTCGGAATTCTTAATTAAAAAATACATGCCTAAATGATTAGCCAATGCAGAAACACAATGATCGCTCATTGTTACTAATCCCTGCACCCCTAAACGAGAAGCCATAATTTTCAATCGATGGGCCACCCATCTTGAAATAAATTCATGTTGTTGAGCTTGAGTTATAAAACCATTTTGGAGTGCGCCTCTCTTAAGCTCCCAACGAGTTAAAAACAAATAGGTTGGAGAAATTCTAAACTCCAATTGAAATTGCCCTTTGTAAAATTGTCCGGGCCCCGAACTTGTACTTAAACGCAAACGTTCAAGCATTTCTCCTAATCCAGTTTGAGTCACTCCTACTCGAGGGTATTCATTATAATAACTAATGATGTCAGGTCCAAGTTTTGATCGTAAAGCCGCAGTCATTCGATTCACGCTATCTGTATTAAAATTTTTATCGCTATAATCGAATTTATAAATAGTTTCTGCATAACTATCTATAAGATGACCATTAGGATCAAAACCCACATGAGTGCTGAGATCTTCATTCGTAGATTCTCGCCTAATCCCAAATGGACCTTGAGATTCTTTTCTGCTTTGCTCCGACATCACTAATTGTGATTGCCCGTCAGAATGAGTCAGAGAATTTGATTTGCCATTAAAGGAACCCAGCCTAAACAGTGAATTAACTCCAACTCTCCAACCAGAATCCTTATACGAACGTTCAGATGACATAACAACATTTTGAACAACGCCAGAGTTCGGATCTTGAGAAAGTTGTTTTGAAGACTCAAAGCCCGGTGAAAAAATATCTTCGATCAGAGCCGAGGACCCACTGGCAGAAACACCCTTCATCACTTTTAAATCAACTAATGGACCCGCCCCCTTAAGAGCGTCTGTTAAAGCTCTTTGCGATTCAATATTATTAAGATCATAACTATAATCAAAAATTGTTTGAACCCCATCTCCACTGCGCGCAAAATCCAATTGAAGAGGTTGTCCTAATAATTTTCCCATCACCTTCGATGTAACTTTTGATAAAGCTCGCTTAGAAGCTTTATCCCCATATTTATTTCCAGTGCTCGTATAAGTATCTTCATCAGAGAGCAAAAGCTTTATCCCTGTACTGATTCCTAGATTTAAGGAATCTTCCTTAGCGGCAATTAATTGAACTCGCGCCATATTCGGGGCTTCCGGACTCCGACTTATAAGCATATCGTATTTAGCCTCCACACTAATGCTAGCCGTGGCACTAATGAGATCTCTTAGCGTTACTATGTCCAAGGTGTCTTTTAAAACACTCGAGAGCAACGACATGGAATAGCCTTTTCCCAATGAAACTCTAGTTCGAGCAGGAATATGCACAGTCGTTCCAACGGGTATTTTATCTCTCACATCAAAACCTGATCTTGGTAAATGTGATGTTGGATTGAGCGGCCAATCTAAAATTGATTTTAAAAATTGAGGTTCATATCTTCGATAAAAGCTCACACCTCTCTCAACATCGACACTGATTCCCACGGGGAGAGTCGCTCCTGAGACATCATTCAGTAATGACGTTATATTGATACTAGGATTAATTCTCCAATGCTCTTTTCGAATGGCAAACTTGGAATCAGGACTAGGCGATCTACCAACAGCCAGCGAAGCCACTGCGCCAAATATAGGATCTCCTTTCAAAAGATCGACTCTTTGAGCATTATTGATATCAATATCTTCAGCTTTATCAGACACCCAAGATAAGGCTGATGCAGACACTTGATTTAATAAAAAAATAAAATTGCCTAAAAATAATAATCTTAGATAAAGCTTAAAATTATAGCTAGGCACTCCTATTTTTCGGCAATAGCTAAGCTATCCTTTACAAAACTTTCCGATCACCAAATTGCTCGAATATTAATTTATGGTTAATTTTTATTTTTTTAGCAGGGATAGAGGTTTGACAAGCCCTCAAAAGCTTTACATGATCTTTTTGGGGAGAAAAATCATGAAAAAATTATGCCTTCTTGGATTGCTTGTCGCTTTTTCATCTATTGCGGGAGATTGGAAATGTTTCCCTGCACGTTGGAAAGCCATCGACGAAGATCAAACTGAACTCTACATCCATCTCGAAACTAATAAAAAGGGTGTCGAATTTTTAAGTCCAGTAGTTTTGACCACTCCTGAAGCAGAAACGGTAGCACAAGGCGTTCGAGAAAACGAAACGATTTGCCTCAAAGGACGTTATCTTGCCAATTCCGGTGGAAGAAGCTTCTTTGCTCATACCGTTCGAAAAGATTAGCTCTATAAGCTCTTGTTACGGCTCTTAGCGACACACTTTTAAGCTGTTTTTATTCAGGACTTTCCATTTTTTAGACCAAGCTTTATAGTGATGCGCATGGAAAGTAACCCAACGCGACAATGGTTTGTTTACGACAAAGAACGTGAACAAGGTCCATTTAATGAAGCCGAACTCAGCCAAAAAATTAAATCCCAAGAATTTGGATTTGAGGCTTATGTCTACACTGAAGGCATGTCGGACTGGGCTTTAATTAAAGACACTCCTGTACTTTTAGAAAGCGTTAGCGCACCTAATGTTGAGGCTTCTTTAGAATCACTCGCCCCTTCTGAAAAAATTCCAGAGCCCCAAGAAAATATTGCTCCGATTTCTCAGAGTACTAACGAAAGCACGGTCTCCGAAGCCTCTGAAACAAAATCTCCTGAGCTCACTATTGCTGAAATTGAAAATCTTCAAAAACAAAGTCAGGAAAAACTCACTAAGAAAAAATCTAGTCTAGGAATAATTAAAATTCTTGTGGGAGCCCTAGCCGTAGCCGCTTTGTTTTTTGCTTTTTACGACAATAGAGCTGTTCTTCAAAAAAATCTTCAATCAGACGACGCCGAAAGTAATTCAAACACTGAAGATCAAAGCGAAATTAAAAAAGGTCCAAGCAGCGACTGGGAAAAGCTCAGAAACTTTAGACTTGAAAGTACAGTTCAAGGTCCCTCTTTTATGCTGAACTCAGATAAATTTAGTGGAGATTTCCCCATCATTCATGGTGCACTTTCTCCCCTTCTCCCTTACGACACGATTAAGGCTGCACTTTTTCCAGACACCACCAAGACCATTATGCCTGTTCCATTTGTTCATCTTTTTAAAGTGGCTGTTCAAGATGGTTTTTTTGTTGTCGGCCCTCTTCAAAATAAAGCCCAAAACCTCACCCCTGGTCGATACAGATTGCTCTTAGCTTTTGAGGGAAATTTTTTAGGAGAAGCCTCCTTTGAAATTGAGCACTGGCCCACACAGCCCCGACTCATTGAAATTGAGAAAACTCTATTTTCTGAAAGACGAGAACTCGCACAAAAAGAAAAAGATAGCTTAAACAAAAAATATTCAGAAATAGGCCAAGCTCTCGAACAGATTAAAAGCATAGACACCCAAATGGAAAAAGCCGCAAAAACTAAAGCCGTATGGGCGGAAAAGGCAGATCTATGGGAAAACACTCTAAATAAAGCCACTCAAGATCAAGAGAAAACACTCTCCGGCCCTATGTTTTACCCAGTTCTTCAGCAAGCTATCTATCAATTACTTCAAGACATAAGTTCACTGGCAAGTTCCTACAAGGACAAGCATTTGGGTCTTAATAAAAAAGCACTTTCTCAAAAAACTGTAACGGAACTTTTAACAAGAATTCAAAATAATCAAAATGAATTTCAAAAAGCCTTTCAATCTTCTACTATTGAAAATGAATCTTTAAGCATTCAAATTGATAAAGACATTGTAAAAAAACAACTTTTGGAGACCTGGTGAAAAAACAAAAAAATAATGAAGTTAGTATTCGAGAAGCTCCCGCTGTCTACGTAGGAATGGGCCCCTGCGGCCTCGCCTCTTTGGCTCTTGAATCCAACGAATCTTGCCTTTTTCTTGAATCCGAACACACTCATTTAGGACGCGCCTCTGAAGCAGCACTTCATTTAGTGAATGCTAATCTTGAAAGCACGCTGCTGGCTCCCTCGCCCACTCTCGAGAGTCCGCTGATACGCTGGGAACGCCAATGGGTGAGCCCAGACAATGTCGATTGGAAAGATCCCGAATGGAGCCAAGAACTTCCTCAATGGAAATTCTATTTTGAAGGCCCCAAAAAAATAGCCCTTTGGAATAAGGAGCTTCTTTCTCAAATAAATTCAAAAATCACATATTCTTCACCCGTAAGTTTTCTCAATAAAAGTGAAGACAAGTGGACTTTGCACACACCCAAAGAAGAAATTATAACTCCTAAAATCATTTGGGGTGCAGGAATTAGAGCTTTTCAAAATGCTTTTGGAAAAATTGAATCCCAAGAATTTTTGCAAGCCAACCCAAATTTTAACGACGACACTCGCGAATTTCTCGGTGGCATCGCACTCACCTGGACTTTTCCCAAAGCGCCCACGTTTGTTGAAGCTTTTCCTGAAAAGCATCTTTGGGGACTTCCTGTTAAGCACGATAAAAAATATTATTTAAGTCTTGGCGCCATTCATCAAGACGATAAGGGCTTTCACATCTCAACAATCACTTATTTGCCCGATGAAATTGTACAAAACCCTAAGGAGCTCACTTCATTTCATAAATCTTTAAAACGATCCCTAAAGGCTCAACTTGATGAAGCTCAAGAACCCTTTCAACACGAAACCCTTGTCCACAATCCACACCTCTTAGGGCACACGCTGGGCCTACATTGGGTTTTTAAAGATGATCATAATGGCATCCATTTTATTGGCGATGAAACTCATAGAGCTGCTTCTAAGAACATCTGGGGATTGAATTCTTTAGACTTATTATAATTCGCCAATGCTTTGACGTTGATCGATAATTTTCGCTGCGAATTTTTAATATTTGGTTAAGTTTTTAATCGAAGCTTCCGAACTTAATAAAGTCGGAGGAAAAATGGGCAACGATGACAACTTAATCAAACTCCAAGATAAGCGTGAAGAAAAACAAGAAACCATTCGTCGTGAATACGAACGATATCTTTTTAATAAAATTCTAGGTTGTTACACTGTAGTTCAAAAACTGGGTATGCGATCCATGGAGCTTGCTGATATTTCAAAGTCAGGAATTAGTTTCAGAATGTCATCTTCTGAAAGTTTATTTGCTCCCGACGAAGAACTCGATATCCGATTTTATTTCTCAAACAAAAGTTATCTTGACTGCAAAGTTAAGGTAATCCGAACTCAAAAAATGCAAGGCTTCACTGGAGCTGAGTATCAATATGGTTGTGAGTTCGATAAAAGCACTCAGAGTTATGAAGCCGTCGAAAAATTTGTGGATTTCATTGAATGCTTCTCAAAAAATGCCAAAGAAGATCGCGGCGACAAACCGATCCTCTACTTTTGAGAAATAATAATTAGAGCTTAGTTCACTGCGCCATAAGTCGCGCTTTGGCGATTTGTCTTCCCAAGACTCCTTCGACTAAAAGAGTTCCATGCTTGGAATTTTTCTATCCATTATCCTTAGTTTATCCACCGCCTGCAGCAGTCTCGCACAAAACAAAGAACCTAATTTTGATTGGGACAAAGTCACTCAAGAACTCGAAGGCCAAGGCCTTGTAGGCGAAATTCACGCCGTAGTGCCCGATAGAAAACTTATTGTCTTTACCTTAAGAGATCCCAAAGATTTTTTTCACTTTGTTCACATTTCACTAGTCACTAGAAAAGAAGATGTTCGCCAAAAACTTTCTGAGAGCACTCGTCACGATAAAGTTCGAATTAAAGGTCACTTTTTAAAAATCGATGCGCCTCAAAAACATATTTCAGTAGATGAAATAGAAACTTTAAAAAAATACACTTCTGAATATCCAAGCGATCACTATCAATATGAGGCTCAGATTCCTGCTGAGCTCAAAGACAAACATGAAGCCCTCTTCTTAGTTCACGCAGTCCACGATCACGGCCACATTCTCGTTCTTGAATACAAAGACCAAATTTTACCCGTCTATATTCGAAACAGCCAACTCTCTGAAAATCTCTATCGCAACGATATTATTAGATTAAAGTTTGATATTCAGGAAAAGCCAGGCAATCCAACCCACTTAGAGGTTAGAGAAAGCGACCCTCAGGCCCTAGTTCAAGAAGATTCATTGTTAGCCCAACATGATGTCGAAAGATCCATTGAAGGAAAGCTTGTTTTGTTTCCCAAAAGCCCCCAAGTCGCATTTAACGTATTTGCAGTTGAGCAATTTGACGAAAAGTCCGCTACCAGACGCACTTACACCCTAGTGAACTTCGATGATCAGGATCTATTTGCTCAAATAAGAGCTCTGGCCCAAGCCGCTTGGGACAAAGATTCTAAAAATTATCACAATGGACGCAATAAATTGGTTCACAACAGCATCAATGTTCGTGTAAAAGGCAGGATCAATGTTGTTGATGCAAACCAAGCAAATCCACAGGTCAGAATTTCGGAGCTTAAAAATTTCGAAATTATCCGTTAATGTTTCTAAATATATAAAGTGATTGAGTGAAAATATGAGTATCCCAGCGCACAAAGAATTGCGAAATATTGCCATTATTGCCCACGTCGACCATGGCAAAACCACCCTTGTCGACGCCCTTTTGCAACAAGCAGGAACATTTGCTTCCCACGAAAACGTAGCGGAAAGAATGATGGACTCCATGGATTTGGAGCGCGAGCGTGGGATCACAATTGCGGCTAAAAACACCGCCATTTATTACAAAGATTACAAAATTAACATTGTCGATACGCCAGGACACTCTGACTTTGGTGGAGAAGTAGAGCGTATTCTCTCTATGGTCGACGGAGCTATTGTTCTCGTGGATGCGGCCGAAGGCCCGCTCCCACAAACTAGATTCGTACTTCAAAAAGCACTTCAAAAAGGTATCAAGTTCTTTGTACTCGTCAACAAAGTCGACCGCAAAGATGCTCGCCCTCAAGAAGTTATCAACGCTGTATTCAATCTTTTGATTGAACTTGGCGCTCCCGATGAGCAGTGCGATTTCCAATATGTTTATGCCGTAGCTCGCGAAGGAAAAGCTTTTGAAAAACTAGAAGATTGGGAAAACACAAAAGATATTCGATTAATTTTCGATAAAATTATTGAGCTCCTTCCTCCTCCGAAATTACCTACACATGACAAAGCTCAAATGCTGGTCGCCAATCTCACTCACTCTGATTACTTCGGAAGATTAGCCATCGGACGTTTGAATTCTGGAAAACTTCAAAAAGGGCAGCTTATGTCTGTCATTTCAGAAAACGAAGCCGGTGAAAATGTTGCTAAGCAATTTAAAATTCAACATCTCTTCACTTATTGGGGACTCAAACAATATCCAGTCGATGAAATCAAAGCCGGAGACATTGCGGTTATCGGCGGTATGGATGAATGCGCCCTTGGCGACTCCATAGTTGAAATGCCGACTGGCCAAACACCAAGAGAAGAAAGATGGGACCCAGTCTCTCTTGCACTTCCAAGATTGCGCGTCGACCCTCCGACTCTTCGAGTAGAGTGGTATGTGAACAACTCTCCTCTTGCAGGTAGAGAAGGTGAACACGTCACCAGCCGTAAATTGAGAGAGCGACTTGAAAAAGAAATTCTTCTTAACCCCTCATTGAAATTAGAAATCGATGATGGCGTTCAAGATTGCTTCAAACTCATGGGTCGAGGTGAGCTTCAAATGGCCATTTTGGCTGAAACTATGCGCCGTGAAGGTTACGAAATGTCGATGGGTATGCCTCAAATTCTCTTAAGAGAAATTGATGGCGTGACTCAAGAGCCTATGGAATTAGCCATTCTCGACATTCCTGTATTCTCCCAAGGAAGCATCACTCAAATGTTTCAAGTGCGAAAGGGACTTTTGCAAAACATCATCCCGATTGGCGATGATCGTTTGAGACTTGAATTCTTAATTCCAACTCGTGGATTGATTGGTCTTCGTTCAAGATTTCTCACCGAAACAAAAGGCGAAGGACTCTTTAATATTCAGTCTGCTGGATACGAACCCATGAAAGGCGAAATCGAACATCGCAAAAATGGTTGCTTAGTGAGCGATCGCGACGGTGAAAGTAACACTTACGCACTCGATAAAACTCAAGAACGAGGAGTTCTCTTTATCGGAACCGCCGTTCAAGTTTACGAAGGAATGATCGTTGGAGAAAACGCCAAAGAAAACGATCTTTGGGTTAACGTTGTTCGAACCAAACAGCTCACCAACTTCCGAACAGTTAACAAAGACGAAGCTATGGTGTTAAGCCCACCACGAACTGTTACTATCGAAGGTGGACTTGAGTGGATTCGAGGCGATGAATTGCTTGAAATCACTCCCAAGAACATCCGATTGCGCAAACGTAACTTAAAACAAACTAGATAAAATAAATCTTTTTGTTCGCATTTACGGTTTATAAACTTCGTCAAAATAAGGGAAGTGCTTTAAAGTTTCTCCAAGTATATTTCTGACTTGGCTGGCATTTAACGCCTTTCCCTTTAATACGAATTGAGTTCTAGCTAGAAATTTAGGATATGCTAAAAATAGCCTCAACTCTGACTCTGTAAACCCTTCAGAAGCAAGTCTTGGATTGGGACTTAAAACAAAACTTAAAGTTTTAACGGAAGCTAAATCATCAACACTCACGCTAACCTTTGAATGACTTAAAAATCGATGTCCTTTGAAATCATCTAGAAAAAATACAAAAAGAGGTCCCTCGTATTTTTTTTGTTCAGCAATTTCTAATGCCTTTTCTCCCGCAACAAACGCATTATAGATTGGATCTGCAAAGGAGCTCCCCTCAAAGTGGCCGTTATTAAACCAAACGGCTGGGGGAAGAAGTTTTTTATCACCAAAAGACTTTGAATAATCAAAGCTTCTTAGGCTTAAAGACTCCGTGCTAAAGAAATACAAATCAGGGGATGTAGTTTTTGCCTGTCTTAATAAATGAGAAGGAAATTCATAAAACCCAAAACTCAATGCAAAATCTTCTTTATCTGGATCGACACGAGTCATCTGACTCAACCACCGATTGAAGGGCCGATCTTCTTTAAGATTATAAAAATAATGAATCTCTTCTAAATTTGATTGGCACTCTACATTGTTTGCAAATGAGAATTGAGCACAATAAAAAAGGATCGCAACAAAAAATATTCTGCTAGGAATGCTCATTTCTCAATCATACTTCACGGCATAATTCTTAAAATTAACGAATCTCTGCCAAAAAACTGCGGAGAAAGTCTGTTTGAGCTTTTTGGTTAAGCACTTCTACAAGTGCCTTGTGACGTAATTTATCAATCATGTCTGGGGAATTACGTAAGGGAAAATTATTTTCGTGTTCAAACACCAAAGCCTCTAAAAGGTCTTCATGTTTTTGCTGTCCGTAATAAGATAACCATCGTTGGTAGAGTTTTTGTTCTTCTTGACGACGCTTTAACTCTTCAAAAGAAACTACGTTGTTCATTTCAGCTCCATTCTCGTAACACGCAACACAACGGGGATATTATACTAAACATGACGCACGTGGTCAAACAATTTGTATCTCTTTAAAATCTATTGTGCGCGAAGAAACGGGCCTGGAAATCTATTTATGCCTTTAAAATCAATAACAAGAGCGGCTTGGGCGACCCCTGAGGCTTGGGGCTTTGCCCCATCGCCCACCCCAAGATGCTCTTGTTATTGATTTTAAAGGCACTAATAAATTCTAACTTTTATGTTCCAGGCCCGGTTAATCGCGCACTATCGAACAAGAAAGGAATGGCCGTCGGGTTTATGAGGCTTTAAATCCCAATCCTTAAGCTCGAGTGCAGAGAAGGAATCTAAAGGGTTTTGCGCTTCAGGGAATATAAAGCCCTTGGCCCTTCCAGCACTGACCAAAAAGCTCTGAGACCAAAAACCCCCAAATTTATTACCCCTCACTATGAAGTTATTTGCAGAAATTACAAAATATCCATAATTGGGATCGTAGCCTTCGAGATAGAGATTATTGTTTTCTCTATACGTTCCATAGGCCACCACAAGATGGCCTGAACTTTTACCAATATAGTTGAGTTTTAAGATTGGAAAATAACCCTGCTTTATCGCCCTTGGAATAGATTCAGAATTGGCTTCAATCACACGAACATTCATTCCATAATTTCTGGCCACGCGATCGGAATATCCCGGTATGTCACAAGCCTCAGAACTCGAAGTCCAAAAGCCACAACAATCACGCCCTAAGGCCTCACTCACAATTTTACATTGCTCCTTTTCAGGCAACCTAAAATGCTTGCGAGCCATATTCACCGCAGCCGCCCAACACCAATTGGACTCTTCTTGCTCTTCAGCTTGAAAATTAAAAAGTCTGCTTTGATCGCTTTTTCCATTAGCCCAGAGACCCGAAGCTAAAATAAAAAAAGAAGACAATAAAAAATAACGATAACCACTTGAACCCAACATCACTACACTCCACTTTTTTAAGTTTTATTTAAACTCAGAATAGGACCGATAATTTATTCGCAACCCATTCTTAAATGGAGAGGATTTCCTCGGTGACTTAATCCTTCAAATTCAGAGTAAAAGCCATCAATTCCATCAACAACTGTAATCATGATTGTTAAATTAAAGCCTTCACCCTTCCATTCCATTGGAGTGCCAGGTGCAGGATTAACACTTTCAACTTCACTAACTTTAATGGCGGGGCGAAGAATTCGTTCACGGCCAGTAAACACATTATATTCACTTAAAGTGGCTTGATGCCCCACAATTTCAGGAAGTGCATTGTCTGTGTATTTTACCAATTTAGAAATCTTAATTCGATAGTTCCAAATATTGCGATCTTCTTTGCAAGTCCAAAGTTTTTCAACTTTGACGACGCCTTCCGAAGCTTGAAGCAAGCCTGCACTAAACGCAACTGCACAAATAATACTTAAAAATTTACTCATGATTTTCCTCCCGAGAAGACTTCAGCTTGAACTGAAAAACCCCTACAGTTATTGGAAAATCATAGGGCTCTATTTTCTGTCAAATATTTCTTTTGAAATAATGAGACGTTGAATTTGACTCGTACCCTCATAGATTTGGAAAATCTTAGAATCACGATAAAGTTTTTCAACGGGATATTCTTCGTTGTATCCGTAGCCGCCATGAACCTGCACGGCGTCCGTGCAAACCTTGTTGCACATATCAGCAGCGAAAGCTTTGGCCATAGCCGCATACATTGTGTTGCGACGACCTTGATCAATTTCATAAGCCGCTTTCCAAACTAATAAGCGCGCAGCCTCAATGTTCATCGCCATTTCCGCAATCATAAAACTAATGGCTTGGTGTTTATAAATTGGAACTCCGAAAGACTTTCTTTCCTCAGCATATTTTTTTGCAAACTGAAAAGCTGCACGGGCCACACCAACTGCACCCGCCGCCACTGGAGGACGAGTGTGATCGAAGGCGGCCATTGCGATTTTAAAACCTTCGCCTTCTTGGCCTAAACGATATTTTGAAGGAACTTTTACATCTGTAAACGAAAGCCCGCGAGTGTCCGAACATCGCTGCCCGAGATTAACTTCCTTTTTACCCACTTCGATACCAGGTGTAGAGCGAGGAACAATAAAACCTGTCATTCCCTTCACACCCTTTGTAGGATCTGTGTAAGCTAAAACGAAATACCAAGTGGCCACTGAGGCATTGGTAATCCACATTTTAGAACCGTTAATTATATAATCATCGCCGACTTTTTTTGCAGTGGTTTTAATTCCTTGAACGTCAGAACCAGCACCCGGCTCAGTCACTCCGTAGGCCGCCAACTGAAACTCTTGAGTCATCGGTTCTAAAAATTCTTTTTTCTGAGCATCACTTCCCGCCACAATCACGGGAGCTTGAGCCAATGAATTTGCCTCAAGTGCCGTGTAAATTCCGCTGCACGCACATGAAAGTTCTTCAGCAATAATACAACCGTCCAATGTGCCTAAACCAAGGCCACCAAAATCTTGAGATATATGAGTGTTCATCAAACCCAACTCAAAAGCTTTCTTGAGCACAGGCGTAGGATATTCCATCGTGTGATCGTAATGAGCCGCTACAGGTGCCATTTCTTTCTCAGCAAACTGCTTAGCTAATTCTTGAAGGGCTTTTTGGTCGTCTGATAATTCAAATCCAATCATGCTCACGATTAAATCACTAAGCATTATGATTCACAACGCGACAGCTCAGCGTGTAGATGAATTTTTCATTTATTACAAAGAACCAATGAGCTCTAACTCATGCTTCCATTGATATTCGAGCCAAGGGCTGACACGCCCCTTAATTTTTTCAAGTGCACTTTGGTAATTTACCGTTGCGCCCCTGTAATCACCTTCGCGAGCCATTTTCACAGCCTCTCGTCGTAAACTATGAGCTCCTAAAATGGATTGATAGGCGCTGCAACGACTCGCCTGCCCCAATAATCGAGCTCGCAATTGAGACCAAGCCTTTAAACCTCCGCCTTGATCGGTGTGCATCAAACACTCACCCAAACTAGACCCAGGCAAAGATGCTGAGATTCTCGCCGACTCTGAACTCGCAGGTCCTCTCAGCGAATTTTCTTTTGCGGGAACCACATAATCTAAAAACCCGAGAAGTGCGTGCCCCATTTCATGAGCAAATACATACTCTCCAATAAAACGACTCGCTTCGTGAGCGTCGCTAATTTTCCACTCAGTCTTGGCACGATAAGTAGAGAGAAGCACTAAACCCGGATGACCTAAGCCCGAAACCAAGCCACTTTCACTTAAATGTTTAGTCTCAACTTTTTTTGATTCAGGACCTCGAAGCCAAATGGGAAAATTACTCATGTAAACTTTTAGGTCGGCGTAAGGTTCAGTTTTCCACTGCCTCATTAAATCGCTATCAAAGAAACTTTTCCAAAACCCCAAGCTTTGCCAATCATCGCCTGAGTCAGTTTTAAAAACTTTTTGCAACTCATCAGGCTGAACTCCTTCAACAACTTGCCAATGCGTAATTGGAAAATCAAAATGGTCACTATACGCTTGAATTCCAATCGCTACAGACTCTCGCAAAACTGAGATCGGATAAGAAGGAAATTTTTCTTGATTATCTAGATAAACTACAACTTTTCGATCGAGCTCAATATGCTCTAATATTTGAGATCGATAAAAATTAAAAACTGAAACGTATAGGACTACGCCTAAAGCAAATACACCCGCAAAACCAAGACTGAAACGAAAATATTCCCGATGCTTTTCGCGTTGATGTAGCTTTAACTTTAAGTCGCTATAAGCTGTAGTGGGAGGAACACTTGAAAACAAATTTCCACAATGCGGGCAAAACGTGAGAGTTTCGTCGGGCAAAATGCCCGCACAACGCCCACATCGCAATATTTCACCGAAGTTATATTCTTGATTCTTCGACTTCACTTAAAGTCATATCGGTGCTTTAAGAGATAAAGTTTATAGGTCAAAAATATTAGATTTTTTAATTAATACAGGCATTTAACCGTCGAAATCCTTAAAACCTGAAGGATTGCTTTTATCTCTAGCTATTTTCAAAAAATCTTATTATGCCTAGCGTCATAAATGAAAGCCTTTAATGCTTTAAACCTAAGAAATCATCTTTCATCTGCATTCATAAATGCCTTCATTTTGCTCAGCATTTTTATACTAGTTCCCAAACTTAAATCTGAAGGAGATTGCCAACGATTTATCCTTAATGAAACAGCCACAGCCAAATTTAAAGTATTAAATCCTCGAGCCAAAATCATTGATGCTGTATGGAGTGAAAACTCCCAAAGTATACGAGCCATGACGGTTTTGGGTGGAGTGTTAACCCTTTCCATCCACGGATTCGTAGAACAACTTCAACAAATCGAAGCCCACTCAGAAGAATTAATCAATCATCCCAGGGTACTCCTAGGTCCCTCTTTCGTTTTAAGCTTTGATGATACTGGGATACTCATCGGAGACATTAAAGCCTCAGAAAAAACCATTAAATTTGAACGAGTCCCCACAGTCATTCCTCCTATCAAAAATTTTTCAATCAATAGAATTTACTTGGACCCCACCGGCACACGTTTAGTAGCCGAAGGCTCTGTCTTTGGAGAAACTCCAATCATACTCGTTTACAAACTCAACGCTCGACTTAAAAAAGCCGATCTCGTTGCTAAAATTGACTTTAACCCTGAATCTTTATTTGAAAATGAATTCAAAACTGCAAATGTCGATCCAAAATTTCGAATTGGGTGGTTTCAAAGAAAAAACACAATTAGTTCTTCGCTCAACACTTTTCATATAAGTGGAGTCACTAATATGGAAGAAAAAAGAGAAGCTCCAGCCAATCAAATTCCAAACATAATTCGCGGTCTCACAATTCAACTCAGCGATCCCGACGCTAAAGAAGCGAAGCTTGAGCACAGCTCTGTGTTTACTATTTCTGCAAAAGATCCAACTGAAGCCGACGGATATTATACTCAACACCAACTCAGTCCCAGCGGTCAGTATTTACTTATTAACTATCAACGTTACGATAACGTTGATTACAGAATTGATTTTACCAATGACGTCGAAGTTGTAGATTTACATAAAGCAGAATCTGGCAGAAAAGCTTTAATGACCCCTGAGAACGAAGTTTATATGGGCTTTGTAGAGGGCTCAGATGATTGGCTCGTCTATATGAGAATGAAACACGAAGACCATAGTGAGCTCGGATTAAGCCGCCCTCGTCATGAAAGCGGAACTCACTTAGTCATTCGAGATTTAAAAAATAATTTGGGCATACTCCATGAAATCAAAATACCCGACAACGAAGCCTTTGCTTTCCCAGAAAAACTTCAGGATACTTTTGATGGTCATTTTCACGACCAACCGTTTGCGCTTAAGAAAAAATTTCCATTTGGAATCACCTGCTCCAAGCAAAACTTATTCAAATTTTCTGTAAGTCCCGACAAACGCAAACTCATGGTTCTTAGAGACGATACGCGTTTTGGGCAAAGCGATTGCCCAGAGCAAAACAATTTGTGGCTTAAAATCTACGAGATCAAAGCGCTAAGCTATTATTGAAAGCAAAAAATCGCATTGGCCATGTGCGTAATTTCAATATTTACGGTGAGAAAAATCCATAATTAGGCTTTAAAGTAGGCTTAATTATACGAAGGAGACTCTCATAATGTCAGCAAGCGTTGAACGCCTCAATTCCTCAAAACAAGACTACAAAGTTAAAGACATCACTCTAGCAGAATGGGGTCGCAAAGAAATTGAAATCGCTGAAAGCGAAATGCCAGGACTCATGGCCCTTCGAGAAGAATTCAAAGGAATGTACCCCCTCAAAGGCGCCCGCATTGCTGGTTGCCTACACATGACCATTCAAACTGCCGTGCTCATCGAAACACTCATTGATCTCGGTGCAGAAGTTCGCTGGAGTTCATGTAACATTTTCTCAACACAAGATCACGCAGCTGCAGCCATTGCCGCTAAAGGAATTCCAGTTTTTGCTTGGAAAGGCGAAACTGAAGAAGAATATGAGTGGTGCGTAGAGCAGACTCTTCTTTGGCCCGACGGCAAACCCCTCAATATGATCTTAGATGACGGCGGTGATTTAACGGTTATTGTTCATAAAAAATATCCTCAATACCTAGAAGGTATTTTTGGAATTTCTGAAGAAACTACCACTGGCGTTCACCGTCTTTACCAAATGGTTAAAAAAGGCGAGCTAAAAATCCCGGCCATCAACGTCAATGATTCCTGCACAAAAAGTAAGTTCGATAATCTCTATGGTTGCCGAGAAAGTTTTGTAGACGCCGTTAAACGCGCTACCGACGTGATGTTTGCAGGAAAAACTGTCATTGTTTGTGGTTACGGAGACGTTGGCAAAGGTTGCGTTCAAGCGGCCCTTGGTCTTGGCGCTCGAGTTGAAGTCACAGAGATTGATCCTATCAACGCGCTACAAGCCGCCATGGAAGGTTTTAAAGTGGTCACCATGGAAGACGCTTGTTCGTACGGAGACATCTTCGTTACAACCACAGGAAACATTGATGTGATCACCCGAAAACATATGGAACAAATGAAAGACCAATCTATTGTCTGTAACATTGGGCACTTCAATAGCGAAATTCAAGTTGAAAACGTCTTCAACGATAAGTCTCTTAAAAAAATCAATATCAAACCTCAAGTTGATCAAATCGTATTCCCTAGCGGAAAAAGAATCACCATGCTTGCCGAAGGACGTCTCGTTAATCTTGGTTGCGCCACAGGCCATCCAAGCTTTGTGATGAGCGCTTCGTTCACCAACCAAGTGATTGCCCAAATTGAACTTTGGAAAGAAAGAACTACAGGAAAATACAAAAAAGATGTTTATGTATTACCTAAAGTTCTCGACGAAAAAGTGGCGCGACTCCATCTTAAAAAACTTGGCGTTAAGCTCACTGAATTGACTCAAGCTCAAGCCGATTACTTAGGCGTTCCAGTGAATGGACCCTACAAACCTGAACACTATCGTTACTAAAAGTGTTGAAAGAGTTTGCTACTAAAAATTATAAAAGTTTTTTGTGGATTCTCTTTCTCGCGTTCTTGTCGGTCGGTGCTAGAAATTTTGAAGAGGGGCTCAGTCTTGATGCCCCTCTTTACGCCACAATTTCTAGAGAAATTTCTCAAACTGGAGAACTCTTCAAACTCGATTCCAGACTCACAGAATTTCAACCTTATTACGCCGACCACCCTCATTTGGCCTTTTGGATTCAAGCCTTAGTGTTTAAAGTTTTCGGCGCCGCTGATTGGAGTGCCCGAATTTCTGGGCATCTCTTCTATGTAGCCACTCTTTTTTTATTATTTTCTTGGATTACGCTTCTCAGTTCAGAGGCCATTGCCACTTTTACGATAATTATACTTTGGGTCTTAGCTCCCTTTGCTAATTTTTATTCGAGCTTTTACCTGGACCCCGCCTGTTTCTTTTTTTTATGTTTTTTTCTTTATTCTTTATGGCAAAGTACTCAAAAAAACGCCAAAAAATACTGGGCGCCCCTCTCAGGTATTTCCTTAGGTCTGGCCTTCATGGCCAAAGGATTAAGCATCCTAGGTTTTGGACCAGCCGCCTTCGTCGTACTTCTGAGTCATAAAAAACCAAAGAAATTCTTCATAACGGCCATTGTCTCACTCATTTTTTTTGCTTTCACCATAGGTCTTTATTGGCTGAGTATACACCTTTCTAATGCTCCAGATTTTTTAGAGCTTTATTGGTATCGCCAAATGACCAATCGTTTCTCTGGATCCATGAAGTGGATTCGCTTACTCGACACTCGTTTTTGGTGGGCGCTTATAAAAGACTCTTATTTTTTATTTCCGCTAATTATTTTTTCTTTAAGCCGCTCCAACTTAAAAAATAAGGCCATCCCACTTTGCTGGACTTTAATTCTCACCTACATTTTGATGTACGCTCCCGCTGAACGCATTGGAGCTCAGTATTGGATTTACATTTTTCCATGGATGGCTTGGCTGATAAGTATTTTCGTCAACTCCAAGATTCGAATCAATGTTATAGCCTGCCAAAAATACACGGCATTCTTTTCGATTTTAATTTTATTTTTTCTACAATACGGGAAGATCTCCACGCATAGAAATTCCAAACCCCTTGAAAGTGAAATGATCAGCAAATGGTCTCATGATTTTGGAAGCTCCACCCTCTATTTGGCTCAAAAACCTTTCGCTGTAGACTTTATGAACGCCGCCCCTCTGAGCTGGTATTCCAATGTTGACGTTGAGTTTGTCGGAGAAGAAATCCCCACACCAACGCGCAACAAATCGTTACTCTTAGCGAGAAACCTTGAAGGCTCCGTTAATTACGATTGGATCAATCAATTTAAAAAATTAGGTTGGTGCCAAGTTCAAAGCACTTCAAACGCTGTTCTTTTTGTGTCGCACTGTCTTTAATGAATTCACAACTTTAGGATTACGAACAATGATTAAAAAAATTGCGATTAAGATAATAGTTTTAACTTTAGCGTAAGGGAAAACCGAAAGTTTCCACACCCAATTAAAAGCTTCCTCTAAAATAGGATATCCGCTCATTAATATAGAGGTGCTCATAACG
>JAGNHS010000055.1 GCA_018001635.1 Pseudomonadota bacterium | reverse complement strand
GAACTGCCCAAAAATTGTACGAAGAAGGTTTGATCACCTATATGCGTACAGATTCACCCAATCCATCGCAAGAAGCACTTCAAGCTGCGCGAAAAGAGGTAGTAGAACTTTTTGGCAATGAATATCTTAATCCTGAAGTACGACAATTCACCTCTAAGGCCAAAGGTGCTCAGGAAGCTCACGAAGCCATTCGCCCTGCGGGTGCCAACTTTGTACACCCCAAACAATGTGGCTTAAGCGGCAAAGAATTTGCACTTTACGAACTCATTTGGAAGCGAACCATCGCCACTCAAATGAAAGACGCGCAAAAATTATCTGTCACTCTAAAAGTTAAAGCTGGAAAAAGCACTTTCAGTGCTTCTGGTAGTCGAATTCTTTTTCCGGGATATTTAAGAGCCTATGTTGAAGGTCACGATGACCCCGAAGCTAGCCTAGAAGAAACCGAAGTTTTATTTCCCGAAATGAAAATTGGCGACACTCTAAATCTTAAAAAACTAGAGTCTCTTTCGCACGAGACTAAAGCTCCTGCCCGCTTCACTGAAGCTTCTCTTGTACAAATACTAGAAAAAGAAGGTATCGGCCGTCCTTCTACTTATGCCTCTATTATCGACACCATTATTCAACGTGGATATGTGCGAAAAATGGGCAACGCCCTAGTCCCAACATTCACCGGAATGGCTGTGGTCCAATTTTTGGAAAAACATTTTTCTGGATTAATCGACCCCTCTTTCACTTCAAAGATGGAAGAGTCGCTCGATGACATTGCCGATGGCAAACTCAATTGGCTACCTTATTTAAAAAGTTTTTATTCTGGAAAAGATGGACTTGAAGAACAAGTCGCAAGCAAAGAAAAGAAAATCAGTCCCACTGAATCTCGAATTATTGATTTGCCCCTCAATATTTCTGCTGAAATAAAAGTCGGCCGTTTTGGAGCCTATATCGAAACTCCTTCGCCCGGAAAGGGCGAAGAGCCCCAACGAGCCAGTCTCCCCGATGATTTAGCCCCCGCCGATCTCACTAGCGAAAACATAGACGAGCTTATAAAAGCTGCTTCTGAGGGACCCAAGCCAATCGGTAAAGACCCTAAATCTGGAAAAAATATTTATTGTTTGATTGGAAGATTTGGCCCATACGTACAACTCGGCGAAGTCACCGAAGAAGAACCCAAACCTCGCAGAGCTTCGCTTCCCAAAGGTTTAGCCATTAGTGCCGTTCAATTAGTCGATGCGCTCAAGTGGCTCTCGCTCCCCAGAGAGCTGGGATTACATCCGGAAACTAAGAAACCCATTCTTGCTAGCGTCGGACGCTTTGGCCCCTACGTTATGCATGATGGAAATTTTAGATCTATTAAAAAGGAAGATGATGTTTACACCATCAATCTTCAACGTGCGCTCGAACTTTTGAGCCAAGAAAAAGTGGGCCGCGGTGGATCTAAGGTCTTAAAAGAAGTTGGCAAACATCCTGAAACCGGAAAAAATATAACACTTTACGACGGTAAGTATGGCCCTTATTTTAAAACAGGCACCAAGAATTATACCCTTCCGGCCGAAATCAAACCTGAAGATTTGAGCATCGAAAAAGCTATCGAGCTAATCATTGCAAAAGATGGGACTAAAGCAACGAAAGCCCCAGGAAAATCCAAAGCCGCTCGCTAAAAGCAGTGGCCAAGTCCTAGAACTTTAGGTATCTATTTAAAACCCCACTGACATATTCCAATATGTTTGAAGGTCCTTTGTCGGCGTGTAGCGCAGCCTGGTAGCGCATCAGCTTGGGGTGCTGGGGGTCGTGGGTTCAAATCCCGCCACGCCGACCATTTTTCGGTAAACGAAAAGTCGAAGACCCCGGAAACCCAGAGAACTCAAATACATAAATAACGGTAGAGGAGACGCTCTCGAAGAAGCGAGATTTCTCCAGATTTCACACTCTCACCCTGATTGGCTACATTTGTGCTACATGCGTGCTACTTATGAAGACTGTGAATCAAATTCGTCAAATTGTTTATGCCTTTCTGGTACAATCATTATAGTGCTAGAGAATTTTCAAAAATACGGGCGAATGATTGTAAAGTACATTCTGCTATTCGTCGCGTGGTTCCCAGGGTCGGGAATCTACGCGAAAACGACACTAGTCGTATGGAGCCCTGATTTTTTAGATGAAGTGATCGAAATTTCGAATCTTGCGGACCCAAGCGATGAACTCACTTTTTTACCGCCGATTGATAAAACCGCGCTTGCGGCATTAATACCTTTGCATAAGAAAGCCGCTCAAAGCGGAGATTGGAAGGATTTTAAAAAAAGCAGTGACGGCGCATTAAACCCTCTAGTAACGGAAGTCATTGCCAAAGGAGAAAACAATTTTCGGTCTGAAGGAGCCGCCCTTCAGCTATCCAAGTTAGCGAAAAATAGCCCATCAAAATTCGACAAAATCTATACGTTGACACATGGAAAACCTGGGAAACTTTTCACGGGCTGGATTGATTTTAATGAACCGTATTCACCCAAAGATCTTGGAAGCCTGGTCAAGGATGGAGGCGGAGCCATGCTTTACGGTTGTGATGTGTTAACGGGTAGCAAAGAGTCAGCCAATTTCACCAAAGAGTTTTGCCAGGGTACATTAATAAATAAGCACGAAATCCCTCCAATTTTTTTTAGTGGCGCGGTAACTATACCGGGCTTCGCAAGTCCTACCATTAGCCCCTGCGAAGCGCCCAGCATTTACGATGACATTATAGATAAAACGAGGAAGCTAAAGGCTACACTTTTAACATTTCAAAATTTTCTAAATACAGACGCTAGTCTACAAAAACAAAAACTCCTTGAATTGCAGAAGAAAGCCAAGGGAACTTTTGACCCTAAAATCGAACAAGAAATTTTTGAATTAGAAACTCAACTTTCTAAAGACTTTGCGTCTAAGCATCTATCGCTAAATACTAAAGAATCCGATTTCGTGCCCAAGTGGTTAGGAGAACGTTCAGCTTTATTTCCTAAAGTCGTAAAGGATTTATTGATTACGGATGGTAAAACCTTTCACCTTAGAAAAGTTCTCACCGAATACGGAAGGACGGTAAAAGCCATAGCGGAAAATGATTCTTCTTTAGAGGGCCGTGCATTAGATTTTACAATAAATAGCTTTCTTCAAGATTTGGGGAGCGGGAATATTTTTGGAAAAATTAAGCCTGCTGAAACTATTGCTGATGGCCAAGCACTAGGCGGTTTTTTGAAGGGAATTGCTCGCTTGGAAAGTATTTATGCAAGCTACCCAGCAGAAAAACTTTCAGCAAGTAGCTGTTCGCAGTTTCAGGGCTGTTCCTTTGCAAGAATGAGAGCAATAAACTGTAATCGTCCTAAAGAATATCTACCAGAGAAAGAGGCTAAAGCGCATTATCTAAGGACTGGATTAAGACTACCAGAAGACAGGGTTTCTCCGGACTGGGTCTATCGAAGCGAAGCTGTTACCGGCTCTGAGCACCGTAAATGAACTCACACTGGTGGAACCTTTGGTCATTAAATGGTGTCTCTAAAATATTCAATTTTATGAGACGCTTAAGTTTTGAATTAATTAGGTTTACTTTTTAAAATTATACGCGAGGGCCTAGACTCATAAAAAACTCAGACATCACACCAATGGCTTCAGTCGTTATCCAGCAACGTTTAAAGCGACCATGTCGCATGATCGTAATCATACCCACCTTCTCAAGAACGGAAACGTGATGTGAAAGCGTAGACCACCCAATGCCAAGCCCTTGCCCGGCTTCTTTAATTGTGCAGCCACGGCCTTGCTTTGCCTTGCCAACACCAACGGTTCCACGCCTAGCAATATTGCGTATAATTCGAATCCTAACGCCAACAGAAAGCGCTGCAAAAATGCGAGCAAGCTTGGGAGCTGGAGTATCTGACATTCGATAGAGCAGCGCCTGAGACTTCGACATATATCGAAGTATAATTTAGCATAAAAAAGCTATACAAGTGCATGTTATTTGCAGATTTCTCTTGGGTATATTGAGTGAAAAATGATAAACTAGAAGTGAGGGCAGAGCTTTGCCCGAAAAAAGAAAGGAGGCCTAGAGAAGATTTTTTAGATTTGAATTGTGTGGGAACTTATAGAGCTGAACAACTATTACTTTCACACAGTAAAATTTAAAAATCAAATTAAAATTTCAAACAAACAGAAAAAAGAATCTAACAATAATTTTTAACTGATGGTCAAAGACCAATGCAGTGTCATGCCTACTTCGCAATTTAGCTTTGCGAAGTAGTCGTTGTCGTGCGCGCTTGGCTCTTTGATCAAATATAAGAAAGGAAAACCCAAACTATGGGAACCAAAACGCATGTCTTTTTTTAGTGCACTCGTGAAAGGCATTGGAGCTTTTGTATTTGGCATGAACTTTATTGCCATTTTGATGAAGGTAAACGGTAGTGCAGCATCTGGTAATATTGCGTGGGACTTCGTAAGTGCCTTTGTAAAACTTGAGCTATGGATTGTGTCTATTGCTATTATTATTGCTGTTTGCTTTTTCGTATTTAAACATCTTGAGAACACGGAACACGAAGAAAAATTTCAGCAAAATGAATCAATAAAGATCGCAACGAATACAGCCAAGCAATACCAAGAGAACATCCAATCCCACATGGCAAAGGCAGCTGCCGCTAAAGAATTAAACATTGAAAGCTTGCAAGTAAAACATCAAAAAGCCACTGCCCCACCACGACCAGCACCAGAACAACTAAGCAAAGAAGAAATAAGAAAGCGAGTTCTGCGGGAACTCACAGGAAGGAATGACCTTTGAGAATTCAGAAAAGAGATAAAGAGTTGCTGCAATTAATTCACCGCTACGGACTGCTTGAAAGTCGCCACATTCATGCAAAATGCTTTAGAGGCATAAGCCCCACGACAATGTATAGACGGCTAAGGAAATTGGAAAAGGATGATTACATTTGTAGAGCAAGTGGCCTCAAAGACGGCTTAGCTGCGTATTACCTCGGAAAAGCTGGCGCCAGTGAGATCAAGGTTGATGTACTTGCACGCTACACAAACAGAAATGCTTATGAGCATGAGCTAGCAATAACTGATTTTAGAATGGCTATGGAAGAACTTGGTTTATGTCAGGACTTTCTACCGGAAAGGCAAGTAAGAAAGAACCTGCAATGGAGTAGATCAAGAGGCCTTAACGATCAAGTAATACCGGATGGTGTTCTGATTGAAGATGTTAATGGCATGCCTACAGCTATTGCGCTTGAAATGGAGTTAAACCTAAAATCTATGCGCAGATACAAACGCGTGCTGGATGAGTATCGCTTTATGCGAACAACTGGCTTTGTGTGGTACGTCGTGCGTGAGGATGCCATCAAAAGTGCCGTGTTTAAAGCATTGCAAGATGTGCAGAAGTTTGAGTTCTCTCCACGAATAATCGTTGCAAGTTTTGACGAAGTTATCCGCAAAACCGCTGCTGCACTGATCTACTTTGACGATGGTACTACTTCAACAGTCGCTGAATTCTTGGGAACCGGTAATGGGAATGAGTACTTGCACACTACAAGCGCAGAAGCTGCTCAGTGCGTGAGCACTTTGGAGACTGAAAACACCGTGCGGCTATAGAGACAAATTTCTTTAGGCTTCAATGCTTTAACGACTTTTCTACTTAAATACGCGGGCCGCTCCCCGCAACTGACCACTCTCCATCCACATGAAGGATAGAGAGTGGTCAGTTGCGGGGAGCTACGAGGTGAATCGGGATTTGGGTTTAGAGGAATTAAAAAAGAAATTTAGGAATAAGGAATAGGGAAAAGGAAAGAAAATGGGAAAAAGAAAAAAGTTAAAAACGAATAGAACAGGAGGACTTTGATGAGTATAAATAATTTACCAGGGTTCTTTGAAAAGGTAGATGAATGTGAAATCTGGCTGAATTCCGTAGAGGCAGCCTTTTATCTTCGCATGTCGGTAAATGCACTTCGAATCCATGTGTTTCGAGGTCACATACCCACATATCGAATTGGAAGGCGGCTTAGATTTAAACTTCGAGAGCTATCTCTTCTTCCAAAACTCGAATCCTAAAAGGATTCAAGTTTTCTAAAAAAAAGAAAGAGGAAGAAGATATGGCAATTAAGAAATTAAATACAAACGGTAAAGACACCTTTGAGGTGTACTTAAACTTACGTGGCCCCAATGGACGACTTCAAAAAAGGGTCCGTGGCTTTAGCTCCATGCGCGCAGCAAGCGAGGCTGAGTTCAAAATCAAAGCAGAATTCTTGGACGAAAGAAATGCTCCGAGAGTTTGGCTCTGGCAGGAATGGGTCGCCCATTATTTGGAACGAGAGAAGCTTCACCTGAAGCTCTCAACGATCCAAAACTATGAAGGACTACTTTCTAAGTGGGCAACTCCAGTGCTGAACAACATGCGGCTTGAATCCATTACGACAACTTCGATTCACGAGATAATTTTTACCCATCTTTCAGTGAGGTCGGCCTACTCAAGGCTCACCATGCTTAAGACTCTGAAAAGAGTTTTATCGCTCGCTGTGGATGAAGGGATAATACTTCGGAATCCTTGTAATGGAATAAAGCTCAGGGTGCCTGAACCCAAGCAGTCAGTCTTGAACTCGAGTGAAGTGGATCGATTGCTCAAGGAAGCTTCGATGACCAACCACAGGTTTTATCCTGTGTGGGCAGTGGCAGTTTTTACGGGGATGAGATCCGGCGAGCTTTATGCCCTCAAATGGAGCGATGTGAATTTTGAAAAAGAAGCAATTTTTATTTCAAAAGCATGGAGCTCTAAATGCGGCATTGGTCCCACGAAGTCGAGGCGAAACAGAGTTGTCCCCATATGCGAAAGCTTACGGGTTCTTCTTTGTGAGCTAAAACTTAAGTCGAACTGTGAGGACTTTGTCCTACCCAGACTTGAAGACTGGGGCAGTGGCGAGCAGGCAAAAGTCTTGCGTGAGTTTTGCAGAGCAATTGGGATCACCGAAGTAAAGTTTCATGATCTCAGGGCAACCTTTATTACGCAGATGCTCTTGAAAGGCGTGTCGCTTGCGCAGGTTATGGCGATCGTTGGTCATGCCGAGCTTAAGACGACCAATCGCTATTTAAGAGTGGCTGGATCGGATTTAAAGGGAGCCACCGAGAAACTTAGCTTTTCCCTCCCCAGAGACGAGCTAGCCAAGGTTATTGAGCTTAGGCCTGCGGAAGTGCGCCTATGAAATGTAGCGAAATGTCGGAAAATCAATTCGGCTGGCTACTTTTGGCTACACGTAAAATCGCTGATACTTTAAATATCAGTGGGATACGCGGGCCGCCATCACTCCGACCATTTTTCGAGTAGTTGGAAACCGCAAAAAAACGGTTCAGAACTTAACCCTACGAAACCCAAAACCATTTAAACCTGAGACTGAAGGATGACGATCCCTCGCCTCTTGCGCATCCCATCACCCAAGATCACTGGACATGGCACAGTGCTGGCACAATCGAGGCACAAATCTCGGTGTCACCCTGGATCGTCCTTACAAAGCTTTCATTATTGGAAAAAGTTTGAGAAAGTGCGCTAGATGCGTAAGGGAAGCTTGGGTAGTTCTCAACAAAAACAACTGATCCTAGATAGCTTAAAAGCACATAACAATAGAGTTATCAGCTCAGTGGGGCCTCGTTATACTCGAGAAGTTAATATACAAACGGACTACTTAGATTCTTTCGAACCACTTCTCCGCACTCAAAAATTCAAAGATTCAATATTGAAAATGACAGGTGGGCTTGATCGAGCGTTTCAAACCCTATCAAAAGCATCACTTTCAAAAGCAGCTCTGAATAGAAAAAAAATAAAAAAATCAATTAAACTACACGAGGCCGGTCAGAAACTACTTTTTGAAATTAATGGATCAAATGATTTTCCAATATCAAAAATAAAAAAGGTACTTAACAAATATGAGGATATCATTTCCGACATAAAACAAGAGAATCGAAATTTAGAAGAAAAGGAAAAAGATAAAAAAAAGGAAGAATCGGATTCACTAGGTCATATGTTCAGTAAACACTATGACGCTCTTTCTCAGCTACAGAATATAATAAGCCGGAAAGAGACTCTTTTGTACAATAAAAATATTCTTTGGCTCAGAGGAAATGCAGGCGAAGGAAAAACGCACCTTCTTTGCGACATCACCACTCACAGGATGAATGAAAATAAGCCATCTATTATCCTTGTTGGAAATGATTTTGTTGCATCAAAGAATATCTGGAAAACTCTTTGTATGCATTTGGGGCTTGATGTTACAGCACCAAAAGAAAGTTTTTTAAAATATATCCAGGAAGCATCTAACTTATTTAATGAGCGTGTTTTACTGGTAGTAGATGCTGTTAATGAAGGAGAGGGAATAAATGTTTGGAAGAAACAGCTTAATTCCTTCGTAGGCTCAGTTAAAAGTTCAAGATTTCTTTCAGTGTGCCTTAGTTGTCGATCTACCTATGAATTCTTTTTTGACTTATCCAAAATCGAACCGTACATTGTCGAACTCACTCATAACGGTTTTCAAAACAGTCTTTTAATCGCGGTAAAGGAATATTTTAGCCACTACCAGATTAAGTATCACGAAATCCCTCTCGTCTCAGAATTTTCAAACCCACTTTTTCTACAGGTATACTGTAAAACTATTCACGGGGGAAAAGAAACTGGCCCATATCGTGGTCACAAAGGGATGAAAGACATTATTGAAAAGTTTTTTTATAAAATCGACACTGACATCATAAGCTTAAAACTGAACTACAAAACAACGATCAAGCCAACTTGGGCAGTTGCCAAATTGATAGCAGAAGATATGGCAGGCAAAGCCCAAGACTACCTAACTCTTCAAGATGCTCAAACTCATGCACAGGTGATCACGGTAAAATACAATCTTCAGGATGGTTTGTTACAAGAAATGATAAACGAAGGACTACTTATTAAAGATGGCCACTATGAAGTAAAAGAAGAAGTCATTCGCTTTTCTTATCAAAAGTTTTCCGATCACCTCATTGTTCGATACCTAATGAATAAATATTTCGATAAGGAAAAGAAGACTCTTGATTTAGAAGCCCCTGAGCTAAAGAAATTGTTTGAAAAGAACTATTTGTTCGAAGGATTGATCTTGGCAATGTCTTGCCAAGTTCCTGAGCGCAGCAAGGGGGTTGATCTCTTAGAGTATCTGCCCAAACATCATCCTACTAATTTAAATTACACTTATATCAGAGGCTATCTTGATAGCCTAATATGGCGAGATCCTAAAACCATCATCGATAGATCAACCGTACTTAAATACTTCAATAGATTTCTTAAGCAAGACTTTGATAGCTTTATTCCTCTAGTTTTAAAGAACCTGATTTCATTGTCGAGCGTGCCCAACCATCCTCTAAATGCAGACTTCTTGAGTTCGATTCTTTCTAAAAAGAATATGGCTCAGCGAGATTATTTATGGACACTATTCATCAATCACGACTACTCAACTCCATCTGAGGATGGAGGAATCACTGACCTAGTTATCAACTGGGGCTGGATTGATATGGAAAAGGATAAAATCCCCCCTGAATCCATTAGGCTATTATCTTTTACTTTATCTTGGTTTTTAACAAGCTCGAATAGATTTCTTCGCGATAGGGCTACCAAGGCTCTTGCAAAAATTCTTAGCGAAAACTTATTGATTTCACTGGAACTGATTTCTTATTTCTCAAAAGTTGATGATCTGTACATTATTGAGCGAATTTTAATTGCTACCTATGGCGCTTCAATACGATCAATAAATCTTTTAGAGCTTGATAAAGTTGCCAGATGTATTTATTCAACTTTTTTTAAAGCTAAGCCACCATTAAATTTTTTAGTTCAGTATTATGCAAGAAACATTCTAAAGTTGTGCGAAGAAAAGAAAGTGCCACTTAAGTTTGTGCAGTGGGAAAAATGTGAACATCCATTCGGATACAGATTGCCGAAGGTTCCTACGAAAAAACATTTAGTAAGAAAAGTTGGAGACTATCCTAAAAATGATCCTTACAGTAAAAAATGGGGAGTTCATGAAATCAAATCCTCGGTTTTAGATTTTGGGGATTTTTCACGGTATGTTTTAAGTGGAGACAATAAAACACTTCCTTGGATTGATGAGAATATTATCAGTGTCAAAGACATAGAGAAGGCATTTTTTAGGAAATTGTCAAAAGACGCTAAAGAGCCCTACAAGATTTACTCCAAAGCAGCAGAAAATTATCAACTTTTGGAAAGAATGAAATCTTGGGACAAAGATCGCGCTAACAAAGAAGAAGTTGAGTTAAAACTTTCTATCATTTCAAAATTAAAAGAGCACATCGTATCTAAACTTACTAAATGCGAAAAGAAAACATTTAAAAATGTTATTGATCCTTACCTTCAAAACAAAAACTCCACTCGCGAAGAAAGACATATACAATCTGAATTTTTACAGCGTTATGTGCTTTGGCGCTCTTTACAAATGTACAATATAAATATGTTTGGTGCGCATGATAGACGAGTGAATTATCATCGTAATTCTGGCCGAAGCCCTCATAAAGTCGAGCGTATTGGAAAAAAATATCAATGGCTCGCTTATTTTGAAGCAGTGTCTCTGTTTTTTGATAACTTTAAATTCAAACCTATCTACGACTATGATGGAGATGAATTTTTACATATATCGCAGCTAACCTATATCGATCACATTGACCCAACAATTTTGATTCGCTCAAAAAATGATCGTCCATATTTAGAGAAAAAACTAGGACTTGAGTTTAGATCGAGTGTAATTCCTGCTGGCGGGGATCTTGTTGCATGGCTCAAGGATCAAAGTGATTTAATTGAACTAGAAGATTTGGTCTCAATTCAAGACAAACTATCAAATGAATGGTTACTGATTGAGGGGCACTACAACTTTGAAGAGCTAACTCCTCCCGAAAAAGAGAAGTTTGATGAAAAAAGAAAGTCTATTTTTTATGTTATAAATTCCTATCTCTTTCATATTGAAGACTTAAGTAAAGTAAAGAAGTTCCTGAAAGAAACAGATTTTATTGGTCGATGGATGCCAGAGAATAGGGACACAACGAATCCCCACTTCGGTGAATTTGGATGGAGCGATTACTATAAGCAAGTCGTCCGATCTAATGATTGGCAATCAGAAGCTAGAATCCCATTTAAATTCATAATAACCAATGAAGGCTATCTTTATGAAAGTGGAACCTATGACTGCTCAATGGACGACTCAATGGACATTTCCATCCCTAATGGAACTATCCTCCAAGGTATGGGTTTAAACTATGGTAAAATTGACGGCCACTTTGTTGATAACGAGGGTTCTATAGTTGCTTTCGATTTATCACATGAACCTAGCGGTATTGTAGTTCAAAAAGAAAGATTTTCTCAGTTTCTTACACAAAATAAATTAGGGATTTTTTGGACGGTTATCTCTGAAAAAGACTTCCTTGGAGGTGGCTTTCGTCATGAAGACTGGCTTGGCCGACTTGAGCATAGTCAGGGATTGATTTTTGCAGAAAATTCCTTTGAAAGAATTGAACCAATTATTAAATTCCATGAACCACACACGAAAAGAAAGTAGAAACCCAATAGCTGTAATTAGGATGATTCTTATTGAAGCTGCAGTTGCTTCAGACAGTATGAGTTAGATCGATAATAAAAAAATCAGTGATTCAACGCAACCTAGTTTTCTTAAGGTGTCGCAGTTTATTATCAGTTTTATTACATGATCACTTACCTCTCCACACCACATCAATGGATCAGTCACCAAGCATGTAATGCTTTTTGGAGAGAAGCCTCTTTAAACTTTTAGATTCTATTCCATCAGCTACACTAATAAAGCAAACCTTTTCTGTCGCGTCTGTTACTGAACCAATCAAGAAAGAACTGGAAGAAAGTGTTCTAGTTGAATTCTTATGCTGAATTAATACTGGTGAATCCTCTGCCTTATACGACTTCACTGGCAAATCCAAAACCCTCACTTCCCAGTTTTCGAGTTTATTCTCATTCCTGAATGTATTTACAAAATAACTTGCTCCTTCAACGGCGGAACTTTCAATACTAATAACTTCAGGAAGCTTTCTATAATAGAGACACTCAGCGATTCTTTTTGTTTTCTTGGTAAAGCCGCTAGGGTTCTGCACAACTGCTCTAATTGCCATCCAAACGTCACTATCAGTTAGCATTTTGTAAGTTTTAAAGTTTTTTCTAGCGAATTGCTTCAATTCCTTTCTTAACTGAGACTTCGATTTATTCTCAGCAACTAATCGTAAATCTCTAATCGCCATCAAATAATTCAAGAGAAAATGACTGACGCCCAAGATTCCCCTAGGCTTCAAATCGAACATTAGCGAGTTTAAAAACTCGATTAGAAGGTTTTCAGCAGCCTTAACCTTACCGTTATAATAGACATTTTGGGTCATTAGTCTTCTTGCAATTAGAAGCTGTTCTACCGATCCAACTCCTTTTTTAGTAATCCCCAGCCGTGGAGTTTTTTTTGACTCGACAATGCTTTTCATACTGGCAATAAGCCAGTTTAAATCAAAGTTTCCATACGAAACTCCACAAAAGTGACTATCCCGCAAAAGGTAGTCCAATCGATCGCAATCCATTTGCGAAGAAACAATGTCCGCTAGAACCGGCTTTAAACAAGCTGCCGAGTCATGTTTGATTGCAGCTAAAACAGCAGCCAGGTCTTCTTTTTTTAGATCAAGTCTCCCATCATCGATCAATTCACCAAGAAAAAAGTCTGTCCATTCTTCATGGTCCATGAGTACTTTACCTACATGGTCTTTTAAAAGTTGTTCAAATGCATGCGAGAATGGCCCGTGCCCAATGTCATGCAAAAGTGCTGAAAGTAAAACGATACTTCGATCTTTGTTAGTAAGTTGCAAGTGCGAAGCAATCTTCTGCGCCAGAAAACAAGCGCCTAGAGAGTGATTGAATCTTGTGTGTACTGCCCCAGGAAACACCAGATCCGTCAACCCAAGTTGCTTTATGTGCCTCAATCGTTGAAATAGCGGAGAATCAATAATTGGCTTTATCAGATCTTTATCTTCTCTAGTGAACTCCATCACCCCATGAATCGGATCGTTTATAATGTGCGTACTTTGTGAAAATGTCTTTTTATCCATAAAAGTTTATCCCTTATTTTTTCCTAAAAAATACTAAAATCTGACAATTTTCTTGATGAACTTAGCTCTCTAGATTTTCGAAGAAATCTAAGTCAATTTTTTTAACTCTAAAAATCTTTTCTTCTTGCACACCAACCCCATACTCGTACATCAGCTCAGCAAGTCGTTCCCCATCGATAAGAATAACTCGAATATCGATTTTGTTAATGTAATCTTTAGCATCTTGGGAGAAATGAGAGGTTGTGATGAAAATTCCCTTGCTAGCTTTCCTCTCATTTAAGGAACCAACAAATTGCTGCAAGGCTGGCCTGCCTACTCCAGAACCTTCTTGATATTTTTTTGCTTGAATGTAAATCATATCGAGACCAAGAGGATCTTGGCTTATCTCACCATCGATACCACCATCGCCAGATTTTCCAGTACGAACGACTGATTCTAAACCAGCAGCACCGTATCCCATATTCTTCAGTAATTCGACGACAAGAATTTCAAACTCACTTGGCGAAATACTTCTGACTTGCGCTAGAACTTCGTCCTCAGTAGCGCCAGCGAGGCGATCATAGCTTGCTTCCAGAGCTTCAAGGGGATCTTTTTCCAAATCCTGCTCTTCAACCACTGCCTTTGCCTGCGAACGAGTGCCCTTAAGAGCTTTGAAGTCCTGAAAACTTTCAAACTGATTCAAAAATTTTACGTCTATCTTTGATGGACTATTACTTAGAACTTTCTTGCCCTCATCTGTAACAACGTATTTTCCGCGATCAGGACGCGAAACCAAACCAGCTTTCACCAAATAGACCAATGCCCAGTAAACACGGTTATTAATTACGGTCTGTGTTTTGCTTGGCAGAAGTTGAGCAACTTCATCTTCGGTTAATTTAAATTCCTTAACCATATCGGCAATCACGGCTTTGGCATCAGAAACGCTTCGGCTTCCAACGGACTTCAAGATTGGTAACATAAGTGTTTGATAATCAGGAATTGCCATCAATGAGTTTTCGGGTAACTAGCCAAGATTCTTTACCAATGCAGTGACTCACCGATACAAAAACAGCCCGATCCCCACCCTCAAAAAGGTCGGAATTCCACCTGTTTTAGGGTCGGAAGTCGGATTTCCGACCTTTCTTTTGAAGCAATCAATGTCACCTAAAATTACTGATTAGCTCAAAATTACAGGCACTTAAGTCGTTTTGGCCCGCACTTCACTGTCCTTGCACCTATGTAAGTGGGCCGCCGTTAGCCCAGAAAGGAAGTGCAACCCATATGTCTTACCAATACAGGAGATGTCCTAAATGTTTTTGGAGGTCGGTGTACCTGCGCAGGAAATGGAGGGAAAAATACAGACGCAGCTATGCGCCCAAAACATCACCCATCGTGAATGTTTATGTCTCACAGGAAAAGGAAATGCAGAAAAGTGAGGCTTCTGATTATCCCAACTCTCAGCGGTCTCATGCTGAGTTTTCCAACGTCATAAAGAAGAAGACATAAACAGAAATTCTAAAAGAATTTTAAATCGTTAGAAGAACTTCCGCCCGCCTTATTTCCCCCTGGGTCGCGAACTGACTCCACCAACTCTACATATTGCATATGTTAACGAGTTAGTGGAGTCAGTTCGCTGGGGTAAATGGCGGCGGGCGGATTAATATTGGGGAGCCAAGTCAAAGTGAGAGAAATAGAAATACAAAAGACTAGAGAAAGAAAAAATGAGGAATTAAAACAAAAAGAGTCCGTGTTCTTTGAAAACTTGAGGTGGTTAGATGCGCATGAGGCAGCAGTTTATTTAAGACTTTCATCCGTGGGAGCTCTTAGAAACCTTGTTTATCGCAGACAAATCCCGTTCACAAAACTCGGGCGTTGTTTGCGTTTCAATAAACAAGAATTGGATCGTCATCTGGAAAGTCTCACAACAAGGAGATCTTTTCTATGATTACAAAACAAATTGATAATGACGTTACGACCTATGCTGTCCGCGTGTTTGTCAGATCAAAACAAAATGCACAACTTCGTGTGAGCAAACACGTTGGCCGAATTAAAAATGAGGCCGAAGCCCAGCGTATAGAAGCAAAACTTAAAAAAGAATGTGAGCGTGAGCTAAGAGATTTAGAATCACGCGGAATTCTTTTTTGCGATCTTCTAAGCGGCTGGTATGCGTATGAACAAAAAGTAAAAGTGGACAACAATCTACGCACGCAACTGGTTCACGATGAGTATTTATCATCCATCAAAATGTGGTTTGGGGATTATCTCAAACGACCCGCACTGGATTTAAATACCTTCGCAGTCGTAAACGTGTTTGAAGCAATGAAGGCCAAGGGCCGCAGCTTTAAACACATGCGGCGAATTAGAACTGTGCTTAGAACAATCTTTGATTACGGCATTCAAAGTGGGCTACTACCAGCTTTGATGAGAAGCCCAACGCTTGAAGTGGTGCTTAAAAAAGAGGATGAGAAAAAGCCCGAGATTCTTACGCATGCTGAGATCACATGGCTGATCTCAAAAGCCTATGAGGATAAACATTCTTGGCGCTATGTCTGGGCCACGGCACTCCTAACAGGAATGCGAAGTGGCGAGCTGTATGCCTTGCACTGGAAGGATGTAGACTTTGAAAACAAAAGTATTTCCGTTACGCGTTCTTACAACGGCAAAAGACAAGAGTTTAAATCCACAAAGGCTGGTTACTGGAGACATGTTCCCATATCGAGTGAGCTAGAAGTTGTTCTCCGTGAGCAACAAAAGAACACTGGCAATGGCGAGCTTGTCTTTGAGCGAAGCCGTGAGTGGGAAAAAGGCTGTCAGGCCAAAGTGCTCAGGCAATTCTGCTTTCTACAAGGCTTACCCTCGATAAAGTTCCACGCACTACGCGCTTGCTTTGCAACGCAAATGCTCAGGAACGGAGTCGAAGCAGCCCGCGTGATGAAGATTTGCGGCTGGAAGGATTTAAAAACCATGCAGTGCTATGTACGACTTGCGGGTATCGAGATCGAAGGTGCAACCGAAGCCCTAAAGCTTTTTACTTTCAAAGCCCCCAAACCGCAGGTTCATCACCTGCCGTCACTGCGTTTGGTCACAAACAAGGCACAAGCAAACCTAACTACTTGAAGTTTTGTCGGATTAGCGAGAAATCGCCACGCCGACCATTTTTCGAAACTTCACGAACTCCCGGACTTGCATTTTTACGGCACGAATTTTGTAAGGTGCTGAGAATGAAGGACAGCAAAGCTAAGCCCCCCAAAGCTGATGTTGACAATGTATATACAATGTCATACAATGAAAATAGTAAGCAACATTACGAATGGGATCCTCTCAAGAACAAAAAGAACTTTAAACAGCACTCTATTTGGTTTGACGAGGCTCAAACGATTTGGACAGACCCTCGGGCTATTGAGTTCTTTGACGAGGAGCACAGCGAGAACGAAGACCGTTACATTCGCATTGGCCGCACTACTCGATCAAAGGTTTTATTGGTTGTTTATTGCGAAAGAGAAGATGGCAAAGTGATCCGAATTATTTCAGCTCGCAAAGCGACCCCCAAGGAAAGAAGAGATTATGAAAAAGGAATATGACCTAAGCAAACTAAAGAAGCGCCCCGGAAAAGTGAAAGTTGATCCAAACGCTGCCAAGGTTCCCGTTAGCCTTAGAATCGATGGCTCTGATTTAGCCGACCTTAAAACCGAAGCCGATAGACTGGGAGTGCCCTATCAAACATTGATTGGGAGTGTACTTCACCGCTTTGTCATTGGAGATCTGATTGATTCTAAGTCGATTTTAAAATCATTAGAGTCCCTCAAGAAGGCGATATGACAAAAAGCAAAAACTCTCTAGTGCTACGCCTTTAGCTAAAAAACTGTAAGCTTCCAACTTAGCGCCAGTCAAAAAATCTATTTATGTTATGCTCAAATCCAGATTATGGACCCAAGAGTAGAATGGATAAGCAATCGAATTCCCCAAATTAGAAAATGGCTCAACATCGCATGTGCTTTAATAGGGATTGGGCTTTTGTACTTTGCCTACTCCACTGGGAAAGTGCCCTATCATCTCATTAGACATGGGCAAAAAATTGATGGGAAGATTGTCGACTATGTGCTCGTCAATATGGGTCCGAAAGCTTTGATTGGAACTGCCCCAAAAAAACTTCACTGGCAACCTATCGTTGAGTTTCAAGTGGGCGATAAAAGCATTCAATTTAAAGATCGATTTCTTTCAAACTATTTTGTGAGTACATATAACATCGTAAAACCTCCACCCTCATATCCTGTAGCTGTTCTTTATGACCCCGCAGATCCTTCGATGGCCATGCTCGATAACCCTAGCTCCAGTCAGCTCCCGTTCAATTGGATTCCCTGGGCGCCAGCCGCAATTTTTGGAGCCCTCTTATTATTCATATCTCTTTCAAATCTTCTTCGAGCAAGAGCATATGTACATTAAAAATCTCTTGAGTTAAATTCTACTCATCATGAATCACAAAGGACTGATCGAAAAATACTACCAAGCTTTTAACACACAAGATGTTGAGGGAATGCTTTCCTGCCTTCATCCAGAATTTATTCATAATCCCAACGAAGGCCAAGCCAAAAACGGAAAAGAAACTTTTAAAAGTTTTCTCCATTACATGAATGATCACTATAAAGAAAACTTAGAAAATATTGTAATTATGAGTGATGGCGGAAATAACTATTCTGCAAAATTTATTGTGAATGGTGTTTATTTAAAAACGGATGGCGATTTACCAGAGGCTCGGGGGCAAAAATACAGAATTCCAGCGGCGAGTCTTTTTGAGCTCCGAGATGGACTTATCTGCCAAGTGACGACTTATTATAATTTGAAGGATTGGATTAAAACGGTTTCCTAAAAAGATCTTTATTAAAAAATATAGACGAGGTGAATTGTTTCCATCTACCTAAATTAATTCACCCCGCCTATATAAAGGCCTCAAGTATTCTTAGCTTCTATTTTTTTTCGAAATAACTTGAATAACGGCCTTTGAGGGTTCTCCATTAACCTTGAAGGTTTGGAATTCTTCGTTGCTCATAACTTTTTTTCCGCCACGTGCCATCTCTTCTTTGAGCTGAGCGTCGCTAGAATTAAACGAACGAGCTAACCAACTGGCTTTTTCAGACATATTGTAAATATCAATATCTCCCACTTTAAGCGGCTTCTTTAAGTAGTCCTTTATGGCAATAGCTCGTTTATGGGCTAAAGATCTATCTTGCCTTGAAAGTTCAGTGTCAGTTTGCGGTAAGGCCTTATCAGACCAAACAGCCACCTGAACTTCATGAATCCCGCCCTTTTTTTCGGCTTCGGCAATGAGCTCATGCAACTTAGTCTTAGAATCTGCACTCAGCGTGGCCGTATCTCGATCGAATACTATAGTGGTGCTTGGCCCCAACATTTTATCATTTTCTGCTGCTCTTAAGAGTGGAGCTACGCCCACACTTAAACTCAACAATGCTAGTGTTAGTAATTTCATTTATTGTCTCCTTCGAATTGTGGATCAAAAAGTTTATCTTTTTAAACAACTACAAATTCGTAATTGAGAACTAACAAATCAGCACAAACGGCGAAAATATATAATTTCTATAGCATCAATAGTTTTATAC
>JAGNHS010000054.1 GCA_018001635.1 Pseudomonadota bacterium | reverse complement strand
GTTTATGAGTCACTTAAAGAAACTGCTCAGCGCGCTGATGCACTTTTTTCGGGACCCAATAGTGTTTATGTTTTAGTGTCTAGCTTAGAAAACGATCCCGTCAACGAAGCCCAACTTCGCCATAAGGAATTGAGAATTCGATACCCTCAATGTGTTTTCAATATTCTCTTCAATCGCTGTTTACCCCAAAGCTCTCCCCTTTCAGCAGAAAATTTATCTCACCATTTTGGAGTTAAAAGAGGAGCTCAAATATTTTACGAATGGCAAGAAGAATCCAAGATAAGAGCCCAAGCCTCTTCGTGGACCCAAAAGCACCCCTTAGCAGAATTGCCGCGCCTCTCCATAAGACAAATCGCATTGCCTGAACTAGAGTTGCTAGGAGAAGAGATCCACAAACAATGGAATGCGAAATCAGTAAATCAATCCCCGAAGCTCTAAAAATCCTTGAAGGAATAGAGCCCTGTTGCGGTCTTCCTATTTATGCGTCGATGGATATTCGAGATTCTGGATGTAAGGTTTGCGCAGTTGACGTTAATCTTTTTCCAGCCGGTTTTAACAATCTCAATCAGCTCGAGAAAACTAAGGCTTCAGAAAAAATGCGTGAATTTTTGAGTGCAAAAATTCAAAAATCATCGCCTTGGTCTCTTTGTCTAGTGCCCGAAGCTCATACAAATAATTTGGGTTATCTTGAAAATTTAACAGGAATTATCGACATTCTTGAGGCAGCAGGTGCGCACGTAAAATTGATGTGGTCAGGCCCTCCGATTCCCAAGGCTTGGTCCATTTCTTTGAAAAACGGAAAAACATTAAATTATCTTCCCTCAGAAGAAGCCCTCTCCGATGTTCAAATGATACTTCTCAATCATGATTTAAGCGGAGGCTTACTGAAGGCACTCGAAGGTGTGCAAATTCCAATTTATCCAAGCCCCAATCTAGGTTGGTATAAAAGAAAAAAATCGACTCACTTTGAAATTGTAGATTCACTTCTCACTAAAATTCAAAAGATGCTCCCGTCTTTTGATCCTTGGATGCTCAGACCCCTCACCGTTTCTTATAATAATTTAGATTTTGATCGCGAAGCCGATATTAAATTTATTACTCAAGAACTCAACAACACTTTGGATCGGCTTAAAGAAGAATACAAAAAAAGAGGCTACACCCAAGAACCCTTTCTTTATTTGAAAAACGACGCGGGCACTTACGGCATGGGAGTCCTAAGCTTTAGAAACCGTGATGAAATTAATCAAGCCGCCTCACAAATTAAAAGAAAAATGAGGAAAGGAAAAGAATCTGTTCCTGTAACCAATGTTATTGTTCAAGAAGGAATCACAAGCTCTTTTGTTCTCAACGAAGGAGGCCAAATCCGGAGCGCCGAACCTGTTCTCTACTTAGTCAATGGATGCCCCGTAGGCGGTTTTTTTAGAGCCCATGCTAAACTTGGCGAAGGGGGCCCTTTTGAAAATCTCAATCAGCCTGGCTCAACGCTTGAAAGTCTCGATCAAAAATTTGAACACCCAAGAGAAACAAATATTCGCGAGCTTTTAGAGCCACCTGGGTTATACTATTTCCTAGCTAGGTTGCACGCGACTGCAGCCGCACTAGAGGAGTGCCCAGCATGAGTATTCAAAGACGTCGACCACGCCTTGTTATTGAAAAAGATTTTCAATACCGCTTCACCCTACGCCTTTGCTTAGTCAACGGTCTGCTCATCACCTTATTCGTTGGAACTTTTTTATTTTTTATCAATCTTAATTACGACATGCTCATCAACGGTGCCCTTAAACAACTTCCCGAAACCGTTATTCAGCTTCGTCGAGAGTTTCGCCTTATTGTGGCCCTGATGTTAGTGGCTATGATTTCTCTAATTCTTCTTTTGTTTATTTCTGGGCTCTATTTAACTCATCAAATCGCAGGCCCACTGTTTTCACTTAAAACCCGACTTAAAGAATTTGCCGACGGGAAAACTAAAATTCGAATGCATCTTCGCAAAGCCGATGAATTCCATAATCTTGAAGAACTTTTTAATTACGCTATGGAACGCCACGAAGAGCGTCGCAACCAATTTCAAGAATCCATAGCCAAGTTAATGGAGAAGCATAAAGCTGCATTGAACAATCCTGAAATTCGCAATGATTTGAATGAAATCATAAAAAACTCCCTTTAAATGAAAAAACCCTATCTAGCCTTTTAGGGCTAGATAGGGTCCTTATATTCTTTGAAGGGAAATTCTTAGACGACTTAAGCGTTACCGCTGTTACGAGCTTCAGCTGCATCAATGAGCTTTTCAATGTTAACCAATTGATTGCTCAAATTTTGAAGCTGGGCTTGTGCTGCATTGAGGGCATCAGCACCTTTACCGCTTGAAGAAGCAACGCGGTCATTAATAGCCTTCTTGAGGTCTTCAGCGGATCGCTGTGTCACTTGAAAAGCGCCACGTAGGTTCTCAGTCACTGAGAATGAACGCTCAAGGTCAGCCTTAGCTTTGCTTAGAATTGAATTTCCAGATTCTGAGGTTTTAGCCAAGAAGCCAGAGAATGTTCCGCCACCAACTTGAATGATGTCGCGAAGAGTTAGCACTGGGATTACAGTCTTTGAACGCTTTTGCTTTTCAAAGATAATCTGAGTCAAAGTGCTCGATGTAATATCTTTCTTAGTTCGGTTATCAATAACCATCACTTCTTCTCCACGCACAATCATGTCTGCAATTTCGTCTAAAGTGACGTAGCAGCTCTGATGTGTGTCATAGAGCTTACGATTCTGATAACGCTTAATGACTTTAGTGAATTTACCTTTTTCACTTGAAGTCACCGCTACAGGCGCAGAAACCACGCCAGCAACATTGTTTGCATTACCTACAGTTTGATTTTTCGTATCTTGAACTTCCATATTGTTTATACCTTCGCTCATCTTTATCCCCCTCATACCCTTTCTCTCTGCCCTAAGATCTTCATGGATCCCAGGATTACGTTTTCCCGAGACTAGACACCCTTTCGCAACGCTTCAAGTGGTCGCGTCAAAAAAAATATCTAACTCCAAACCCATAAGATGCTTAAGAATCGGATTTACGCCGATTTTTCAGCACGTTAAGTAGCTTAGGACCCATCTCAAACAGCACCAGGCCCAAAATAACTACTCCGATGACTAAAAACTCTTCTGATGTTGGCCAGCGCATGATTTATATGCACATAGTCATAACTATCCTAGCTGTCAATAAATTAGACAAAGGACCACTATAAGCCGGTTAATACTCTGCAAGAAAAATTAGAGATCTCGGCTTTCAAATTTATCCAATAATCGAAGTTCGGAGACAGAAATCCCCGTTAATGCAGCCACCTTGCTGAGGTCTTTTCCTTCTTTTATCAACTGCTTAGCCGTATCATAAGTATCGAGAACTCGAATTTCTTTGCCCACAACTTTTTCAGAAATTGTAGTTGTGCTGACTTCCATACGAGGTTCTTGGCTAATAAAGGAGCTAGAATTGCTATCGTGATGATCCATCCTCAGGGAGGCCACTTCGGCCATCAAACGGCGAATCCTTCGCTCAACCGTAAAAGATCGAAAGACCCAATAACAACATATTAAGTTAAAAGCCATTTGAACGTAGAAAATGCTCATAACTCTATTCTACGAAGATTCAGCTTATTCACACGCCAGTAATTTGAACGCGTTCAAATTACAAACTGCTTTGTAATTTGACGCCTTCAAGGGTGAGCAACGAGCGAGCGTTTGTCGCGAGCGATGAGCGCAACCAGAACGCGGTCAAATTACAGATCTTTAGCCGGGATGCTGTTGGCGCTAGCTCTTACCAAAGAAGCCTCTTCGTTGAGAATTTTCGGAGATAAGAACATCAACAACTCTTTACGTTCTTTGATTTTATTGAATTGGTTTTCAAAAAGAACGCCAATAATAGGCAAATCTTTAAAAAACGGAATTCCCGCACGAGTGTTGGAATTGTCGTCGATATACAATCCACCAATAACTGAAGTTTCTCCGCTCTTCACTAACATCTTAGTCACGATACCCCGACGATCTTTAGCTTGTTCGGCTTGAACCTGTGTCGAAGGTGTATCTCGCTTAAGGTTGAGATTAAGCAAAACATATCCATCATTGGTCACTTGAGGAGTCACCTTAAGATCTAAAGTGTAATCGTAAGTTTTTGTAGTGTTGGTTCCCTCTTTATCGGGAACAAGCACCAAAACTTCAGAACCCTGAAAGAGATTGGCTTCTTGATTGTTGGCCACGACCACTCGAGGTGCCGCAATAACCTTGGTTTTGGTGTCAGTGTCATTGGCACTTATCAACATATCGATGTCATCCAAATTAGGACTCTTACCCCAAATTCCTTGTGTGTTGAGGTTTGGAGAGGGAGGATTCGCGCCAGTTGTAATTCTTTGAACACCGATTTTCTTCAAATTCATACCTTCGGCCGAAAGATTCCATTGAATTTTTCGATCGAGTTTATCGGAAGTTTCCACGATTCGCGCATCGATTTGAACTTGAGGAGTTTGTCGGTCAACTGAGTTTAAAAAACGTGAAATTCGCTCAACGTTTTCAGAAAAACCGGTGACTACCAAACTATTCGTTCGCTCATCGATGGTCGCATTTTCTCTTGAAGTGTCTTTAAGTAGTTTTTCAATAGATCCACGAGCATCTTTGGCACTGAGATAGCTTAAAGTGAACAAACGAGTTTCAATGGGTTGAAGTTTTTTCTCGTTATCTGCACTTTTGGCCGCATCTTCCAACTCCATTTTAAGTGATGAAATTTTTGCGATTCGATAAGTGTTGCCCACTCTTTGATATCCCAATTCCGCATTCACAAGAATAATCGCCAGCACTTGATCCCATGGAATATTCTTCACGTTGAGAGTGACCTTTGTTGTTCCACCTTCAGCCAGAACAAAGTTTTGCCCTGATGCTTTTGAAAGAAAGTTCAAAACATCTGGCAAGGGCGCGTCTTTCACATTCAAATTGATACGAGAGCCTTTAAAGGCTGAAGTGTCGTTGATGGTTAAAAAAAGTTCAGGCTTTGGAGCTTCTGCATTTCGAGTCCGAAAAATCACTCCATCTTTTAAAACCATTGGAAAATCTATTAATAGATTATTTCCTGAACGAGATATCGTAGGTTCGATCAAATCTCGCAATTGGAAAAGTAATTTCACATTATTGTCTTGTCCGGCTTTAGTATCAAAAGCTTGAACCAATGCGACTGGGCCTTCGAATTCTCCTGTATCCAAGGCTCTTTTTAAGAAAGTTTTGGCTAATTTTGAATTACTGAGTTCGAGCACAACTTGACGACGCTGTTTACGAAGCTCTCTTTTAAAATCTGGCGCACGAGTAGAATTGACGACTAAGCGAACTCGATCACTTAATTGTCGAAAGTTCATATCCGTGATGTTGGCTTGAGAATTGTCGATCTCACCGCTCAATGGACCTTGAAGAACGTTGTCTTCAGTAGCCACTGCAGGTTCATCTCGAGGAGTGTCGTCTACTGGAAGATCTTCAATATTACTTGAACCCGAAGAAGGAGCCGATCTATCCGGACCCGAAGCAGCATCAGGATTATCATTAAGAGCATCAATTTCTTTAATCAAATCATCTTGAGCAAATAATGGACTAAAACTAATTAACGAAAAAATAAATAGAAATGAAAAAAGCCGCTGAAACATGATGTGGCTCCCCCTGCTCTCTAAGTATAACTAATTAGTCAGCAAGTTTTAGATGTGTAAGATTAGTTTTTGTACGATTTTTATAATCTTTGTACATTTCTTTGACGATTAATTCATTATGAGTAATTTGATGAACGCGTCCACGATTTCGCCCAATAGCATCTCCACGTTGAACCGTATGGGTGTTTCCAGAGGGAAGCATTAACATGGCTCGAGGCGTTCCCATACCCGTTAAAATAGCGACTAAATTCATTTCATTAAGTTCGTAAACTAAAAGTTCATTGGTTTTCGCAGCAAAGAGTTTATCGGGAGGTAAAAAAGGATCTCTTTTAACTTTGAGTGGGTTAAAAACATAATCAGTATTGTCTTCTTGAGCAAAAATTCTTCCATTAATGAATGTCAAAAGAATGACGAAGAAGATTCCAACTAGCTTCATTTTGAAGCTCCTCCGTCTACATTGCCCGTGATGTAATACGTAAAGAGCTTAGCTTTGGCTTCCATAATACTTCCAGTGCCACGACGTTTAGCGCCACTCAACTCAAGCTCCCGAAGCGTAAGAATTCTTTCAATATGAGCTGTAGCATCTAAAAAACTTAATATTTGTGGATAGGTCCCCTTGAGAGTCATATCCATAGGCGTGATTGTTAAAAACTCATCGGTTTGCGCTGATTGAGGTTTAAAGCTTGAAAAGATCAAACCTGTTCTATCTGAAATATCTGCCAATGATTTTAAAAGTAGGGGAACATTAGGAGATCTAGGAATTTTAGCTGCTGTTTGATTAAATTTAGCACCCAAATCACTAATGAGTTTTAATTTTACATCGCGCTCTTTATCAAATTTTTCGGCTTCGGCATTTTGCGCCGTTAAATTTGTGACCTGAGTTCTCAAAGTGATTTCTTCTTGTTCCAAAGGTTTGTACTCAAGTTCCTGCCAAGAATTATAAATGGTGTAACACCATACAAAAGCCACTAAGGGCCAAAGAAAAAATGGGATTCGAGCAAAAAATAAAAGCAATCGGCTAATCATGGTTGCGGCTCCACAAGCTTTGCTTTAACGCTAAATTTTTTAGCATCTAATGGAATAGGTATTTCACCTTCTTTAGTGTTCACATCAGAAGGCTTGGTTCCCTCATTGGTTGTTTCTTGAAGATTCCAGTTTGGAAAAAAGATAGTCGCCTCAAGTTTTTGCATAAACTCACTCACACTTTGCAAGCTCATAGAATAGCCCTCAAGCGAGACCTCTCCATCAGCGCCTCGTTTAGATGTGAGTTTCGTGAGCCAAACGTTTGCAGGCATTTCACTAACAAGAAAATCAGTAGATCGAACTATATAATTTCTGTTTTCGCTGAGGTCTTCAATTTTTTGAATTTTACGTTGAAGAGTGGCCACCTGCTCATCAAATTTCAACATTTCTTCACGGATAGATTTAAGTCGCTCTGCTTTTTGCTTTTCTGTGTTCATGGCTTGCTGCAATTCCGCCACCTGTGCCTGTTTGATGGCCGTTTTTTTAGCAAGCTCTTGAGTTAAATAGGTCTTAGATCCAAAAACTAAACCGAGACCAATGATTAACAATAACAACTGGGCACGATCTCTCGAATCCATTTGTGTGCCTGTATTGACAACCACAGACTCTCCACCTGAACTGGGTTTTCTTTTTAAAAACGAAAACAAACCGCGACCGCCTCCGCCGCCTTGTTCTTCTATAATTAAAGATTCTTGCTGCTGAGATTCTCTCAGTTGATCTATAAGATTTACGCCCGTGCCGCCCATTATTTCTTATTCCCCCTAAGGGTTAATCCTGCTGCCGTGAACAACCTCAAACCCCAAACCGAAATAATATCGTCACTGATCGCTTTGTTTTTGGAAACAAAATAATCACTACCTCGAAGAAAAACAATTTTTCCCTGGAATCTTTCATCATTTAAAAATGTGGCCAATCCCTGGGTTTGCGATGCCCCACCATAGAAGTACCATTTTTTAATGAGTTCATTGGAAGACTGGGAAACAAAAACATCTTCACATTGTTGAAGTTCGCTTTTCCAACTTTGAAAAACTCCCGCCAAAGCGTCATGAGCCTCTTGAGGGAGCGGACTTCCGTCGTTGAGCTTTAAAGCTTCGGCATCCTGAACCGTGAGCCCTAGTGTTTGAGAAATTGACTCCGTAAATGCCATTCCCCCAATTCCAAATTCACGCAAAAAAACTACATTTCCATTGCGACGAACAGTCACTCTTGTGCCTGTAGCTCCAACATCCACGAGTGCCACGGCTTCTCTTTTAGAAAAATTGAGAAGTTCAGCGAGCAGATCTGTAGAGGCAAAAGCATCAACATCAAGAACTTCTGTTCTTGCACCACTGTCATCGACAAGACTTTTATAGGTATGGGCCGAATCTTTTTGAACACCAACCAACAAAACATCCCAACCCTTAGTTCCAGGGGGCGCCATGGGAACATCTGTTCCCTCTCCTAAAAGTAGATAGGAAATTAAAATATTGCTGATATCTGTTGGGAAAACTTGTTCAGCTTCCCATTTCACTTGTTGAGCAATTTCTTTTTGAGGAACTTTCGGCATCACGACTCTTTTTGTGAGAACGCCCGCTCCTTTGACAGAAGTGGCCACATGCTCGAGCGAAGTTCCAAATGAAGATATGGCATTTTTAATAGCTGCCTGAACTAAATTTCGATCTTCAACTCCACGCTCAGTGATGGCTCCGAAAGGCAAAGGTGTAGATGAAAGCTCTTGAACTTGAAATTTTCCACGCGATACCTGCCCCTTAATCACCTTGATTGCGCTGGCACCGATATCAATGCCCAGCAGTGATTTTCCGCCAAATGAAAAAATAGACATATGGCTTTCCCCGTCTCCCACGCCGCACGCAGCAGCCCTAATAAATACGATACCTTAACTTTTGAATCATTACATAGCTTCACGCGTTGCAAAATTCATTTTGTGACATTCGCGCTTAATGAAGTCCAGGCAAAGAAAATTGAGAATTTTGATAAAGCCACACAAGATAAGCACCAAGAGCTAAAAATGGACCAAAGGGAATTGCCGTTTGCATACCCTCGCCTGATTTTCGCATATTCCAAAATCCGACAATCGAACCGCTCAATGAAGCTATAATCACCAACAAGGGAACACTTGAAAAGCCCACCCAAGTGCCGAGCCAGCCCATCATTTTTACGTCGCCCATGCCCAAACCCTCAACTCCGCGCCATTTTTCATAGCCCCAAGCTAACAAGAAAAAAGTTCCAAAACCAAAGACACCACCCAAAACATGTTCCAGTGTGTTGTCTCTAAAAATGAAAACATAAAGCAAAGCGATAACCCAATTCCCCCAACTAAAGCGATCGGGGATAATTCTGAAATCGATGTCGATATAAACAATAACAAAAAGTGCATATATGAAGTAAAGCTCTACAGCCAATTGCCCATAAAAATACCAATCAGAAAAATCCCACTCTTGAGAGCGATAAAAAACAGTAAAACTCAAACACCAAATCAAAGCCGTTAAGAATTCAACCCATGGATAACGAGATGAAATTTTAACCCCACATGAAGCGCATTTTCCTTTTAGTAGAAAATACGAAATCACCGGAAGGTTGTGATAAAAAGGAATTGTCTTTTCACAAGCCGGGCAAAAACTCCTAGTTTTTTTAAATAAACCTAGAGGAATTTCGCGAGGTATTCGGTAAATCAAGACATTGGCCAGGGAACCAAAGCACAAACCCAGCAATAAAATGATACCCAACATAAAAATAAATTGAGTTTCCACTAAAGGTCCATCCTCTTAAATATTCTCACACTAGCCACATACCAAAAGGCGGCCCACAACAGCCCCAGTCCACACATAGAGATTGTTGAAGACCAAGAAAAAACACTTTCATAGCCCACCATCATTCGAATATCGAACCACTCTAAAGGAGGCAGCAAGCTCATCAGTTTGAAAAAAATCTTATAAAAATTGTTTTGATAAATATGAGACACGGTCGGGTCTTGTAGAACCCCTTTCAGTGAAGATTGATCGTGCAACACAAATACAGAAGCTAATGAAAGTGCCCATGTTAAGGCCGGCCTTAAAAATAAAGAAAAACAAAAAGTCATAGGAATAATTAAGAATATTTCAAAACTCAGTAACAACTGGCTTTGGACGAGAATAAAACTATGATCAAAATCAAAAAACAAAAATGAAACCGCTAAACTCAACAAGAACCAAAAAAGATTCATAAAATTTAAGGCTATCCAAAGACCTAACCCATTTCCCAATAACCAATCTCGACGGCTCACTCCTCGAGCCAAAAGAACATGAAGAGTTCGCCGATCTTGCTCTTCTTTTAAACAATGAGAGGCCAAATAAGTGGCTAAAAAAACCTGCATTATAAAAGATAAACCGAGACTAAAATCCCAAAAAATCTTTTCTGGATTTATGAAACTAACCTTGGCAAAAATGTACGAAACCAAAATTAAAATTCCACCGCTAACCAAGGTCATCCAACCAATTTTTTGCCTCAATAGAATTTTCACTCGAAGTATAGACAGCGCTAAGATGTGTTGCCAGTTCATCTCAACACCCCACAATTATAAAAGTACATTTTCATCTCCCAATGGATCTTCATCCCATGGCTCAGAATTTTGATACTTTTCTTGCAGATCAGGAAGCACAGTTTTGCTGGGACCATCTAAAACTTTATAAGTTTTCTCTAATACGATAACCCTCGTACAAAGTTTTTCTATGTCTTCTAGAGAATGCGAGGAAATCAACATGGTCTTTCCGCGTGCGCGGAGCATAGCTAAAATATTTCTTAATTTTCCCTGAGCCCTAGGATCGAGACCACTCATAGGCTCATCGAGAATTAAAAAATCAGGGTCGTCTAACAACAAATTAGCCAAAGCCGTTCTTTGAAGCATTCCTTTGCTAAAAGTTCCCATTTTCTTACGGGCTCGATTTTTAAGACCAAAGAGCTCTAAAAGATTTGAAATTCGAGATTCTGAAGCCGGAAAGCGCCCCCGCAACGAAGCCATGGCTTCGAGAAACTCCCAAGCACTGAGTTCATTCCAAAACGAAGCTAATTCGGGCAAATAACCAATTCTGTCGAAGGAATTGAAATTCGGATGAGCTTCGCCCCAAAGTTTTATTTCGCCCTGTGTAGCACGCGCCAAACCCAGAATCATTTTTATTAGAGTCGATTTACCGGCACCATTAGCGCCAACAAGGGCAACAGTTTCGCCAGGATAGATGCTAAAAGAAAGATCTCTTAAAACCGCTTGTTCAAAGCTTTTACAAACTCCATTGAGCTCTAAAACTGCTGAAGCAGCCATTTTTAGAAAGATCTCCTCTTAACTTGATTTCATTTTACATGATTCCAGAAATTTAGCTTGAATCGCTAGTAAAATCGGCTACAAGAGGATGTCGTGAGTCGTTAGCTCAGTCGGTAGAGCATCTCCCTTTTAAGGAGAGGGTCCGCGGTTCGAGCCCGCGACGACTCACCATTTTTAAGGAGTCGCCATGGCGAGTAAACTATTTGTTGGAAATTTATCTTATTCTGTAACCTCAAACGATTTGAAAGAGCTTTTCGCTGCTTATCCTTCTGTATCTGAAGTGACTCTTGTCACTGACCGTGCATCTGGCCGTAGCAAAGGCTTTGGCTTTGTAGAACTCAGCTCTGAATCAGAAGCTGAGACAGCTGTTTCTGAACTCAATGGAAAAGAAGTTCAAGGTCGCGCACTCACTGTTTCTCCTGCTCGCCCACAAGCTCCTCGCGCTCCCGGCGGCGGTGGCCGCGGTGGATACGGCGGTGGTGGTGGCGGCGGTGGCCGTGGCGGATTCGGCGGCGGCGGCGGTGGTGGTCGCGGCGGATTCGGTGGCGGTGGTCGCTCAGGTGGCGGCGGTGGCCGTGGTGGATTCGGTGGCGGCGGCGGTGGTGGCCGTTACTAAATCGTTATCTATTTTTAAATAGAATCAACAAAACCCTCGTTTGCGAAAGCAAGCGGGGGTTTTTTAATTGGATAAAGATTCTTAAACAAAAATTTTAAAAACCAGAATAGGGCAAGCCGCTTCCAGAATTATAGAGACGAGTGACTTCAGAAGCTGAGAGTTCTCGCGACCAAATACCGACTTCGTCCAAATACTCAACATATTCAGTTGCACCAGGGGGAAGAGTGCCAAACTTTAGAACCCCAGTAGAAGAAGCATTTAAGTGTGGAGTGATCGCGGGAGGACTCCCGCAATAAACTCCATTTTTATAAGATTTAATAATATTATTACTAAAATCCACAACTACTACATAGTGCAACCATTGATTAACATCCTCCGCAGTTCCAATTTTAATAAATCTACAAATTCCACCAGTACCCGAAATATTATACTGAGACGCGCTATTCACTGAATCATCAAGGGAAAAATAAGGTTGCGGATCAGCTGAACCATCAAAACCAAATTTCCAGCCCTCAGTATTCGCTGCCGAGGTTTTATAAAATAAAACCGTGCTTGTTGGACCCACGCTTCTCATCCAAAAGGATACTGTCATTACACTAGCAGCCGCTAAATTAAAAGCTGTCGCATTTCCAACAAGCGAAAGTCCATTATTACTTCCAGTAAAATCGAAAGCATCTCGCCCACCAATGTTGACATTAAAAACTGCACTCGGTGAGCTGGCCGTTAAATTATTCACTCCTTGAAGATCGGAAATATTCGTATTGTCGTTAAAATCCCAATATGAAGTCAGATTATTTAAAAGCGAAGCCGTAGTTGTTTGAGGCTTATCAAGAATGGCTGGGTCACAATGACTCACATAAGGAGTCGTAGCGGAATTATAGTCACTGACCAAATCAATCACTCCATTAGACGCCGTATTAAAATCATTTGAGGCTAAAATATAACCTTCAGAATATCCGTAATCTTCGGGTTTAAAACCGGGTCCTAAATTCACACATCCATAATTTGATGCATCTTTAAAACCCATCGCAAACGCACGCACTTCTTCGCCTAGTAAAACATTATCAATTGTAAAATTCTGAGCAGTGCCTTTGGTAAAACTCACTAATCCTGCCAAATGACCAATACCTTCAACACTGGCATCGCTAAAAGTACAAAGACCCTTATTGGGAGCCGTCTTATATCCCAAAGCCACACCTGCACAATTAAACTCTGATAGTGCCGAAGGAGTTGTTGCTGTGGTCATCGTTTGTGGGTTTAAAAAATTTGGTATTTCCAAAAGCGAAAATTCATTTTTAGTAATTCTTATACTCATGCTTTGTTTTGGGGCTCTTTGGCAAGAAAGCACTAAAACACATAAAGCTAAGCCCAAGCACTCACGTCGCATTAACTTAATTATGGAAGAATTTAGGATTTTAAGAGAGTCAAAAAGAAGTCATGAGCCTAGAACTTCAGGAAAGTTCTAGGCTCTTAGATTCATTGAAATTATTTTTGAGGAATATTGTAATAAGCTTTTAGTAAATCAGTCAGAACATCTAGAACCGCAACCTCTAACCAAGATCGCCCAGCTCGAACTCGATTAGGCGAGCAGTCATTGTTTTCTTGTATAAGAGTTAGCTTTCCATTGATAACAACCGAGAAATGCGCAAAACCACCGTCACAAAGAACCGGTGCATTTTCATCCACCACAAGTGGGCGCTCCAACTTTAATTGATTAATGCTTCTTTTGAATTCAACAATATCTTCTTGCTTATAGGTTAATGGCTTTGATTCTTTAACAATTGTTTTGCCATTTTTTAGATAACGACTAATCACATAAACACTTCCGTCTTCAGTCACTTCAAAAACACGACCCACAAAAACTGGATCATTATTGTTTTCAGGCGGTAACATAAGACCTGCGCCTTGTTCAATTTTTGCGAGCAATGGAGCTTTTTCTGCTGCGCGAACAGCACTAGCCATGGAAGACAAAGCTAAAGTCGCGGTTAATAAAAATTTGTTTTTAAATGTCATTGAGACCCCCTCTGGATACTCGTTTTTTGAATAAGCTTTTAAAAAGCTTTTTTTAAACTTTTAACGAGCTGGCACCAAAGCGTCAACTCTTTGACAGCCTCAAATAAGTTAATAAAAGCTCATTAGTGACTTCAAGAGTCATCTTGTTAATACCGAAAAGAAATCTATGAACTTAAACTTTGCTAGAATAAAAATACTTATAGGCATAAGTATTTTTATAGCTTCAAAGCAAAGCCACGCCATTTTGGGATTAATTTGCTCACCACTTTTACAAAAAGTTTCAAAACTAAATCGCCTGGTAGACCCAAAAGACATTCATTACACTTGGAAAAATTCCGGACGCCCCGTTGATCACTGTTTTGAATATGGGTGCACTTTAATTGGACAAAGGCCCAACAAAGAGGGGCGCCTAACAAAAACATATAATGATGGTCGAAGAACAAAAGCCTTTATCATTGAAGCTACTATTGCTAATGGCAAAAAAACCCACACAATTAATTTTTATATTGAAAAGCCCTTACTTCATCGCCCTCTCGTTGATGGCCCCATTGATAAGTATGTAGAAGAAACCATGACATCAATTATAAGCTCGCTCCCTCGCGATCATATTGAAGTAGTCAAAAACATCGAACTCATAGGCTCGCCCAAGAAAGGGCGCGAGGACGCTTTAGCACATGCCAATGTCGATACTATTAGTTATTTTGATTTTAAAGGAAAGGCTCCCGACCGATATACAAATCAACACGAGTTTGGCCATTTGTTACTCTATCATTTCTACGGAAACTACGAGCCGCCTCTGGAATATATAAGAGCAGCCATGAAAGATAACAAAAGGGCCGACGGGAAATACTTTGTAGGGGTCTCTGATTACGGAAACACAAGCTGGGTAGAGGATTTTGCAGAAGGTTTTGCAGTTTGGATGGAGCTCAAAGAAAAGGGTAAAAATTTAAATGCGAGCGATAAAGAATTGCTCAAAAATTTAAAAAATCGTTTCGCCTATTTTGAAAAAGACAAAGCCATCTTGAATAGTCCTCACATACAATTTAACAGGCGCTTTAATGGTTACTTTACAGTAGTTGGGGGGGTGGTCTTTAGCACTGGGTCACTGGCGTTATGCGTAAAACTTTCTGATGAACGAAGTGCCCCTAATGAGCCTAAAAAGGACCCCAAAAACCTATTTGAAAAATATTGTTTGAACTTATTTTAAATTTTATTGATTTTAAGTGACTGAGAACGATGCTGTTGTGAAAAAAATCGCGCAGGGTGCGCTTTTTTGCGCAGAGATTACTTAGGGTGCGCTTTTCGCTCGCGATATACGCTCGCTCAGTGCTCCCCCTTTTCAGCTTCAAAATCTGAATCAATTCAGATTTTGCCGCAGAAAAATGGCTCGCTGGGTAGGACTCGAACCTACGACAAGGTGGTTAACAGCCACCTGCTCTACCAACTGAGCTACCAGCGAATATCCTGAAAACGAATCTGAACATAGCCAAGCCTTATGAAAAGCTCAAGGCCCAATCCAAACTTCTTTGAACCAACTTATCATTTTCTTTGAGCAATAATAGTTTAGAAAAGCGCTCTTCAGCCCATTTTCTAAGGGCCTTAGCCCGTAACTCATCCGAGGGAAGAACGGGGCTGCCCTTAAAGCCCCTAATGGCACAAGGTTTAGTTAATGTTTGTCGAATTTTATTAATAAATATGGCCGAATCGGGCCTCTCAAAACGAATATCAAGCAAAACCAAATCGGCCATTTCACAAAAATCAAAAATTTCTTGTTCTGTATTTATGGTGTGCCCCACAAAATGAACCCGACACTTTAATTTTCCACGCTGCCCCAAAGTGGCGGCACAAAAAAATGGAAAAATAGAATCTTTTGAAAAAACCCCAGCCTTCCATTCAAGATTTTGCCCAGGGCTGAGTTCAGTGGTGACCTCCATAGACATATCTTGAAAAACATCTTTTAGAGAATCATGAGAATCGCTCAAAACCATAACTCTATAAACTAAAGTTTCAAGTTCGTTGACTAAAAAACCCATCGCCTCAAAGTCCCGTTCTGTGCATGAGGGCCTGCTCAAGAGTTGAAGGGTCGAGATATTCCACCGAGGAACCCGCGGGCAATCCCAAAGCGGTTCTGCTAATTTTGACCTCAGGAAAATGTTCCTGCAAATAATCACGAATATAAAGAGCCGTAGCATCGCCCTCAAGAGTGGCATCGAGGGCTAAAATTAATTCTTTAACGCCATCTTCTTTGATTCGAGAAAAAAGCGTATTGAGACGCAAACGCTGTGGCCCCACTCCCTGAAGAGGCGAAAGCAACCCTTGAAGCACATGATAGCGCCAACCGTGAGTTCGAAATTTTTCTAAAGCTAGCACGTCGGGAGAATCTCGAACGACGCAAAGAGTTTCAGAATGAAGTTGTGAATTAGAACACAAAGGACAATGTCCACTATCGGTCCAAAAATGACATCGAGGACAAGAATCTACACTCTCACCGACTTCCATCAAAGCGCGAGCTAAATCCTTATAAGCATTTTTTCCAGAACGCATTAACGAAAGCGCATATCGAAGAGCACTTCTCTCTCCCACGCCGGGAAGCTTTGAAAACTCCTCGACTAAAATTTGAAGGCTTGAGGGAAGTAACTTCACAAATATGACTCTCTACAAACGTTTAAAATAATCCCGATAATCCTGGAGGAACAATACGACCCATTTCTGTGGCCACCATATTTTGAGAAGTCGTGACAGCTTCATTGACCGCCACCTTCACCATATCCGCCAGAAGAGCAACGTCGTTGGGATCGACTAATTCCGCTGAAATATCGATCTTTAAGATTTCTTGTTTTCCGTTGATTTTAATTTTTATACGTCCGCCCGCACTTTCAACGTCGAGTTCTTTTTCAGCTAACTTAGCTTGGACTTGTTTCATTTCGGCCTGCATTTTTTGAGCTTGTTGAAGCAATTGCCCCATGCCGCCCATATTACCCGGAAATTTCATATCGACTCCTTAAAAGCTTATTTCAGCTTCTCATCATTGAGGACTTTTGTTTCTTTGACAACCGCTCGAAAGCTTTTAATAGCTTCCTGCACCGCCACATGTTCGCGAGCTTCACGGCGTTTCTCTAATAAAATGTCTTCGGGACGCTTAAAAGAGTTTTTTTTTTGCTCATCGCCGCCTTCAACAGTAACAACTACGTTGGGTATTGAAAAAATCAGCCTCAAAAGCTCAAGACCATCCTTAGACGCCAATCGCTTTCCAGCAAAATCAGACTTCACTTCGACATCAAGTTTTTGCTCATTTAAATCCATTCGCAACACACTTCTAATAACTGGAATCCAGGAATTTTTATTCTGACGAAGATAATCCTCTAAACGAATCAAAGGTGATTGCGATCCACGATCGACAGCACTTGTAGAAATAGCAGGTGAAGCTACGGCGCCAGAACTAGAAGAAGAAGTTGGCGTAGAGGCTGGGCTCGCTTTGACTCCAGCCGCATTGGTAGAATGTGTTTGAGTGTAGGCCTGAGGCTGAGAATAAGATTGAGATCGAGGAGCTTCCTGAGAAACTCCAGCACTGCTGGTCGACACCGCCAAAGCGGGGCGCTGCAAGCAAAGTTTGGCTACCAAAGACTCCAAAGAAAATGCGGCCAAAACAGAAAGGGGTAATTGCGTTTGCGTTCGTAAACACAAGTCTAAGGCCCGAACAACCTCATCGACACTCAGAGAATTTCGACCCTTTTCAAAAATCTGCAAAGTGTAGGCATCGTCGAGTGAACTTTGTCCCGTCCAATAAAAGAAATGAAGATCTCTAAAGAAAATAGTGAGTCGACCCAAAAGTATTTTTGGGTCCATCCCATTTTCAAGCATCTCAGTGCACTGAAGAAGAGCCTTGTCGGCCTTATGCTCAAATATGGCTTCGATCAGTGCAAAAAACTTTGCGCGAGATACAAGACCCAAAGCTTTTTCTAAATTTTCGAGTTCAATTTTTTCGCCGCAAATGGCAATCGCCTGATCGAGCAAGGATTGAGCATCTCTCAAACATCCTTCGCTCTCTATGGCTACGGCTTTAAGGGAATTTTCATCAATGGCAATTTTTTCTTTGGCACAAATTCCCTTAAGGTTTTCAACCATGATGGCCGGGGGAATTTTTTTAAAATCAAAACGCTGGCAACGAGAGAGTATCGTTGCAGGAACTTTATGAATTTCAGTGGTGGCAAAAACAAAAAGCACATGAGGCGGGGGCTCTTCAAGAGTTTTCAACAGAGCATTGAAAGCCGCCGTAGAAAGCATGTGAACTTCATCAATAATATAAATTCGGTATTTGCCCTGCGTGGCCATGAAGCCCACGGATTCGCGAAGTTCACGAATGTTATCGACGCCCGTATTGGAGGCCGCATCGATTTCAATGACATCTAAACTATTTCCGAGATTAACAGCCACACATGATTCGCACTCATTACAAGGCTCACCATCACTAGCTGGGTTTTGACAACGAAGCGCTTTGGCTAGAATTCTTGCGGCACTTGTTTTTCCCACGCCACGGGGACCAGTAAAAAGATAGGCATGAGCGGTGCGATCGCCTTTAATGGCATTTTTAAGAGTGACAGCAACGTGTTCTTGGCCGACTAAATCCACAAAACGCTGCGGACGATATTTTCGGGCCAAAACTAAATACGACATCTATCCTCTTAATTTTAACTCATCTTCGGCTTCCACCTGGGAAGCATAAGAGGGCCCAACTGACCTGCCAAAAGCCTGCTTCTGTTACCGTTGCTACCTTCCGGTCCTGGCGGGGTTCACAGCACAGGGCTCGCAGGGGTCGGGCCCGAACCTAATGCTATAACTAATTTTTACGCCCCTTTCAAAAAAAGCTACTTCGGACTAGAAAAGCTAACAAGCAGCGCCCAAAAGCTTCAACCGAGCCAAGGGGCTAACTGAGCCGATATAAACGCAAGATTTATATGACGCCAGTCAGCAAGACACTGCTTTAATGAAGTTATTTCATTATTTCGGAGAGGTGGCAGAGCGGTTGATCGCGCCAGTCTTGAAAACTGGATAATCCGCAAGGGTTACGTGGGTTCGAATCCCACCCTCTCCGCCAATACAAAGCTGTAGGGACAGCTGAGTATCAGTTAAGTAATCGAAACCCAAAACAAATTTTAGAAGGCAACGAGGCGTCCAAGAGAGCTACGACTCCACAGACTTCCACACAGTTCCACTGTGTTCGTCTAAAAAAAGTCTTAGCTTTGTCTTATAAAAACGGAAAGCTTCCAAAGCTGAGTCACCCATTTCAAATCTGTCAAAGAACTTTTTTAAACGCCAGATTTTTAATAATCGGCAGAAAGAGAAATGGAAATGATCAATTTTGTTTTGAAACTCATCAAATGGATATTCGTAATTTCGCTTGGAGTCACGCTCGTGGACGAAGTGCGCTTCATGATGAACAAAGCCGCGCATGCGACCAAGCACGGCTACATAAGCCTGAGTTCACTTGCGAAAGCCACTACAGGATACTCGAAGCCACAGAAGAAAAAATAAACCAAAGCGGATTTCTAAAATCCTATCCCATTAACCTAAGCC
>JAGNHS010000053.1 GCA_018001635.1 Pseudomonadota bacterium | reverse complement strand
GAGGTGCCCGAACATTCGGGATTGGCGCATTTTATCGTATAAAAAGAAGGGTTTCTTACTATGATTTCTTGTGACATCCTCTGCACCCTGCAGATTCTGTTCCAACCACTCTTTACGGCGCACAGTTGATGATATGCGATTGATAAAAGGGTGGGAGTGGATTTATAAAGCCCTTCATGGGATTACTTTTTGCCGTTGAACCCGACCTTAAAGCCAGCAATGATTATAAACTTTTACTCAAAAGCAGTAAGAAAAAATTCGGCCTTGGAATGGGGATGCTTCTGGGTGGTACTTTTCTGGGCACCATGTTTTATGCGGCTAAACCTCTTTTCGACACCTTCCTTCGCGAAGGAGCACTTTTCGACAAATCACTGGCCATTTTTTTCACCGTAGTTGTTGCCCTCTACCCGATTTTTGCAGCTATTTGTTTTCTTTTCGAAAAAGTCGTCGTGATTTCAAAAAAGAATTCTACTTACGATTTGGAAACTAAAAATAAAGTCTTATTTTTAGAATGGGGAAAACATCTCGTAAAAGACGTAAGTCTCAATGAACTAGATATCAAAAACTGGAAAGGTGCCATCAACACCGCGGCCATTAAAGCCCAGGAAAATGGGCAAAACGATCGTTACTCAACCCGCGGTCACTGGTTTATGGAAGTGACTGATAAAAAAAATCCTAAAAACAAAATTGTGATTGAACGCCGAGCACGCAAAGATGATATCGATTGGCTTAAGGCCCAAATTGAATCTTATTTCCATGAGTCTGCGCAAAGTCCAACAGTTTAATCATCTGTTCTAAATAGAAACGACCAAAACTTTGCTCCGCAAAAATTTCTTGCTGCTTCTCTAATTTTGCGACCATATCCTCTGTTCTTTTTTTATCGGACGCTTTGATGGTGTCTAACATTTCAAACCAAAGAAAACTTTCTGTGCCAGCGCTGCAAGAAGAAATCATTTTTGAAATATCTGCTCTCCACTCTTCCTTCAATTGCGCCAAACGAAAAAGTGCCTCTAACCAAAAAAGGTGACAACGGGGATAATCACCATATCGAAAACTCTTCATCGCCTTGGCGAAAGAATTTTCTTCAATGGAATCTCTTAACAAAGCTCTTAACAAAGCAGAGGGGTGGTGACTGTTTAAGAGCACTGTCCACGATCTTATAAGCTCTAATTCCCACGGACTCACATCAAGTTCTTTTAATTGCGCTTGTGCTTGATCGTAAATTTTAGGACTTTGTAAGGGAGTTAAAGGGAAATTTCGATGAAAAGTTTTAGGCCACAATTTATCATCTTGATTGAGCTGATTCCATTCGAAGGGACTCACAATGTAGACACTTCTAGAATCACTCGCATCTGCACTCGAAAGAAAACTTTTTGCCTTGAGTGATCGATTGAGAGAATAAAAAATTGAAAAAATTAAAAGTGAAGAAATTAAGACGATGTAAAGACGATGTGACATAGTGTTATTAAAACGACTATGTAAGATTTTTTATGTGCTGACAACGTTTAATTTTCTCAGAGATTTTGTAATATAGGCCATTAGGGAAAAGGGACTGGGAGGGGCATATGAAACTATTATCAATCGCATTAGCTGCACAGGCGGTGGCATTACCCGCATTTTCGGCGAGGTACATTGTCAAATTCAAAGATGAGAACAATGTTCAGAAAGTACAAAGTGAATTTCAAAAATATTCAACTCAAAATAGTTTTGACCTCTTTGGCGCCCGCTTCAAAAGCAACAAAATTAATTTGCTAGGACTCAACGCCCTCGCAGTGCGATCATTGAATCGACTTAATTTAGTTTCCGTCAACGTCAACACTAAAGAAGATGCCGCTAAACTTCAGCGCAATCCTCTAGTGGCATACGCTGAACCTGAATTCTTCGTACAAGCACCACCTGCCATCAAAGATAATCTTGACGGCGGAGAAGTAACATGGGGACTCAACGCCATCGATGCCCAAGGAGCATGGGCCACAGGAGCTCGAGGCCAAGGCATCAGAGTCGCTGTGATCGACACTGGTATCGAAAAAGAACATCCCGATCTCTCTGGAAACTTCTTAGAAGGCAAGAGTTTCCTTAATCGTTCTGAATCCGAAGGTCCTTTTAGCAAGAACCCTGGAATCATGGGTTCATTCCTACTTGAAGAAATTCTTGATAGCGAAGAAGGCAGCGAACTCCCTTACGAATACTTCGATGATGTTGGCCACGGAACTCACGTAGCCGGCACCATTGCTGGAATAGAAAACGGCGTGGGCGTTGTAGGTGTTGCTCCAGCTGCAAAAATTTTAGCCGGAAAAGTTTGCTCAAGAATTGGATGTAGCTCAATTGCAATTCTTAACGGATTAAACTGGTCTCTCGAAAAGAAGGTTGACGTTGTCAACATGTCTCTCGGTGGACCCGTTCCCTCAAGAGCTCATTCTGATGCTTGCCAAGCTTTAGAGAACGCAGGCATTGTTGTAATTGCGGCCTCTGGAAACGATGGTGATTCTGAAAAGAATAAAATTTCTTTCCCTGCAGGATATCCTTCGGTTTTCTCAGTAGGCGCAGTCACACCTGAACTTACACGAGCGAGCTTTTCTCAATACGGACCCAACCTTCAAATCACAGCTCCTGGAACAGAAGTTATTTCTAGTGTTCCTGTAGGAACTGGTCGCGAATCTAAAGTGCTCATCCACCAAGGCGGCACCGATGCTCAAGTTAAAAGCACTAGCTTTGTTGGTTCTTTAGACAACGAAAGCCCGCTCACTGGTGAGTTGGTTCCTGCCGGATTAGGCAAGCCAGAAGATTTCAGCAATGCCGCTGCTTACAAAGGAAAAATTGCTTTAATCGCTCGAGGCGAGATTCCATTTGCTGAAAAAGTTCAAAATGCTCTTGAGGCAGGAGTGGTTGGAGTTGTTGTCTACAACAACACTAGCGGCCTCATCTCGGGTAGCATCACTCAAGACGGCAGCACTCTATCGATACCTGTCGCCATGGTCGAAAAAAGCGTTGGTGAAACAGCGGTCCAAGCAATCCATCAAGGAGAAAGTGTCTCTGCCAGCATCAGCGTAGCTCGAACAGACTATGCTGCCTTTGCCGGAACTTCGATGGCGTCTCCTCACGTTGCGGGTGTTGCCGCTTTAGTGAAATCGGCTAACCGATCTCTCACTCCGCAACAACTAAAAGGTTTGTTGAAAACTTCAGCAACTCCTGTAGCTTCGCCAAGCGGAGACAATGAGTACGGCGCAGGAATAGTAAACGCAGGTAGAGCTGTTAACTCGGCCCTACAACTGCAAAATACTATTAGAATGCCCACTTTAGTAAATCGCTAAATTTTAGCGAAAATAATCGCCCAAAAGAGAAAAGGCGGCTTGTGAAAACAGGCCGCCTTTCTTATTTTGTACTTATGAAACTCGAGGCTCCTCCAAAAAAATATCTCGTTGTGAAGCTACGCACGCTGGGCGACACAGTTATGAGTACAGCCTTTGTTTCCCAGTTAAAGAAACTTCAACCCAATTGCGTGATCGATTTTGTAAGCCCTAAAGCATGGGCACCTGCTTTAGAGGGTCACCCAGACATCGACAAAGTCATCCCACTAGATTTTTCAAAAAAAGATCCTCTACGACTTTTAAAAATTTTTCAATTAGGCCTTCGTTTAAGAAAAGAGAACTACGATGCAGCCTTTGCTCTACATGCCAGTAGCAGCAGCGCTTGGCTCTTAGTCATCGCGGGCATAAAAATGCGCATTGTTCATAATCACTTATTCAATGGCCCAAAACTCTTTAGTAGCCTCCCCATACCAGATTCCGACAAGCTTCACCCTGCCCTCATGAGAGATGCTCTTTGCCTAAAAGCCATGGGATGGAAGTTAAAAGATGAATTAAAAACATCCATCGCAAGCAACGAAATCGATCGACAATGGAGCGAACGCTACCTCAAAAAGCACAATCTAAAAAAGCCACTATTGGTATTAGGAATTACAGCAAGCCGAGAAACCAAAATGTGGCCGCAAGAAAATTTCGCACTTTTAGCTAAAAAATGGATTGAAACAAAAAAGGGTTCTGTCCTGGCCCTACATGCTTCAAACGAATCAAAATATGCCCATCATTTTTTAAATGAGGCTAAGAAATTAAAAATTCTCTCAAGGCTACACACTGAAGGCCATGCCTCAATTAAAGAACTTATTAGCTTAATTAAAGAAGCCGAACTTTTTATTGGCAATGATTCCGGCCCCAAACATCTCGCCGTAGCCCTTGATGTTCCAACTATCACTTTTTTTGGCCCCGAGGATCCCTTCGAATATCACCCATATGATCTCAATAAACATAAAATTATGTTTATTGAAAATTTGAATTGCCGTACTAATCTTTCTCCTCAAGGTGATCATCCCTGGTGCGGCATTCATGTTTGCGACAAAGAACAACTGAAATGCTTACGCGGGATACACGCTGATTCTGTAAATTTCTAAAGTCTGCGAGAACCATTTAACCGAGTTTCCACCGCCAAAAGGTGGGGGGCGAGCGGTAAAAGTCGCTAGGCGCCTTTTTGCACCTTTTTGCATTATTGTAAAAGCCTGGATGACTCTAGATTCAAAGAAAGTTCTTCTATGGCTAATCGTCTTTGATCGATATTATAGGAAAGTTGCTTAGAAACCTGAGTCGATAATTCGCCAGCACTTTGAAGCAAAGCAATTTCCTCAAGATTCATTTTATCTAAGTCGGCATTAAGATGTTTTATCTGATCATCAATTAGAGTGCGTCTTAATTTCCTATATTGATCTTCAAGCTCTTCTTTTTCACTGAGCATTCTTTGACGTTCGGCAATTAATGCCTCTAAATTTTCTTTTACTTTTTTATTTAAATTGCCATCAGATTTTTTATCTAATTCAGATGGCTTGCCGCTAGACCAAGCTCTCTCATCTTGAAAAAAATTTAAAAATACAAGAATCTTACTCGGATCATGTGAGAAAATTCCAGTGACTAACTTTAGTTGAATTTGATCAATAACCCTACCTCTATCCGTGCGATTCAAAGCCAAACCTCTACAGCGCGATCGAAACCATAACAACCATGATAAATGTTCTTGAGCGTTGAATGAAACGTTTATTTCTTTCAACACCGCTAAAATGGCATTTGAAGAGTCACTCGACCTAGCGTCAACCCCAAAATTATCAATAAAGATTTCTAAATCTTTTAATTGATCAGTCGTTTTAAGTGTCCATTGGGAAAAAGTATTAGTTTTTTTAAATTCTTCTTTCTTCGCATCAAAATAAAGTTTCACCTTTAAAGTTAAAGGGCCTTCCTCCATACTCTGAACAGAGCTAGCCCCCTCAAAAACTTGAAGCTTTGCAATTCGTGAAGAAATTGACTCAATTTCACCCATCAAAGCCTCTCGACGTGTTTTCAAATCTTTAATCTGTGCATAGGCTACAGCATTAATCCAATATTCATTCGTAATTTCATACACCATAGAATTGATCCAATTTTTATTCGAAAGTTTGATGAGTTTTATTTCAGGATTTTCACTTTCTTTTTTTAGGGTTTCAATTATTTCCGTCAGCTGTTTTGTACGATCTGCATTTTCCCTAAGACTTATTTCTACGGCTTTATGCCTCGACTGCAATCCACTTAAAGTCAAATCGCCCTCTCGTTGCCTCTGACGAAGCGATTTAAGGTATTCAATTCTTTGTTTTACAAAAACATAGATAAAATCGGATTCATCAAAATTATGATCTTTTGAAATTCTTGTATCACAAAACTCAAGAGTCATACGATCCGAATACCGAAGAATCAAATATCGCATATAGGGGCTATTAAAATTTCTCCAGTTCCCACTATCTTCAGTAAAGATGTTTTGCTTTTTATTATTTTGAATTTGCCAAGTCCAAACAGAATCTAGACCGTATTTATCAAAACTGTAATCAATGTTTAAATGTTCACTGCTGCTAACTTTTTGAGCTTCGTATCTGAAGCTAGGGTTAAAATCATATGATTTGACTCGATTAAATCGCCACATTTGAGTCCAATCTTTAATATCATTCTGCATAGATATAGAATTAGCTTCTAAAATATAACGTACGGCAACTTCTAATCTCAAAAGAGCAGGATCTTCCTGACTATATAAATCCCAAAAACTACGAATTTCTAAATAATTTTTTAAAGATAAATTTAACATCGACGCCATCTTCTCAGGTTCTTGCCTGACAGAGGCTCTCATCAAGATTGCTATTTTATCCATTATAGTTTTAATTACGAACTGACGATCTTCTTGTCTAAGCGCTAAAAACTTTTGCAACATAGAAATCGTCGACACATCATCTTTCAAATTAAAAATGGGTTTCAGAGTTTTAAAAACTAAATGCGAAAGCAAGGCATTTTTAAAAAAACCACTTTGATCAATGATAATTTCTAATTCTTTTAATGAGAGCTCTAGAGCTTCGTCTTTGAGCCCAAAGGAGCGTAAGTATTCTTCGAGACTAATCTCTTCATTTTTATTTTTAATCCTTGGATTAAGCTTATTTGTATCAGGAAGAACCATGAGAACCTGTGAACAACTTTGAGAGCGCAAACTTAGAGCCCAATTTGGAATTTTTGAAGTTAGTAAAGGAAGACTGGAGCTGTCCTCAGCGTGCAAAGCTAAGCCTAAACTTAAAAGCAAAAGGCAAAAAAATACGCGAAGATAAGCCAACATCAGAGGCGAAAACTAGCTTAACTAACGCATCACGTCAACAAACCAATAGAGAGCTTCAAAGCAATTTCTTAAGACAAAGACCAAATTTTACGGCCACATCTAAATCACCGGAAACTTTGATTTTTCTCATCATATAAGCAAAAGGAATATTGAGATCACCGGCAATCATTTTTTCAAAAGTCGCATCCGACATTTCAATTTTAGTCCCTAAAGAACTAGTGGTTGTAGCGCTTGAAAAGGCCACATTTCCCCCGGCATCAAAACTTAAACTCCAAGTACCAGAATCTATACACACATTAAGAGATGTGTTTTTAAGTCCTGTTTCAAGAAAAGCCCCTGAATTAGCGGAAATTTTTGCACTGAGAACTTCTTCCATAAATTGTTTGGCTTTCATATAGTTTCCTTATGATATCTCTTCTATGAGAGGCGCGAATTTTTGAACACAAAATTTTCGTCTTATTTTTAAACTAGGAGTGAGCTCTCCAGCTTCAACACTCAAATCTCTAGGTAAAAGGCGCCATTTTTTGGGACGCTCAAAGCTCGCCAATCGCGAAAGTCTTGTTTCAAGATGCTTATCAATTAAATTTTTAAATGGAATGCCTCTATACCAATCATCAAAGCTCATTCCTTTTTGATTTTGCTCGCGAAAATATTTGCGCGCTTCAACGGAATTTACACTTAAAAGCACTCCCAAACTTCGCCCTTCTCCACCAAAAACTAAGGCCTGACTGAAGAGTGGGTCTTCGGTGATTATGCTTTCAATTTTTTGAGGAGCCACTTTTTTACCGCCACTTGTAACAATGATATCTTTTTTACGATCTTTTATAAATAAATAACCTTCGGAATCTATTTCACCTATGTCTCCACTCGTAAAAAAATTCTCTTTAAATGATTCCGAAGTTAAATCTTTTTTATGAAGATATTCCTTAAAAACACCTGGTCCCTTAAGAAGAATTTCACCATCGTCATTGATTTGTGCTCTATTATGGAAAAACAAACGCCCCACGCTTCCCATCTTAAAATGTCTGGGAGTGTTCATCGAAATTGGGCCCGTCGTCTCTGTAAGTCCATAGCCCTCTAAAACTAAGACTCCACAGGTATGGAAGAAGCGTAAAAGATCTTCAGACATCATGGCTCCTCCAACTATCGCAAAACGAAATCGAGGACCAAATCTTTTTTGAACTTTTGAATATAGAATCTGATTGAAAAAATCATATTGTTTTTTTAACAAAAAACCTGGAGCCAAACCTCTTTCCAACTGCAAACTATATTCAAAGGCCACTCTCATAGCTTGAGAAAACACAACATTGCCAAAGGGCAATCCCGTTTGAAAACGCATTGAAATGACTTCAAATATTTTCTCAAAAATTCTAGGAACTCCAATAAAAAAGCTTGGCTTAACTTCGGATAAATTATCTACAAATCGACTGAGATCTTCGCAATAACTTGTCGTCCAACCCGCCATTAAGGAGAGAAATTGCTCTATCCGACCCAGCACATGTGCAGGAGGAAGAAAAAATAAAGAAACATCATCCTCTCCAATTTCTATAAGCGATAAAGCCTGTTCAGCCACACTAATGAAATTACCGTGAGTTAAGATCACTCCCTTAGGCTCCCCCGTTGTCCCCGATGTGTAGACAATAGAAGCCGTATCCTCTCGTGTGATTCCCTGAGCTTTGGCTCGCCAAACATTGAAAGCATCGGTCAACGAAGTTATTTTTGAACGGAGCTCTAGAACTCTTGCATCAAGAAAATCAGCATCATCAGAATTAATGTTTTTTAAACAAAACACCTTTTTTAAATTAGTCATTTTTTTACGAATGCTACTAATTTTGAGCATTTGAGTTTCGTTATCACATATTAGAATTTTAGATTCTGAGTCTTCAAGAATATAAAAAATATCATCGGCCATCAAAGTGGGATAAACGGGGACCGTAACAGCACCCAAACTTAAAATAGCCAAATCACACATAGCCCAATGGGGTTGATTATGAGCCACCAAAGCCACTCTATCCCCCTTTTTCAAACCCTCAGCCTCCAGAACTTGCGCTATATCAAAAACTTTTTCTTCAAACTCACGCCAGCTCATGGAAACCCAGGAATCCACCTGCTTCCTCAGTAAAGCGACTCGAGCGGGATTGAGTTCAACACGACGATGAAAAGCTTCGGCCAGATTGTTGGCCACGACGATGCTCATAAATGATGAGATTATCCGAATATTGAGTGTGGATCTACTCGCAAATTTTCGTCGCCCGTCAAAAACGAGAAGTTCTAGGAAGGAGTGTAAAAAATACGACGCAGTTTACTAACAAGGTAAATGAGGAGTATTTTTTTCGCACCTGACAACGAAATTCGACGTTTTTCACAGGCGACTACCTAGACACCTTGTTTACAAGAATAACGTCTTTCTTAATTAAGCGGTCTGACTCGACCTCAATTACGCCTTCCCAATAGGCCCCAAAAGCTCGGTTAACTAATCTAACTTGTCTACGACCAGGCTTGAGCTTGAGATTTCTTACAGGCGTGCTTTGAGCTTGTCCTTTTTTATCCACTAAAGCTTTACCATCAATAAAAATTTCATTGGCTGTAGGAGTCGATCGAAGCTCAATATAACCAGGTAAAGAACTAGGACTTCTTTCGCCCTCCATACTAATCACTCCACCATTAGCTTTAGCCGTTTCCTGAGGAGCATCAGTGGGCACTTGAGCCAGCGACGGCGCAGGTGTTTGAGTCACAGCAACGGCTGGAGGATTGTTCACCGCAGGCGTATTATTCAATGCCGATGGATTTTCTGGAGCAGGCGTTTGAGCTTCTTCTACTTCAGGTTCTGGAGTCTTAATATAAGGCTCACCAGAAGCGGGACCACTTTCTACAATTCCGGGCTTTCTTCCGGCTTCAGGCACTTCAGAGGCAGGTGCACCAGGTTCACGCGCTGGTTCTGTCGAAGTTACGGCACCCTCAACATCGGCTGGATTTTCTTTATTTTCTACAGGATCATTTTGAGTGAGTTCAGTATTATCTACCGCCAAACTTTCATTATTATTCTTAGTTAAATTTGAAAATTTAGCTTTTTTAGAAATACCCACAGCTAAAACGATAAAAAGTATGGCTACAGCATAAACTTTTATACGATTATTTCTTTTTGGTTTTGAAGCATAAGAATCTTTCGACATAGAAAGATTGCCACCAAAATTATTATTAATGACACCTTTTTTCGCTCCAGTTTTGGTCAATTCAAAAGTTTCCGCAAAATCAGAAGGCGCACTTATAGCAGACCCCTGAGAAACAACAGGTTCATGAGACATATCTCGCGCAACAGAGAGCTCACCCACGGCCTTCATATCCAGTGAAGGTGGCAATTCCTCTCCTTTAATGATTTTAGAATCTTGAACTACAGAAACCGAAAGCTGAGTGATCTCATCGTTATCAATTTTAGTTCGATCTTTATTATCACCCTCAGATTTAGCATCATCAGAATGGGCCTGACCCCGAGGCTCTGCAAGAATAGGTGGAGCCTGTAGATTAATTTGTTCACGCTTCTTCTTTTCTTGCTCAATAACTTCAGCAAATAATTCTTTTGTAAATTTTGAGAAACTAGTTGGAATAAAATCGCTATGCTTCTCATTTAAGTATCGTTGAAGATCTCCGTAAAGTTCGCCCGCGGTAGAGTAACGCTCGCTACGTTCTTTAGCCAAAGCTTTCATAACGATCTTATCCAGACCGTAAGTGACTAATGGATTTTTCTTTGAAGGTTTCATGATATTACATTCACGAACCAATTGAAGGGTTTGCAAATCATCATCCGTACTAAAAAGTCTTTTTTGAGTTAAGAGCTCCCAAAGTATAATGCCCATCGAAAAGACATCCGTACGGCGATCAAGTTTCATACCTTGAGCTTGTTCCGGAGACATATATCCAAACTTGCCTTTAAGAACTCCTGCCTTCGTTCCTTCTGCTCGAGAGGCGGCTTTAGCGATTCCAAAATCTACAATTTTTACCGACCCATCATAGCCCACCATAATATTTTGAGGGCTCATATCTCGGTGAATGATATTGAGTTCTTCACCCGTTTTTTCATCATGAAATCCGTGAGCGTAGTCGAGGCCCTTAGAAGCTTCGGCCACCATATAACAAGCAATTTCAATCGGAATCTTTTTACGCATTTTTTCAGCGCGAGAAATTAATTGTCGAACGTTTTTACCGTTCACAAATTCCATCACTAAATAGAGGTATCCGTTGAATTCACCATTAGAGAAAATTTGGACAATATTAGGGTTCTGCAAATGGGCGCTTAAATTGGCCTCTTGCCTAAACATTTCTTTAAATTCATCGTTATTAGCAAAGCTGGGAAGTATCCGCTTAATGGCAACAGTCTTTTCGAAGCCCCCGAAACCTAAGTGTTTTCCACGATACACCTCGGCCATGCCCCCAGAAGCAAGCTTCTCAAGAAGGACGATGTCTTTACCAAAACGTTCCAAAAATAACCTCTCGATATACCCTATCGTCTTAAAAGTACTTAATCTTGAGTTTTCCTTTAGCCGGGTATTAACCGTTTTTTTGACAGCTGTGTCTAATATGTAGACAACGCAAAACGCGGTGTCACAAGGAGACCCCGTCATGAAAGACTTATTCGATACCATCAACCAAAACAGTGTAGAAATTTTAGGCAAGCGCCGCAAAAGCAATAAAGGCTCTAAACTAGCTCGATACTCACTGAAAGAAGCCATGGGTAGTGACGATAATTTTTACGGTGATGAAAGTCCTTCTTGGAACGAAATTGAAAATGCCGATTTTGATCGCGACTTTAGCCGCGATGATTTTGAAAAACTTTTTTAATCCATCTGACAAAGGGGGATGAGGGTGCCGGAACCACGTGGGGGGGGTTTCGGTGCCCATTTTTTTTTTACAGAATCATTAAAATAAGCGATACACTAGGACTATGCCCTTCCTGCAAAGGTCAATTTTCATAGGACTAATAATCACATTAGTTTGTCCTACTTCAACTTATTCATCAAATACTAAAAAATCTGAGCTTTGTTCAGAGGCATTAATAAACTTTGCCCTGATGAGTGGTCTTAAAGATTTTAACGTATCACTTACAAGCCAACTCTTATCCAATGCTCGAAATTATCCTGAACCCTTTAGCAGCCAAATACAAAAAGCCACTATGAATGCCTATGACACTTTTCTAAAATCCGGCAAAAAACTTCCTCCAAGCATTTATCTAGACAACGATACGCCCTCTGCTTGGGTAAAAGCTCAAGCACGTTGGGAAAAAGAAACGAAAAAAAAATTAAAACTACTCAGTCATGATCCTATTTTAATAAAAGCAGTTCCCGATTCCCTTGGAGTTTTTAAATTTAGTTATAAAAATAAAGACTATATCTTCAGACCTTTTCTCAGTGAGGCGACCCCTCAAAAACCTCACCCACACTATCCAGGCCTCAAAAATCACATCATTCAAGAAGTTGCTCAATATTTTAATCGCACCGATATAATACCAAGCTATGAAGCTGTAAAAATTAAGGCCACGCTTGAGGGTTTCGAGGAACCCATTGAAATATCCGGGATGCTTAGCAATCTTGTTAAAGGAAAAACTAAAATTAAAAGTTACGACAAAGATTCCTATAAATATTTAGAAGAATTTCCCAATAGAGATAATATTAACTCTAATTCTATTATCCAATTTTTAGTGAATAATGACGACATTCATTATCAAAACTTCTTTCTAAATTCTGAAGGAAAAATTATTGTTTTCGATCAAGACGAAAGCCTCATTAACTTAATTCCCCATGCCTCTAGCATCAGCGGCCTTGGCACGATTCCGCCTTTTGAATACAAAGCTGAAGACATTAAAAAGCTTAAAAAAATAGCTGCTGGCAAATGGAATCCAGATTTTTGGAAATATTTACCCTGGGATCAAAAAATAGCGTTTCAATTTAGAGCTCAAATACTTTTAGAAGATGCTAAGCTTCGTGGCTTTAATGAGGCTTTTTAACTTTTGAGGCAATAACAGGCCCTGAGCGAGATCTAGTTTTTTCAATAGGTGAAGGATACCCTCGCTTAGACCATGACCATAAAGCGTTGAACCAAGCAGTTTCTCCAGGAAGATCCCAAAAATGAACTTTATCTTGCACTAGCTCCTCAGTTTTTTTACTTTTATATACAAAGAATTGATGAATGGGCACTAAATCGGCGCTAGGAAAATAAGTCACTTTCACACCACGAGGACAATTCTCTGTTATATACATTTCTCTCGCATCACTCAGTTCTTTAATTATATCAGCATAAGCTTTATTAACGACACTCATATTTTGATCCATATTCTGAGGAGGCAATACAAACGAAACATTTCGCACATTTTCTCTGCAAGCCTGCATTATTATTTTTTCGATATAATCTTTATGTTGAGCGAGACTTAAATTTTTAATTTGATTAGTCCCCTGTTGAACTATCAATCTATCCACCGGTATACCGGGTTCAGAACAAAAACGAGAATCCTTTTTAAGCAAATTAGGGAGTGCCCAAGCATTTGGAGCTTGATCTCCATTAGAAGTATGCGCTTTATCAATATTACCGTTTTGAAAACTTCGCTGATGAAAGCCAACCTTGCAACAGGAGAAATCTCCATCAGTCCACGATTTAAAATTCGAGTTTGAAACAGCAAAAGAAGACACCGTATTGCCATTAAGACTTAGACTTTGTGCTAAAGTTTTTCCAAACTTTCCATCGTCTGAAAGCGAATCACCGATAATGACTATTTTTTCGGCCTGTAAAACGGATATATTTAAAAAACTTATTATCCAAAATACTAAGTACTTTTTAAATAAGCTCACGCCCGCAGTCCCCTATATTGATATTATACACTGGAGAATTCAGTATTTTTATCCATATAGGAGAAAACCCTTTAAGTAGTGGATTTTTCAAGATCCAAATCTCCTCAAAGTTTTTTCTATATTTTAAAAGGGCTTGAAATTCATACAAGCCCATCTCCATACGATCCGAGCTATCAATAATGACCCAATCTTGGCCGTCCCACAGCCAATTGTTAAGATTGTGTGAAGGGGCAAAAATCCCATGTTGAGCCAGATATTTAAAAACTTCCAGCAATTTAATTATAGCCCCTACATCTTGTGTGTTTTCTAAGTTGAATTGTTCTAAAAACGAATTTGCGGAAATTCCATTATAGAAATCTTTTAAAACAAAGTTTTCACCAATAAATTTATACTTAGGAACTTTTAATTTAGGGAGCTCGCGCAAGAGCTCGAAACGTTGCGCCTCATCCATTCGTATGACTTTATTAGCTCCCTGACTTCGCGCAATTTTGAGAGCCAAAACCTCTCCATCAGAGTTCTCAACTTTATAAACAACGCCAAATCCCCCGTGCCCAACTCTTTCTAAAACCCTATATTTATTTTCTTCAATTTCTAATTCACTACCTACACTTTGCTCGGGATCTAATTTATATCGAGAATTGGCTTCGAGCGGTGGAGCCTCTAATTCAAACTCTAACTCAATAAAGGACACATAAGCCGAATCTACATTGATTGATCTTGAAGGATGAAAAAATTCTAATTCTAGTTCTTCATCTAAATTAACTAACGTTGCTGTTGGTAAAATAACATGTTTCCAAATATCAGGACCACCCGTTGGGGCTAATAGGTGCTGAGCCAGAATAAGTTTATCTTCTTTAGCTTCTCTTAAAACAATTTGAACCCCCGTTCTACTGGCATAGCTAAATTTTAAGCCGCGCAGCCTAGCCTTCGGTTTTTGGGGAAGATAAAATTGTATAGTTTTTCCATCACTAATTTTAGTCAACACTGAAGACTCTCCAGCATGAGCTTCCAATTGAATTCCATTCTGAGTTTTGATTTTTTTTAACTTAATTACAACTCTCTGGGGAACTTTAGAATATTCCCATACTCTAGCAGGATAAGCGTGAATTTGAGCTCGTGTTTCTGAGCCCGAAATAAATCGCAAGACTTCATAATATCGACTCTGAACTTGTTGACGAGTGATTTTAGGGACTTTTCTTTTCAGTAGATGTTCAATGTCTTGAACACCACTTTTCGTTAAATGATAAAACAATTCCCAATCGCCCTTAATTTCATTGGGGATAAATACCGGTGCGATTTGTTTACGCTGACCCCAAGGCTCCAAAAGATAGCTATTATCTATGGCCGCTATTTGATTCCCCACCAAATAATTTCCATTATGGCGATCTTGCTCGTTAACGATATAATCGAAGGCCTTCATCCAAAAATATTTACGAACACTGTTCAAATCGTCGATAAAATTAGAACCTAATTGATAAAAAGGTATCCAGACTTGAGCACTCCCCCTAACTCCCTTTATTTCTTTTTCTATAGTTACGGGAACAATATCTAAATTCCAAAGCTTATTAAGCTGATAAGCTAAAACTTCCTTTTCCATTGTTGAAGCAGTAAATTTCTCGTCGTACTGAAACTTGAAAATGATTTGTAAACCACCTTCTAATTGAAAAAATTCCTTTTTGGCTGGACCCACACCAAAGTTTCCAGCTTTACTAAAGACTCCAACAACGGGTGCCCCGGCCGCGTATTCCTCGAGAGCACTTATAAGTTTAGTTTTTTCATCGGAGTCTTTTAAATTCCAGATATAATTTTGAATTTCGTTGATTTCTTCTAGTCCTGCCGAAATTTTTGCTCGCTCTAATAATTGTAGAGAAGCTTTCCAATCAGCAAAAATAAATGTGCAATATAATGCACCAAAATAAATTAAACCCCTCACAGGCTTCATCTCACACCGGGGATTGTCTTAAAACGAAATATCTCGAAAGGGAAGCATTTTCAGCAACAGAGAAAATTCAAAAAAATCAAAAACTTATTATAAAAAACTGAAGGCAGCGACTCAAGCAAAGCCTAATTCGAAACCTTTTGAAGATGATCTCCAGCATATTGAGCCACACCTTCAAGACCTCCGAAAAACAATCGAAGTGAATCGGGATTATTATTAGCTAAATCAAAAAGATCAACCACAATAAATCCATCAAGAGAGGTGAAGTCGGGATCGACTCCAAACTCAAGAAACTTGGCTTTAAATCCTAAGTAAGCATTAAAAAGCGTAGGAAGCGCATCGCCTTCAGGTTCACTCGATTGAACCACTTGATCGAGCTCTGCAATACTTGAAATATGATCTAGCAAACGTGCACCCTCTGGTAGCTTTTTAAGAGGGAAATTTGCAGGATGTTTAGCACGAACAAGCTTTGCATCCTGAGCATCGGGTCCAAATTTAGCCTTGAGAAACTCCACCACTAAATATTTAGACACATCTTGATAACGACCACTCAAACTGACTGTTCCAAATAAATATCTATATTGTGGATTCAACTTTAAGAAGTTAGCAATTCCAGTAAAAAGATTAAATAAACCATGTCGGCCCTTTTGATATTTAGGCAAAACAAAACTTCTTCCGAGCTCAATGGCATTAGGATACTTATCAAGAAAAGGCTTATCAAAAGGAAATAAATCTCGAGTATAAAAACCCTCAATTCCTTTTTCAGCCATAATTTTATCGCTCAAACCAAGGCGATAAGCTCCTACCAATTCAGATTCCTTAGAATTCCACACCACTAGATGAGTGTAAGTGTTATCGAATGGATCGAGATCTCGAGGATTACCTGTTCCCTCTCCCTCTAAACGAAATGTTTCTTCGCGTGCTCTTCCTAGTTCTCGCAAGAAAATCTGAAAGTCTCGTGGGCTCAATGCATCCCGAGCGGTGAAGGCATAAACCTCATAGCCACTTTTAGAATGAAGCAGGGATTGAGGTTTTGCGCTCTTTAAACCTTCAAAAACTTGCTTAAGAGCCACTCGGTCTTCTGCTTGAGCCACTGGCACTTTATATTTTCGATCTTTAAGTTTGCCTTCAAAATAATGACCTTGTGTATAAATTCGATTTCGAACATAGGCAGCAATACTTTCATAAGGATTTTCACCTTGAGATTTAGCCGCTGAAGCCTTTTCAGCTAAAAATTCAGGACTCATAACTCGACCCACATGAATTGGAAATTCTTTATCTGTGAACTTTAAGGCTTCGCGCATGAGTAAGGGTTCGACTAAAGGAGAAAAAACAGGGAAACGCAAAGCCATATAAGGATAAGGACTCTTCACACCAATAAAGACAGGAAGCACTTGCGCCCGGGTGTCTAAGGCCAATTTCGCAAAACCTTTTTGCCAAGGAGGATCACGGAATATTAAGCGTCGAGTATAAATTCGAGACACTTTACCAGCAGGGAAAACTACTAGAGCGTGCCCCTGCTCTACCCACTCCCGCATTTCTCGCGCTGAAGCAATATTAGCCTTTGTGTTGCCGGACTTTAAATCGAAGTAAATAAAATGCTCAGGATGATTTTTTAAAGTCACAGCATCGGTCATGACCACTTTTACATCGCTGCGTTTTTTTGCAATGAGATCGACCACAGCCAATCCATCGACAATTCCTGAGGGATGATTCACAGGAATAATTAAGGGTCCCTTTGAAGGAATTTGATCGAGAGCATCGGAGTTATACTTCGGTTGAACATTCATGGCCTGCAGCAATCGTGAAACATAAAATCTATCACTCGGGCCTATGATTTCACTCTGAGCCACTAATCTTTCCCAATTTGGGATGCCTACTGGACGTTGAAGTGAAGGGAATTTTTTTAATAAAGGGTGATTAACCACAAGATGATTGGAACACGAGACTTCTAATTTTTCATCGCTTTTTGCGTTCAATGCAAAAACTAACAAAAGTCCACGCAATGAAACTCTGTAAATCGGCCTCGCCATCAGCTTTTTCACGGACGGCCTAAGCTAGTATTTTTATGCATTATGTCAACCCTGAAGAACGCAGCTTACTGGTTGACATAATGCGTTATTAATAGCTAACAAGTTTCCATGCTCAAGAAAGTCTTAAAAAGAAGCCTGTTTGGGATTTTGCTTTTTTTTAATTTTCTTTGCATTCAATTTCTCTCAGCCGAAAACAGCCCAACAGCAAACAATCTTGAAGAACGGCTCTCTTCTGGAGTGGGTGCCTTCAATATATTTCACGATCCCTCAAAAGCCATAGGACGCTCCATTCATGGGCCCTGGGATATCAAACTCGAAGATCTTGCTAGTTCAATTAGCATTATCGATCTCAGTCCAATGTTAGGGGACACTCTTATTGAACTTGCAGGCATAATTCCAAATATACGTAAAAGTTTTCCAAATAAGCCCATTTATTTATTTAGCCCTCATGCGCATCTTTTTTCAGGCAATCAAAATGGAATCATACCTAAAAATGTTCCTCTACCTGACCCTAAATCTAATTTAAAAATTTCGGCACCTTTTGATTATATTGCTGATCGCGCACTTGAGGTTCCCGAAGGCTCAACAGTTGTCATGATTTCAAATTTCCCGCTCGATAAAGTTTTTGAGATTCCCGAAGACCCATTCAAGCAATCTCGAACAAGCTCCAGCAAACCCCTTGGGCGAGACAATAAAACAATCAATAGAATGCTCAATGAAGGTTTGCATGCATTTGAAAGAATTCTCTCTCAGCGAAACATCACCTATCTTAACGTGATCCCCTATCATGAGGGTCTTCGTGCATTTAGCTCTGGTTGGTTTGGGCCCAAGGGAGTGAGAGTGAGAATTGAAGGTAACCGACCTAGTGATTGGCTTTATAAATACCCAAATCTTGAAAAAGTTGAACTCAATCATCCATTATTTTCTTTTAATAATGTAGGTCAAGACCTTCACGTTTACGACAAGCGCGATAGTGACGAAATGGAACGTAAAACGCGACTTCACTTTGCTCTCGATTGGAGACCCGCTAGTCCCGAAGTCATTGGGGAGAGCAGCTCAGGCGAAGAAAGTCCGAATTATTTACCGAAGAAAGTCTATGATTTAATTCCAGTAGTCTCAAAACTACTGTTTGGAAAAGATGCACTCTACGGGCTTGAGGCGACAGATCTTGATGGAGGACCCGCTGCGGCTGCTTGGGCGGAACAATATATAAAAATGACCCTAGGCGATTCCAATCAACCCTATATGATTTTAAACCTCAACACTAAGGGTCTGCGAAAAGTTGGAAGAATAAGAGAAAACTATTTAAAAATTTTGGAAGGTATTTATCAAAGCATCTCTAAAAGTTATCCTGAAATGGCTGTACTTATTACAGAGACTGAAAGTCACTATGGCGAGTCCTCTCGAGAAACTCTCATGGATTTTATAACTTCCAAAAAACAATTTCATGGATCTGTTAAATTACCAAGAGTCAAATTGCTTGAGAGTACTAATCGAGAATTTTGGCGAGGGCTTATTCCCAAAGCTAGAAGCATTATTACTGTAGATTCCGGATTTGCACATGTTGCTCTAGCCATTAACCCCAAAAGTGTTTTCACCTTTTCACTTGAAAATGAATTATACACTGGTGCCAGCAAAAGCTGGACACTTAAAAACAGCGCCCATATTGATGTTAAAGAAAGTGACTCTCTTGAAGTTCTTTTTAAGGCCGCAGAAGTTTTTGTTAATGAAAGAAAACTAGAGTGCCAGACAGCTTTAACTGCTAGCGCAAGTCAATAATCTACGGCTTGCCCACCCTACTTCGTACTGCTATTCTCGGCCTGCGATTATAGCCGCGCACAAATTGGGGGCGTCGGGTTTCGACGGTTACCTCGGGGCTAGAGTTGCGTGTCGAGTGTTCTCAGTCACTCGTAAATCCCTTGAGAAAAACTATAAGTGACAACTCTGTTGCACTTGCTGCTTAATCATTGATTTGATTTGAGTAGTCGGACCCGAGAGCCGCGGCTAAGAAGTTTTCGGTAGTCCGTCATTGCCATAGCTAGGTTGTGGGCGCGTTGCCCCACTCACGACGACACAAATGGGTAAATCGCTGCAGGACGCTTGGGTTTCTTGGAGAAGCTTGTGGTTAAATTAATCAAGAAAACACACACGTAGATACACTAGTGCTGGGTACTCCGGACGTGGGTTCAACTCCCACCGCCTCCA
>JAGNHS010000052.1 GCA_018001635.1 Pseudomonadota bacterium | reverse complement strand
TAAATCCTGTAGACTTGAAGTACTTTTGTCTAGGAGATTCGATGAGGCTGGCTCCTTCAAGGGGCGAGAAGTGTATCGAGGAGTTTCTCTTGATTTCGGACGATCTTGGGTTTTGGGTGAGTCCGATAATGAAATTTCAGTTGAGGCGTCTTCTCCGTCGGCGTCTCGAGACGGCTCTTGCGAAAGTATTTACCCATGGCCAGGTGAAAGAATAGCTCCTGCCTGTTTGATTCCTGTACGCCCATTTAAACAAGACCCTAATTCACTTTAGTCAAAAAATTGTCACTTCATAATTGCGGTTTCTAACAAAACTAAAATTTAATTATAATTCTTCCGATATTAAGAATAAGTGAATTTATGTTAAAGAAATTTCGCATTGCCGTTATAGGATACTTTGGAGTTATTGCGGCACTCTTTTTATTTCTGACATGGATTAATAAACTTGAAAATGACTTGATGAATGAGAGAGTTTCTAAGAATCATTGGGTTATTGAAGGGCAGCGGAGAATCACGAACTTATCTAAAGCAGCAGAGAATAGTGTGAAACATGTTTATAGAGTTCTTTATTGGACTAAAGAAAAGGAAAGTCGGGAAAATGTTGAAAAATATGTTCAGAAATCCCTTGAATTAGAAAAAGTTTTACTAAAATCCATAAGTGAAATCGAAAAATGGAAAGATTTTAATTATGGAAAAATTGACACATTAGATTTGCTTGAAAAAGCTAAGATGATTAATCTTAAGGGGTCTGATTTAATAAGATTGTCATGGGCCGGTGAACAAGCTGCAATATCTCAGCAGCTCGAAGTTTATGATAAAATATTTGAAGATTTTTTAAAATTAAGCACATTAAATTATACAAAAATAAATGAAAGCAAACAGACTTTATATAAGGTTCGACAAGCAAGATTAGAGAATGTGCAACAAATACAGATTTGGAGTTCGGTACTTTTTTTAACTTTACTTATAGTGGGTGGACTTCTTCTATGGAGAAAAGGTGGAAGAATATTAGATTCTAGTTTCTTATATTGGGAAAAATCAGATTACGATAAAAGTGAGAAACTAGAAGAACTCATTGAAATGAATAAGTTACTTTCAACTAAATGCGATGACATTGTGGGTTCAAACTCTAAAGTAAAAACTTATTGGAAAGAGGGCTTTTCATTATTGCCAAGAGCTTGTGAGTTGAGTGCCAAGTTAGAGTCGATCTCTAAAAGCACTGAGGAAAGGTGGCCGTTGTTACTGAGGAATCAATTACAAGTTAAAGAGTCCTTAGAAGCTTTACGAATTGAAGTTTCACAAATAAGCGAGGATCACAAGGCGTCAGTTTCCTCTCTTGATCGTCGATTGGAAATTGATCTTAAGAATTTTGAAAAATATTCTGAGCTTGTTGATAAACACCTAACAAGCATTATTGAGCAAAAGCCTTCATACACTCTTCTAGTGGGTTCTTTAGCGCAAATTAAAAAGGCTTGGAATACTGTAGATTTCAATTTGGAAGAAAATCAAAATTTGGGCAAAATGCTAAATGACTTAATAGCCTCATTTCATAATTTATTAGGAGAGTTTAGAGCAGATTTTAAAAATGCTGAGGAATTCCGAAGATCATTAGAATTAGGTGCCCATGATAAAATAAACTTAATTCAAGAGCGTTTTATCGAAGAGATGTCGCCTCGTGAGCCTAATGATGATTCATCTCAAGCCCAGTCTATTATTGAATATTCTTTAGAAGAAAAAATTAATGAAGACGATAAGGCCGAAGACGACGTAGAGTCGCTCGCTGCTTAACTTAGGAGTCTTTTTTTTTACGGACAATTAAATGCCGCTTGATGGAAAGGAACTGCGATATTGGTCTAATATTGATTTGAAAGCTTCTTCACAAACTTCAGGAGCTTTTTTACGCGTATCAGATGCAAAATACTCTATGGGAGCCGCTAATCCCATATCCATATTAAAGCCGGGGCATAGCATGGCCCAAGCCCCGAAGCATTTAACGCCAGATTCGCTTTTAGTTGAGGCTTGGCAACTAGAGATTCCTTTAAAGGCATTGATGAGGTCGTTTCTCGAATCTTTGAAGAATTTTTCTGTTTGGCAAAAATCAAGAAGAGCATCGGGATTATTGATGGCGGCTTGTTTTAAAGAGTCAATTTGTCTTTGAAATATCAAACCTGTTTTGGGAAAGGTTAGTCTATCAGCCGACATTTGAAGTATTCCATAGTTAGTTTGCTTATTAATTGAAACTTCTTTTACGTTATCTACGTTTAAAGCGTCTCTCCACGAGTTGAGAGAAGTGCTAACATGATCTCTTTCGGTAATTTTTGTACCGCCTAAAAGCCAACTTATAATAGGAATGCCTTTTGGGTTTTCCTTTTTAAAGGGCTTAGAACCTGTTCCTCTATAGCTCATGTCGGTGACTGTTGTGGAAAATCCACGGTAACTTTCGATCATGATGTAGCTTGTTCTTCGTGCGAAGAGATCTAACTCATCGTTCGTGACTTTTTCGCCTTTGCGAATTTTGCTTCTTAAGAAGCGTGTAAAATGTTCATAAGCAAAAGCACGGACGTTGCGGGGAATTGTTTGACGGCAGCTGGAACTTTGTCTTGCGTAGCTCATGGGATCGTCAACAACGACTTGGCTTGAATTTTTTCCCCAATGAGCGCGGTCTTCTGGGTCTTTTTCTAAAAGAGGTCGTCTTAATTTTTTATCACAAGGAATACCAAGACTTTCGCTGAGTTCATTGAGCTCGCGTGAAAGAGCGTAAAACTCTCTTACAAATCCTCTTTCGCTCCAAGTGTAATTGGAGGATCCTTTGCTTTCGAGCTGAGCGAAGAATGCTGGAAGATCTTTTGATTTAATTTTGAATTGATTTTCGACATCAAAAGAAAAGAGTTTGTGTAATTTACTTATAGTTTTAATGAGAGACTTTCCGCTTCTTTGAAAACTCTCTCCAAAAAGGTTAACTCCCGCATCTTTATAATAGGACAAAATTTTATCGGGATCGTTAAAGCTTTCAGCATCAGCTATGGCAAGATTTTTACCCTCTTTCCAGGCCGTGTTGATGTAGTTGGGGCATCCTAAAGAGCTCATCATGGTTGAGGCAAATTTATGAATTGAAGGATTTTCAGCTTCATTCTTGTAGTTTTTACTTAAAAATTCTGCAAGCTCTTCTTTGTCATCTTTAATGGCAGAGTGGGCTGGATTTTCGTTGGCATTAATGGAGCTTGTAAGCGTCAGCATCAGAATGGCTGTGGAGGTTAAAATTTTGTTAAGCCCAGTCATTTCACAAGTCTCCTTAGTTACTATTTTAAACGCTTAACAATTTGATTGCTCAATTTTTCATAGGGAAAAGTTAAGAAATCGTTAAGTTTTTTGAATAAAAAAAACGCAAGTGTCTAAAAGTTGGTCAGAACATTTAAGCTGTATTGAGGGCTACTTTTTGTTTCTAATGACAAGGGCTCCGCTTAAGATGATGATCCATCCAAAGTTGATCCAAACAAGAAACATAGGTATGGCCGCAAAAGTTCCATAGATTTTGTAGCTCGTAATGGCTTTAGTGTTGTAAAAAGTGAATGCGGATCTTGCGATTTCAAAAATTGGGGTCACAAATAGAGCGGCTCTAAAAGCCTCCTTTGAGGGTATTCTTTTTTTGGGAACCAATAAATACATCACAAAGAATGCAAACATATCGATAACCCATGGAACAGGTTTACTTAAAAGGGGGAGAATGTAGTCTTGGCCAAGCAATAACTTGTTGAGCCAAGAGCCTTTTCTAAAAAGTGCCCCAAGAAAAGAAGAACATAAAATGGCCACTGGTAATCCCATCATCACTGAAAATCTTCTTAAAATTAGAAATCCATAATGTTTAGAGTCGGGCCATTTGGCTTCTTTTCCCTCAAGGATTGAATCGATACTATTTCCAGTTTTTGTGAGGAGATTGTAGGCGGTATAAATTAAAACTAAAATTCCCACAAAGCCCCAGCTCGCACCTCTGACTTGAGCTGTCAGTTTTGTATAGGTTTTAACGAAGTTTTGGCTCGAACTGACGTTGAGATTGCTTAGAATGTAATCTTGAAGGTTTCGAGCAAGTTCTTCGGTGATTCCAATTTTTTGAAGATACCAAAAAATCAGCCCTACGGCGGGAACTATACTTAAAACCGTATGATAGCTTAGTGCGGCGGCTTTGAGGGGTATTTCGTAGCTTTTGTATGTTGCAAAGCGTGTTTTAAGTGTCTCTAGATGCATTGTTGACTTAGTTCTATCGTGATTTTTATTTTTTTGCTTGTCTGTTCTGTGATATGAGTACGAAAGATTCCTTTTGGAGGTTCAACGAGTTATGGCTAAGAAGCGTAAACATAAAAAAAGCGTCCGTCATCGTGCTAAGTTAAAGGCTAAGCATAAAAAAGCGCGAAAAAGACAAAGACGCCTTAAATAACTAAAGTCGAGGTCTTTCTCAGTTTTGAAAAGGACCTCGTTAGTTTGAATTATTTTAAGCTGTTTTGACTGTTTTTTTTAGAACTTCAAGAGCCTTTTCGTCGTTCTTTTCAACGGCATATTTGAGAGGCACTTTCGCAAAATAAAGCTCGCCTTCGAGTTCAGCAAAAGCATACCAACTTCCTTGAAGATTTTGGTACATTACAGACACTTTTTTAGTTTGTTTTGGAACTTTGTTTTTTGTATTTTTCATAAGCTAACTCCTCCTTGAGTTGAACAGGCTTATGGATTAGCTTCGGCACTAAGAGATAAAACCTTAATGAAAAATCTTGATGCCATAAGTAAAAGAAATGTTCTCTTTGGGGTGTCAAAAATGCCTCCGTCTAAAATGGTAGAGGCTGCTAAAAATATGGAAAATCAGGGCAATTTAAGTGATGCCGCAGATTTTTTTCATAAAGCTTCAGATAAAAATGAACTGAAGAGATTGCGCCAAAGAACTGTCGAAGATGGGGATGTTTTCCTTTTTTTGAAAATCACTCGTTTATTGGCTGAGGAAAACGTTGATTCAGCACAATTGGAACTTTGTGCTCAAAAAGCCGAGTCTATTGGCAAATTACGTTACGCTATTATGGCTTACGAAAGATTGGGAAATGAAGATAAGGTTGAGAGTCTTAAGAACCAGGTTTCTCAGGATTTAGATATTGTTTTTGAACGTGAGGCTAAGGCCCAGGTTTTTATTCCAGTTCATACTGAAGAAATCGTCGACGAAGAGGGCTGATTTGCCTTTTTTCAGAATTAGTTGAGGCATACTTGTCAAAAAAGAAAAAAACACTTTTGCAAAAGAACAGTGAACCCAAAAAACCATCGGGTTGGAAATCCATGTTGGTCTTTTTGACCATTACGGGCTTGGCTTTAATTTTATCGGGGATGATCCATCAGGGACCCGTTCGAAAGCCTGTGAGTTATTCGGAGTTGAAACAAGCCATACGCGATGGAAAAATTGAAAAAGTTTATTTAGGAACTGAGTTTATTGAGGCTCAACCCTACGATCATTCTGCTAAGGGGTTAGCTGCGAAAAGAGTTGAAGACCCTAAGCTCGTAGAACTTCTTGAAGAGAAATCTGTCTCCTTTGAAGCGAAAAATGAATACAATTGGGTCGGTGATTTCTTCTTCACTTGGATTCTACCTTTATTGTTTGTGTTTTTTCTTTGGCAGTTCGTTTTGGGCCGAGCGTTTAAGGGTGGTGGTGGCCCTCCTGGACTTTTAACGTTTGGAAAAAGTCGAGCTAAATTAGTTGTTGATGATAAAGATAAGAGAATCACCTTCGCGGACGTTGCGGGTTGCGATGAAGCTAAAGAAGAGCTTCAAGAAATTATTTCATTCCTAAAAAGTCCAGATAAATATAAAAATATTGGTGGGCGAATTCCTAAGGGAGTTTTGTTGGTTGGCCCTCCTGGTACTGGAAAAACTTTAATGGCTCGCGCCACTGCGGGTGAAGCTGGAGTTAATTTTTTCCAAATTTCGGGCTCTGATTTTGTGGAAATGTTTGTGGGTGTGGGCGCTGCACGAGTGAGAGATCTTTTTAGAGAAGCGTCTAAAAAATCTCCCTGTATAATCTTCATTGATGAATTAGATGCTGTTGCAAAATCTCGTGGCATGAATGTGTTCCAAGGTAATGACGAACGTGAAAATACGTTAAATCAAATTCTTGTGGAGATGGATGGTTTTGAAAATTACTCTGGGGTCGTTATTATGGCGGCTACCAATCGCCCTGAGGTTCTTGATCCTGCAATCATGAGGCCAGGTCGTTTTGATAGGCAGATTGCAGTAGATCGTCCTGACGTAAAAGGGCGAGAAGCTATTCTTAAAGTTCATGCTCGAAAAGTTAAAATGGATTCAGACGTGGATTATCAAGAAGTCGCTGCGAAAACACCTATGTTCACAGGTGCTGACTTAGCTAACGTTATTAATGAAGCGGCTTTATTAGCTGTAAGAAAGGGCTTCACAGTCGTTAAAAAAGAAAATATCGATGAGGCCATTGATAGAGTTGTGGCAGGTTTGGCTAAGAAAAGTAAGGTTATGCCTCCTGACGAAAAGAAAACTGTAGCGGTTCACGAAGTGGGTCATGCCTTAGTCGCGCATTTCAGTCTCGGTGCAGATCCTGTTCATAGAATTTCCATTATCCCTAGAACCTCTGGTGCTCTTGGATTTACAATGCAGATTCCTGAGGAAGAACGTCATTTGATGACTGAGCACAAACTTCGTTCGACCTTAAGAATATTGTTGGGTGGACGTGCTGCGGAAAAAGTTGTGAATGGCGAAATCACTACAGGCGCTTATGACGATCTTAAGAGAGCGAGTTCATTGGTTCGTAAAATGATTATGGAATTCGGTATGAGCGATTCACTGGGCTTAGTTTCTCTTGGAGAACATAGTGAGTCCTATGCTGGAAATCCATTTGTTCGTTCAGAGTACGCGCATATCGCTGAGCAAACGGCTCAAAGTATAGATATTGAAATTCGAAAAATATTGGATCTTGAGTTTTCAAAGGCTTGTGAAATTATTGTTGAGCATAGAGAACTTTTAGATTCCATGGTGAATCGCCTTATTGAAAAGGAAACCATAGAGTACGATGAGCTCAAGGTTATTCTTCCTCATAAAGATTCTTCTATAAAGCCTGTTGAAGTTAGTTCTCATTAGTCATCCGTTTAAAGAGATTTGAGGGGGGCTGCAGGACGCTTGCCCCCGGGGGATTAGTGTTTCGGACGCATAAGACATTGCATGAGCCGTGCCAGGTTTTAGAACTCGTAAAACTCATTTTTAGACCTAAATAGTCTTAATTGATCCATAATTTAGGACTCCTTTTCCTGAAATTTGGGAAACTATGAAATCTCTATCTGGGGGTGACTTGTCTTTTCGTTAGGGACTCTCATATTTAGAGTATGAACTTCGAAAAATTTAGCGCCCTAACACAGCAAATTATAGCTTCTGCACAAAAGAAAGCGGAGTCTCGCTCGCATGCGGCCATTGAGCCGGCCCATCTTTTAGTCGCATTATTAGAAGACTCGGGAAATCCTGTTTCGCAAAGTCTTAGAGATATGGGGCACTTGGGTAGCGTGAAGGTTCTTGCGGATAAAGCTCTTCAAAAGCTTCCGACGGTGTCGGGATCTTCTGCAGGGCAAAGTTTATCTAACGAAGGAGCTAAAGTCTTTCAATCTGCTGAGAAATGGTCCCAAAAAATGGGAGATACCGTGGTTACGGTTGAGCATCTATTTTTGGGTATTTTAGAGTCCGCTTCAAGTTTATCTCCTGAATTTTCCAAATTAGGAATTAATACAGCATCTGCGGAAATTGCTTTGAGAAAAATTAGGGGTTCTCATAAAGCTGACGATCCCCAGGCTGAGCAAAAGTATCAGGCACTTGAGAAATATTCAAAAGATCTTACTAAGCTGGCTAGTGACGGAAAGCTCGATCCTGTAATCGGTCGAGACGAAGAAATTAGAAGAGTCATTCAGGTTCTTTCAAGAAGAACTAAAAATAATCCAGTTTTAATCGGTGAGCCTGGTGTTGGAAAAACTGCGATAGCTGAGGGATTAGCTCAAAGAATCATCAAGGGAGATGTTCCAGAAACGCTTAAAGGTAAAAGTATTCGATCTCTAGATTTGGGAGCCATGGTGGCAGGTGCAAAATTTAGAGGTGAATTTGAAGAGCGATTAAAAGCCTTTTTACAAGAGGTTCAAGATTCCGCGGGACAAATAGTCTTATTCATAGATGAACTCCATACTCTCATCGGTGCCGGTAAAAGCGATGGTGCCATGGATGCAGGAAATTTGTTGAAACCAGCTTTGGCTCGAGGTGAGTTGCGCTGTGTGGGCGCGACGACGCTTGATGAATATAGAAAATACATTGAAAAGGATCCAGCTTTAGAAAGACGCTTTCAACAAGTTTATGTGGGTGAGCCCAGTGTTGAAGATACGGTTTCTATTCTTAGAGGACTTAAAGAAAAATATGAAGTCCACCACGGTGTTCGTATTCAAGATCAGGCTTTGATTGCGGCGGCAATGTTGTCTAGTCGCTATATTGCAGATAGATTTTTGCCCGATAAAGCCATCGATTTAATTGATGAAGCTGCTGCTAAATTAAGAATTGAAATTGATTCAATGCCTAGTGAGATTGATAAAAAAGTTCGTTTCATCACTCAGCTTGAAGTTGAAAAAGAGGCCTTAAAAAAGGAAAAAGATGCGGCTTCTCAATCGAGATTAAGAGACATTGATTTAATCATCACCGAAGAAAAGGGAAGTGTCGATATTTTAAAGAGCCAATGGCAAAAGGAAAAAGATGAAATTTCTCGAATAAGATTATTACAAGAAGAAATTGAGCAATTAGCTATAGAACTTGAGCGCTCTGAGCGACAAGGTGAGCTTCAAAAAGCAGCTGAAATAAAATATGGGCGTATTCCAGCCAAACAAAAGGCTCTTGAAACAGCGCAGAGTTTATTGAGAGAAACAGCAAAAGATAAAAGAATGCTCAAGGAAGAAGTTGAAGCTGAGGATGTGGCCTCCATAGTTGGAAAATGGACTGGAATTCCAGTTGAAAAACTTATGCAGGGAGAAAATCAAAAACTCCTTTCCTTAGAAGATATTTTAAAGAAAAGGGTTCGAGGGCAAGATCAATCTCTGGATGCAGTAGCCAACGCTGTAAGATTGGCTCGAAGTGGACTGAAAGATCCGAACAAACCTATCGGTTCGTTTATGTTCTTAGGGCCAACGGGAGTTGGTAAAACAGAAACGGCTAAGGCTCTCGCAGAGTTTTTGTTTGATAGTGAGCAGAATATGATTCGTATCGACATGAGCGAATATATGGAAAAACATTCTGTAGCTCGATTGATTGGAGCTCCTCCAGGATATGTGGGTTATGATGAGGGCGGTCAGTTGACTGAAGCTGTTCGTCGAAGACCTTATTCCGTTATACTTTTTGATGAAATTGAAAAGGCCCATCCCGATGTGTTGAATGTGCTATTGCAAGTGCTTGATGATGGGCGTCTCACTGATGGTCAAGGAAGAATAGTCGATTTTAAAAATTCAGTTCTTATTATGACCAGTAATATTGGTTCGCATTTAGCATTAGAGAATCCCGATCAAGAAGTTTCAGTGCTTCAAACAAAAATGTTGGAGGAATTGAAGGCTCATTTGCGTCCAGAGTTTATAAATCGAATCGATGAAATCATAGTCTATAAGCCTTTAACCAATGACCTCATTAGAGAAATTGTGGACGTACAGCTTCGACAGTTTGATAAAATTTTAAAAGAGAAAAAGATTACTCTTAATCTTAGCGATGCAGCAAAAGATTATTTGGCTAAGGTTGGTTATGATCCTCTTTTTGGCGCAAGACCCTTAAAGCGTGCTCTTTATAAATATTTGCAGGTTCCTCTCTCTAAAAAAATTCTATCAGGAGATTATGCTGATGGGGAACGCTTGAAAGTTGATTATAAGGGTGGGGATACGCTTTTATTGGAAAAGGACTTTGTAAACTGATTTGCTTATTAGACCCTTTCTTGTTTATTAATAGGATGAGTGAGGATTTTAAGCACACTAAATAAAAGCAAGATTCCTTCATTTGCTTGTCTTGAGTTTTGCAATTCCATAAAAAAAAGCGATAGGAAGAATTTCCCGTTTTTATTCTCGGACAATCGATCGAATCAAACCCAATGGTTGTTTTCGCGAATCGCTTTGTCGCGATTGTTGTTAAAAAATCAGCGAGATCCTCGTGAGTCATTAAAGTTATGTTTCCCCAATAAAAATTTTTCGATTTCTCATAAAAAGAACTTTTCAGTAGCCCTTTATTTAAGGGGAGATAATTTTCAGGGTTGTGGAGTGGATATTGAAGTTCCTAAAAAAATTCCAATAAAGCATTGGCATTTTTTTATGACTCCAGAGGAAATTTTAAAATTAAATAAAAAGTCTAATTTAAAAAGTAGCTACAGGGTCTCAAGAATTTGGACCATAAAAGAGGCTTTGTTAAAGTCTGACATGAATAATTTAGGAAAGTTTTTAAAGGATTATCCTCTCGAAGACCTTATGAAAGCTCAAGGAAGCTTTCGAATAAAAAATAAAAAGTACAAATATTTTTGCTTTAAGAAAAGAGCGCACTATTTAGCTATGGCTTATTCACGCTAAGGGGGCTTCGATTCTGATTTCTTCTTGAGTGATTGGGCAAATAAATTTCAATTTCCATGAATGAAGTTCTAGTCTTGGAGCTTTAGGCGCGCCGTACAGCTCATCTCCTACTAGGGGAACTTCAAATGAGCTAAAGAAGGCACGAATTTGATGACGGTTACCGGTGTATATTCTGACTTCGTAGGGCTCGCCCGTGAATGATGAAACGGATTTGTCTAAGGGGCGAGCACTTTGCTTTGCGGCTCTTATTTGTCGAAAGCCTCGAAGTTTATCTTCTTCGAGTGCAAACTTTACTTTTTTTGATGATCTGTATCGTTCGCCAGTAAAACCATCAATGATTTCACTTTCGAGAAAATGGGGAAGTTTCCCTGTGGCCCCAGCAAGGTAGATTTTTTCCGTTTGAGGGTTATTTTTAAAAATATTTCTGAGTTCTTGGGCCTGATTTTTAACTCCAAAGAGCAGAAGACCACTGGTTTCATAATCGAGTCGATGCAAGGGCTCCCAACGCAATGAGTCATCTTGGCTGATAATTTCATCAAAGTGACTTTGAGGTCTCTTGTGAATCGCCCAAAAATACGTAGATTTAAAAATCGTAGTGTCCATTCATTCCGTCTCTTGACATCTCGTCTTAGGTGTTACTTAACCCAAGATGATATAGCAGAAAGGGTTCGATAATGGCCAAAAATAAAGCCGTAAAAAAAGTAGCGGCAAAGAAAAAACCTGCAGCTCCAAAGAAAGCAGCACCCAAAAAGGTTGTGCCTGTGAAAGCGGCTGCTTCAGCAAAAAAAGCAGCTCCGAAGGCTTCGGTTAATGCCAAGTCTCCAGCGCCTAAACCTGTAGAAGATAAAAAGGCGAAGGCTGCTGTTGTTGTGGGCTCTGCGGTGGCAGCGATAGCTGTTGCAGAAGCTGTAAAGTCTCCAGCTAAAGCAGGAAAAGTTAAAAAGGAAAAGCCAATTGAGCCTGGTTTTGAAAATGATGAAGATCTCGAGCAGGAATTTGAACAAGATGAACTTGCTCGAGTGGCAGATCTCGATGAAGAAGAGGGTACTGAAGGACCTCCGCCCTGGTGGAAAGACGATCCTGCCGGCATTGAAGATAGCGAAGATGAAGATCCCGATGAAGGTCGGGCTATTTTTGATGATTCTGATGAGTGGACCGAAGATGATGAGTGGGAGTCAGACCCTAAGACTACAAACGACTTCGAAGACGACAGTTGGTGATTGGAGTTAATCTCCATTTTGAAATGGGTGGTGAGGCCAAATGGCGTCAATCCTGAAGTTCCGTTGGGTTCCGTTAAAAATCGCCCTTGAAGGACATTCCTATCTCGATTTTCCTAAACTTGATTTAGCGAACAAAGAAGATGCTAAGCGCTTCTTGTCGGCATATGGATATGAGTATGATGACCCTCAGGCTAAAGAAGAAATTTGGGGAATTTATTTTGAATCAGTATCCTTCTTGCGCAATCATCTTCTTGATGAAGACGAGAAAATGCCCGAAACTTTTTTGTCCCGCTCTCCTTCAAATGACATATTAAAGTTACTTTTGGAAGCCTCTCAGGGGTCGAGTGAAATCGGTCGTTGGGCTTGTTCTATTCTAAGAGTGATGCACATTATTTCACATTTGAATAACGATATTAGAATGGAGCATTTTCAATATTCAAGAGAGCAAATATTTGGTCGATTTGATGCTCATATTTTCAATGTAGATGCTCGTCGTGTGGAATTTGGAAATACCAAAATAAAAGTCCCGCTTGTTCGTTATGTGAAACGAGAAAGAAAAAGACGAAACTCAATTATTTTAAAATTATTGGCCAAACCCCAGACAGTGGTTGAAGCCGTCTATGATTCTATTGGATTTAGATTTGTGACCGAGAATCGATTTGATTCTTTTAGACTTATTGAAGCTTTTTTTGAAACTGGAGCCGTTTCTCCTGCTAACATTTATCCAAATCGTTCTGTTAATAACGTGCTATCCATTGAAGCTTTCCAAGAGTGTATTCAAAAAATTGAAGCCGATCATGGTGATATGGATGAAACTAAGATTCCATTAGTTCAAAAGAAACTTGAACAACAAGAAAAAGAAGAGAAAATTCCAGCCTCAAAATTAAGGAACCCTTTTTCTTCACCTTGGTATCGGGCCATTCAATTCACTTGTAGGCAACTTGTGAGAGCTCCTGAACCTAGTTATGCGGCTTGGTTGAAGCTTAGAGAAGAGTTATCCGCGAAAGCGAGTACTAAAAAAATTATTGAAAAAATTCCCTTTGCTATTCGAGAAACGCGCTCTTTTTATCAGCCCTTTGAAATTCAGATTCTGGACAAAGAATCCTATGTGGAATCATTAAGCGGACGTAGTCGGCATCGTGATTATAAGGATCGTCAGAGATTGATGGCAAGAAACCGCGTTCTTAGAGATTTGGTTTAATTTTTTAAATTTAAATTCGAAGCAATGCGTTGAGTCGGCAAAATTGCGGACATCTGCCCAAAGCACCCTCATAGCTTTATTCTATAGACAGTGAAGAAGTGGATTGACTCTCTTGCCAATGAACCTCAACGATCAAGAATTATTTCAATGATTGTGGGCTTGAGCTTTCTGCTGATACTCCCTATTCCGGAGACTTTTAAGGGGAGTGACCAAATTTTAACTTTTTTATGGGCTGCAGGATTATTAAATGCGATAGCTCTAGGCTTTTGGATTGATGGTCGGGGCGTGTGTGGATTTCTACTTTTTGTTTTGAGTTTTATTTACGGATTAAAAACTCAATTTTGGCTTCCTATAATACTCCTTTTTTTATTGTATCTTTGGTTGAAAAAGAGGGGCTTAAGAACAAAAGTTCTTGTGTTTATATTAGGTATTTCTTTGGGCTATCAAGTCAGTTCTAAAGATAATAAAACAAGTTCTTCTAAAGCATCTAAAAAGTCTCCTAAAAAAACTTCGACTATTAAAAGAGTTAAAACTAAAGCCCCGTTGCCCCCTAATCCCTACCCACTAGACTCCATGGCCTCATGCGGATATTTGGAGAAAATTTCGTGGGAGTTTAGAGCGGATGGTTTTCGTTCTCGAAAATTATTTCAAGATTATTTGCAGCTCTCTAGCGATAATCAAGCGTATCTTTGGGAATTGTATCAAACCATGAATCGTCGAGGAGATGTGACCTTTATCTTTAGACGTAAGTATGATTCTTATTCGTACTTATCTATTGCAGCTCGAGATTTTACTTTTACGAGCGCTCTTTCAAGATCCAAAGGTTCCCGGACTCTAGAAAGACAAAATGTATCTGACTTTTTGAATAGGCCCGTTTTAATTTTTAAACGTAGCGATGGAAGTAGCGTTAGCTTCTTGCCGGGTTCCATGGGTAAGGCCACGATCATGATTCAGTTTGCACAGGCCGATGGTCGGGATTTACCTCCTATTTATATCCGAGGTAATTTTTGTGATAGGCCGGCCACTTTGGATGAGGGTGATCTTCAAGAAAAAACTTTTGGCAAGAAGAAAAACACAGGTGGAATACTAGACTCAGCACCCGGCGCGGGCGGCAAATAGGGGCTAATTCGGCTTTTGAGTCGGTGTACTAGTCAAAAAAATGTATTTCTAGACGCTGACCCATCCAACCCTTACAATGGATGAATGGTATCGGGTGGATTGTTAGAAGCAAGCGGTTTAACCAAAGTCTATGGAAAGAGGACTGTAGTCTCTAATGTTTCTTTAAGTGTAAAAAAGGGACAGGTCGTTGGTCTGCTCGGACCCAATGGTGCAGGTAAAACCACTAGTTTTTATATGATTGTTGGATTGGTTTTTCCTCAAATTGGAACGATCACCTTGGATGGTCGAGATATTACTATGCTTCCGCTTCATGAAAGAGCTCGATTGGGTGTGGCCTATTTGCCTCAAGAAAATTCTTTATTCCGTAAATTGAGTGTTTATGACAACATTGCGATGGCCCTAGAGGTTAAATACTCTCATAGTGAAGAAGTTCATGAACACACTTTGCAACTTCTCAGAAGATTTGGTTTGGAAAGAGTTTCAGAAAGTCAGGCGGCCGCTTTGTCTGGTGGTGAAAAAAGACGCTGTGAAATTGCGCGTTGTATGGCATTGAATCCAGATTTCGTTTTATTGGATGAGCCTTTTGCGGGGATTGATCCGATTGCTGTGGGCGAGATTCAAGATTTTATTAAAGAATTAAAAGAGCAAGGCATTGGAGTTTTAATAACCGATCACAATGTTCGTGAAACTTTAGGAACTTGCGATCATGGATATTTAATGAAAGAGGGACAAGTTTTTTTTAGTGGAAGTCCCGAAGAAATTATAAACAATGAAGAAGCAAAGCGCTTTTATTTAGGCGATAGCTTCCGACTGAGTTAATTTAAGAAAGGAACATGAGCTAAAATGGGATTAAAGCAGCAAATGAAGCAGACCCTGGGGATGACCATGACCCCGCAGCTTCAGCAGGCCATCAAAATTCTTCAGATGTCGGTGGTTGAGCTCCAACAAGAAATCAATAAAGAGCTTATGGAGAATCCCACCCTCGAAGAAAGCTCAGGAGATGACGATCCAGGTTTTGGAGAAGAGAAAAATCTAAATGATGTTCCTGTAGATTCAGGACAAGATTCTGCAAGTGAAAGTTTAGAATTTGTGGATACAACTCTTCCAGGTTCACAAAATTATAAGTCTACAAGAAACACTTCCCTCGACGACATTCCAAGCTATGAGCAAGTTGTCGCTAAGCCACCCTCGCTGGCGGATCATCTCAATTGGCAATTAAGGCTTTCTACAAATGATTTGAATGTAGTGAATATTGGCGAAGAAATTATCGGCAATATTAATGAAGATGGTTATCTCGTCATATTGATAGAGGAACTTGTCGAACGCCTTAAGGTTGAAAAAGAAGAAGTTGAAGCTGTGCTTTATAGAATTCAACGTTTTGATCCTCCGGGTGTTGCAGCTAGAAATTTGCAAGAATGTTTGATGATTCAAGCAGAATTGCTACCGGGGTCCGATGAGCTCGAAGAGATTATTGAAAAACATTTACCTGAGCTTGAGAATAAAAATTATACTGCGATTTCTAAAGCGCTTAATCGTCCTCTCGATAAAGTGATTGCTCAGTGTCGAATGATTCACGATATGGAACCTCGTCCGGGTCGAGGCTTTAATAATACTGAATCACAATATTTTGTTCCCGATGTTTACGTTATTAAAGTAGGAAAAGATTTTGTTTGTGTTTTAAATGAAGACGGCATACCTCGTTTGAAAATTTCAAAAAACTACAAGGAACAAGTGATGTCGGGTGCTCTTATTGGAGACACTAAACAATACGTAAAAGAAAAACTTAAAGGGGCCCACTGGTTGCTCAGAAGTATTTTTCAGCGCCAAAGAAGTATTTTTCGAGTCACTGAGGCCATTGTTCAAAGACAAATTGATTTTTTTGAAAAAGGCCCAGAGCATTTGAAGCCTATGGTTTTGAGAGATATTGCCGAAGCTGTGGAATTGCATGAATCTACAATTTCACGCGTGACTAATAATAAATATGTGCACACTCCCCACGGTATTTTTGAACTGAAATACTTTTTTAATTCCGCTATCAGTCGTTCCGACGGGCAAGGTGATTTGGCTAGTGAATCAGTTAAAGAGCGAATTAGGCAGTTAGTGTCTGGAGAAGACACAAAGAGGCCCTTAAGCGATCAGCAATTGGTGGATATGTTAAAAGAAGAAAACATACAAATTGCCCGTAGAACTGTGGCTAAGTATAGAGAAGCCTTAGGAATATTGCCTTCTGGGAAGCGAAAGAAATACTTCTAATTCCTGAAGATCCAAAATGCCCCGTTGCGTTCTAACGCACCATGCTATAAGACGTTTCCACATATGGCGGCATTTTCAAAAAAGTTTTTAAGTATTTTAACTCTTTCATTGATACTAGGCGCTGCGTTTCAGGCTTCTAGTTTGAGAGCAGAAGATGATAGTCCAAGAAGAGTTTTTTTCGGAATCGATTTTAAAAAAGTAAAAAATTTGAAACCTAATGAAGTGATGGAGGCTCTATCTTATTTGCCACTTCCATTACCCATTAAAGCGGCCATCAGTGCCGCTTTGATTGGTGCAAAAATTTACCCAATGGTTAAGGCCGATCCATCTGCTAAAGCTAATCCGGCTGCACATCAGTCGTCTGATATTATTGCCGGATTAGATTCTGCTGACGTTGCTACTATAAAAGCCGTGCTCCCAACTTTTCTTGGTCAATTTACAAAAGAAGATAATTCTGAATCTCAAGCTAAATTAGCGGGTTTAATCGTAAGTGTTATTCAAACTAAAAATATAGACAATATGTTGGTAGCTCTTAAAGAAATTATTGCTGAAGAAGCTTATCCCAAAAACAGTGAGCGTCAGGCCGATCAAAGTAAAAAAGCCTTAGTGTCGATGATTGTGAATTTGTATGAGGGACAGGGCAGGCTCGTTGATATTGTGAAAATGACTAATTCTGAAGATGTTGTAGTGGCTGGCGTTGCCTATTTAAAAATGCTCGATCGTTGGACTAATTTAAGTGCCGTGAAAGTCGCTGCAGACATTAAGGTTCTCAGACAAAACGAATCTGAAATTGGTCGTGAAGAACTCGATACTTTTTTAATAAAAATTAAAGGTGAAGAGTCTTTTAAAGCGACATTGATAAATTCTAAAGTTGTAGGACTTTTTGAAGGTCTCAATGCTGGAAAAAGATGGACTGAGGACACTTATGCTAATGCCAAGAATACGGCTCAAGGATACCGTGAAGCTTTGGGAATGGCTGCGACTTCTGCGGCAGAGCAGGTCGCTGCGGCTGCCGAAACGGTTAAAAGTTTTTTTGGTGCTTTGCGAGGCAATGCAGCTTCAAAGTTTGATGCCTTAAAGGCGGGTGGCGCTTCTAAAGGGGCTGCTGCTTTAAGGGTTGCTCAAAGCATTGGAAAAAGATTTACGGCATTTGCTGCTGGTTGCGAAAAAGACCTCACTGAGGGCGTGGCTGATGACGGTGATAATGGTCGGGTGATTGATGTTGAAGTTATTCTTTTGCCTGCTCCAGGAGAGACTCAATCAGGACAGGCTACTCCCAGCGAGGGCGCTGGTGGCGGAATTTCTGAGTCAAACGGATAAAATTATCTGTTTGTGGTTCGATTTAGCTGAAGTCTAAGCTCTTAAACCTTGATTCTATGTTTAAGTTATAGCAGTAAGGTAAGTCCTACCTTATGAAAAATTGTCGAACGAGCCTCGTAAAATTCATATTCTTCATTCAAATATTATTCCTCTATTCTGGCGCATTAAATGCGGCTCCCGCTTGGTGGGAAGGCGTTATTGATCCAAAAAAAGTTAAGGAAGTTTTGCCTGAACTTGTAGAAATGATTGCGTGCTCTCCAATTTTGAAGGGCAAAGCTAAGAAAATAGTTCATGCTTGTATTTTTATGGCCAAGGCTGGTCAGATTGTCGTTAAGCTTCGCCCCGATGAAGAAGCGCTCCCTGCCGAAAATGATGAACTGAAAAACTTTGAAGCACTCGATGCCCTAGAGCGACAAGAAATTATATATGATTTGTTATCAAGGAGTGACTTGGTGGGCCCTTCCTTGGCCATCGCGCTTTCATTAAAATCTGAAAAATCTCATGAGCACATACAAGTCTTTAGTGCTTGGAAATCAGCCTATGCTTTTAGAGAAAAGCATCAAAAAGAAGCTCTTCAAATAATAACTTTAGATGCCGCACTTCGGGCTAACGATCAAAAAACTTTGGCTTATATGCTTTTGGGCGAAAATTTTATTCTTAAAGAAGCCATGATTTATTTGCGACAACGCTGGGACTCAAAAAATTCAAATATAAATAGGACTATAAAAGAAGTTTCTGAATTGGGACAGGGACTCCCTGGTGGGTCGAATACTCAAAAGAGAATTGTTGAAAAACTTTTATCTTTTCCAGAGATTTCTGAAAGTCGATTAATAAGACTACTTCTTAGTGATTTGCCTCGTGCCAAGAGAAGTTTTCAAGTGGCTTTTGCAGTGGCTTTCGCAAAGGGTGAAGAGTTGATTCGTGAGTGTGAAAGAGCACTCAAAGACCTCAATAACTAAGACTTTTAAGACGATCTTGCAGCCTCTGATACTAAGGAGTAGACATAGGGGAACCTTAATTTTTTGCGAGGTAAATCATGAATAACGCTAAAATTGAAATTACACATGTTTTTCGAGGAATGGAATCGAGCGAAGCCGTTAAGGAATATTCTTCGAAGAGAGCCGATAAACTTTTGAAGCATTTACATCAACAGATCAATTGTCACTTCGCTTATTCAGCTGAAAAAACTGACTTTATTGCAGTTTTACATGTTGTCAGCGGAGACTTTGATGCGAAAGCCGAGTCTAGACAAGAAACTCTCTATTCATCGATAGACGACGTTACCGATAAAATTCTTGCTCAATCGAGAAAATTTAAAGAGCTTCACAGCGCCCATGCTGGAAAGCCTCATCATAATTCTGACGATTCTCAATAAATTGCCGAAGGAGATATAAAATGGCACGCCACTTGTTTACATCTGAATCTGTTACTGAAGGTCATCCGGATAAGGTTGCTGATAGAATAAGCGACACGGTTTTGGATGCTTTTTTAAAAGAAGATCCTGCAGCAAGGGTTGCTTGTGAAACTTTAGTCACCACTGGTCTTGTTGTTTTGGCGGGCGAAATTTCTACAAGCTCTAAGAATCAAATTAATTTTCAAAATATCGTTCGAGCAGCCATTACTGATATTGGATATGACGATTCTAGTTTAGGATTTTCTGCTAATGCTTGTTCTGTCCTCAATGCTCTTCATGAACAAAGCCAAGATATTGCTCAAGGTGTCGATCGTGGAAATGAAATTGGAGCGGGCGACCAAGGTATGATGTTTGGTTTCGCTAATAACGAAACCAAAGAACAAATGCCTTTGTGTATAAGCCTGGCTCATCGTTTGACAAAACGATTGGCTGATCTTCGTAAAAATGGCGAAATTCCTTGGTTGGGGCCTGACGGAAAATCACAGGTTACCATTGAGTATGATGGATTTAAGGCTCAAAGAGTTCACACTGTAGTTTTGTCGACTCAACATGCTGAAAGCGTCAGTCAAAAAGAAATTTCTGAAGTTATTAAGAAAAAAGTTATTGAACCTGTCCTTCCAAAGGAATTGATTCAAGGCGAACCCATTTACCACATCAATCCTACTGGAAAGTTTGTGATTGGCGGACCTCACGGGGATTGCGGCTTAACTGGACGTAAAATTATTGTAGACACTTATGGCGGTTATGCTCCACACGGTGGCGGCGCTTTCAGTGGAAAGGATCCTACGAAAGTGGAT
>JAGNHS010000051.1 GCA_018001635.1 Pseudomonadota bacterium | reverse complement strand
GTGTAAGATACTCCTAATAAGGAGTGGGTTTCCCCATTCGGATATCTACGGATCAATGCTTGCTTATCAGCTCCCCGTAGCTTCTCGCAGATTGCTGCGTCCTTCTTCGCCTCTCAGTGCCAAGGCATCCATCATGTGCTCTTAGTAGCTTGTCATTTGTATCTTGAGAATCCAGCATTACGAATTAGATTTAAGCTTGAAATTTTTCTTTCGAAAAATTTCTGCGTTTATGTACTAAGGAATTAATACTTATCACGCGACTTAAAACTTTAAAATTTTGTTGTTTGGGTAAACAACGATAACTTTTTAGTCTGGCAAAATTAAATTTATTAATTTTGTATTTATATATAATTTAGAATTAATATTTCATGCAGCTTTTACGCATGTATTTGATTTGATTTTAATCATTTCATCATTACTATTCACTCAATTGTCAAAGAACTTCTCTCTGGTCTTAGAGAGTCGTGATCTAGAAACCACTATGGTGGGCCTGAGAAGACTTGAACTTCTGACCTCGTCCTTATCAGGGACGCGCTCTAACCACCTGAGCTACAGGCCCATGTGGCTCTCTCGGGCCTAGAAAACTCAAACAAAACGTTTGAACTCTCAAAGCTAAATAGCAACGAACGAAAAATGTCTTAGTTTGACCAAAGGATGAGAACATCGGACGACTTAATGTAGTGCTGAATTTTCACTCAGCGCCACAAAACGTCGCCCGACATTCTTAATATCCATTAGAAAGGAGGTGATCCAGCCGCAGGTTCCCCTACGGCTACCTTGTTACGACTTCACCCCAATCACCGACCTCACCTTGGGCGACTACCTCCTTGCGGTTGGCGTATCGACTTCTGGTGAAACCAGCTTTCGTGGTGTGACGGGCGGTGTGTACAAGGCCCGGGAACGTATTCACCGCGGCATGCTGATCCGCGATTACTAGCGATTCCAGCTTCATGGAGTCGGGTTGCAGACTCCAATCCGAACTGAGGATACTTTTTTGAGGTTGGCTCCCCCTCGCGGGTTTGCAGCTCTTTGTAGTATCCATTGTATTACGTGTGTAGCCCTAGCCGTAAAGGCCATGAGGACTTGACGTCATCCCCACCTTCCTCCGATTTGACATCGGCGGTCTCTCTAGAGTGCCCAACTTAATGATGGCAACTAAAGACAGGGGTTGCGCTCGTTGCTGGACTTAACCAAACATCTCACGACACGAGCTGACGACAGCCATGCAGCACTTGTGTCCTCCGTCCCTTGCGGGTCTGACCTGTTTCCAGGACCATTCAGAGGCATGTCAAGGCTAGGTAAGGTTTTGCGCGTTGCTTCGAATTAAACCACATAATCCACCGCTTGTGCGGGCCCCCGTCAATTTCTTTGAGTTTTAATCTTGCGACCGTACTCCCCAGGCGTGACACTTATCGCGTTAGCTTGGCTACGGTCGGGGTCAATACCAACCACAGCGAGTGTCAATCGTTTACAGCGTGGACTACCAGGGTATCTAATCCTGTTTGATCCCCACGCTTTCGCGCTTTAGCGTCAGTTAGAGCCCAGCTAGCCGCCTTCGCCACTGGTGTTCTTCCCAATATCTACGAATTTCACCTCTACACTGGGAATTCCGCTAGCCTCTACTCTACTCTAGCTTAGCAGTTTCAAATGCAGTTCCGGAGTTAAGCCCCGGGATTTCACATCTGACTTGCTATGCCGCCTACACGCCCTTTACGCCCAGTAATTCCGAACAACGCTAGCACCCCCTGTATTACCGCGGCTGCTGGCACAGGGTTAGCCGGTGCTTCCTCTGCAGGTACCATCAAAACTTCGTGGTGTTAGCACGAAATCCTTTTTCCCTGCTGACAGGGCTTTACAACCCGAAGGCCTTCTTCACCCACGCGGCGTCGCTGCGTCAGGGTTTCCCCCATTGCGCAAAATTCCCCACTGCTGCCTCCCGTAGGAGTCTGGACCGTGTGTCAGTTCCAGTGTGGCTGGTCATCCTCTCAGACCAGCTACCCATCGTAGCCTTGGTGGGCCATTACCCCGCCAACTAGCTAATGGGACGCAAGCTCATCTCTCAGTGAGAGCCCCTTGCGGGCGCCCTCTTTCCTAACTCAACCATCGTCAAGTTACCTTATGCGGTATTAGCACTCCTTTCGGAATGTTATTCCACGCTAAGAGGTAGATTACCTACGCGTTACTCACCCGTCCGCCACTTTACTCATATTGCTACTTTCTCGTTCGACTTGCATGTGTTAGGCACGCCGCCAGCGTTCGTTCTGAGCCAGAATCAAACTCTTCAAACAAACTGGCATAAACAAGATACTCCGAAGAGCATCCTGTATTATTTACTATTTATGATAACTAACGTTCGGAAAAACGTTTTTAATTACTTTTTCTTAATCTCTTAAGAAAATTGACTAAGGACATTATGTTCTCGAAAGAGATTTTACTCTCTTCGCGAACCTTCCGTCATTGCTATTTAGTTTTCAAAGAACAACTCAGTGGGAGATGGTTTATAGAGGGACCATCAAAGTGTCAACGACCTTGTAAAATAAAATTAACTTTTTTTTTATTTCATCCCACTGCGAAAAAATGCTTTAATCTTTTGAACTATGAAGTCCAAACAAAAGTCGCTGTTCAGCGGCACTATAACACAAGAAGAGATCTGGGGGGCTGTTGAAAAAAGTCGACACCCTCAAAGACCCTACACATTGGATTATATAAAGAATATATTCAGTGAATTCGAAGAGTTACATGGTGACAGATGTTTCGGCGATGACCCCTCAATGATTGCTGGAATTGGAAAACTAAAGGCTTCTGGAAGCCATAAAAAGGAGCTCTCCGTCTTTTTCTTGGGCCATCAAAAAGGACGCAATACAAAAGAAAAGATCCTAAGAAACTTTGGAATGGCCAAACCTGAAGGTTACAGAAAGGCTTGTCGAGTTTTTGAACTCGCTGAACGATTCAAAAGACCTTTACTAACTTTTATAGATACACCCGGCGCCTATCCAGGCGTTGGAGCAGAACAACGAGGGCAATCCGAAGCTATTGGTTTTTCCATAGGGAAAATGCTCGAATGTAATGTGCCGACAATTGCATGTGTCATAGGAGAAGGTGGCTCTGGTGGCGCACTCGCCATAGGAGTTTCTGACATTTTATTAATGATGCAAAACTCCACTTACTCAGTGATTAGTCCCGAGTCCTGCGCGGCCATTCTCTGGAGTACAGCTGCAGAAGCAAAAAAAGCAGCTCTATCTCTCAAGCCTCGAGCTGAAGATGTTTACAAAATTGGACTTTGCGATGAAGTCATTCCCGAAAAGGGCGATGGCGCTCACGAGAATATTGAATTAGCCTCTAAAATTTTGTTAGAAAAAATTCGCAATCACTTTGCGAAACTTATAAAAACCCCACAGGCAACACGAATGAAAAATCGTTTTGATAGGTATCGTGACTTCGATAAAATTTTCCTCTCTTAAACAGACTGAATCTCAAGAGTCTATGACAGGTTATGCTGTTATTGAAAAAACTATTGCCAATCGTCTTTTCCGTTTCCATTTAAAATCGATCAACAATCGCTTTTTTGAACTTAAATGGCGCGCGCCCAAAGAGTGGTTTGCTCTCGAACTCTCTATAAAATCTCTTTTTCAAGGAATTTTCTCGAGAGGATCTTTTGATTTCACTGTGGAAGAGGTTCCAGACTCTGCCGCACACAAAAAAGATGAGAAGCATCATGTGCAAAATTTACTCTTACACCTCCAGGACACCTTAAAATCAGTCAAAGGGATATCTTCATGGACACTACCCTCCTTTGTACAAGCCATGATTCTCTCCAGACACCCTGAATATTGGATGCCCAAACATTTAGATCAAAAAATGACCTTTGAGGAAGTTCAGCCAGCTTTATTAGAACTTGCTGATTCGTTAAAAAAAATAAGAAGAGATGAAGGTTACAGAGTGGCCCTACATTTAACCCAATGCTTGGACGTCATTAATAAGGAATGGGAAGCTGTCACTCTCGAACTACCTAAGTTACAAGTAGAGCTTGAAGAACAATTCAAAAAAAGAATGGAAGAATCATTTACTAAGTTCTCTGTAGAAAGTGTCGAGCAACAAAGATTAGCCTCTGAAATAGCTTTATTGATGGAAAAAAGGGATTGCAGCGAAGAAATGGAACGCATTCGCATGCACCTGGAAGCGCTACACGAGTGCCTAGAGTCACAACAATCCAACATAGGTAAAAGGGTAGACTTCATGGCTCAAGAGCTTCTGAGGGAATGGACGACGCTAGGGAGCAAGGTGCGCCATCATAAGGTGTTTCACCATACTCTGAACGCAAAACTCGAAATCGAAAAAATTCGCGAACAAAGCATGAATTTGAGCTGAAGTGTCTGAAATTTAAATAGATTTCCAGGCCCGTTTCTTCGCGCACAATAAAAATTTGAAACTAGGGCACTTCTGTTTGACTATTCGCGTTATAAACCCTATAAGTTCGGCCAAAATCAAAAGGAGTCTTTATTTTATGTTGAAACCCTCTCTCTTATCCAAGCTTTCATTGTTCAATTTTGCTCTAAATATCATTTTATTAGCTAGCGGCTCTCAAACTATGGCCGCAGAGGCTCTAATAAAAGATACTGACACTCTATCTTTTAGCTTCAGAGAATTAAGCACATCAAAAACTGGCACTTTTAAAGTTCAATTAGTGATGAGACTTTGCGCTGGTGAAAAACAAATTGAAGCTAGCCCCAATCAAAGCATTAACTGTGTAGAACTCGGAAGATTCAATGAAGAGAGCATTACGGGACAAGGCGCAGAGCTTAAAATTGATGTTAAGAAAAATAGCGAAAAATTAACGTCGGCTAGTCTTCAAAGCATTAATGAAAAAATCACCAGTGGATTGAGTCAGCCTGTGGTTAGACTTTCAATACAAATGTTTATTAATGGCGCTACAACTCCTGCCGCCAACGAATATGTTTCCTTTCCAGCAACATCAAAAGCTGCCGATAACGAAAGAAAAATACTACAAGAAAAAGTCGTTTTATCTGGATCAGGAGTGCGCGCTAGAGTTCTCGTAGAAATTCGCCGCCCACAATAACCGCATAGTCCTTTATCCAATTTTTTTGAAAGGTTCTAAAATGCTAAATTTTAAGTTTAAGACTCTAACCCCATTCATTTTATCAGTTCTTTTTTTTACGAAATTATCCTTAGCCAATTCAAGCTTAGCTCCATTAAATCAAGTTCAACTTATAGAAGCTGCTCAAAAGCTTAGAGACCTAGAGCCCTCGCAAAGAAGTCTCTATTCCAAAATTATCACGGAAAGTGGTGCTGAAAATAAATTACTAAACAAAACGCTGACCTCATTCTTATGCCAAACCTTTCTTGAACCCATAAAACTCTACACCAATCGAACTCTAAGACTGGCACACGCACTTTCCACAACAAGCGTTCTCTCTCAATCATTTCTTAGACTGACACTTTTAGAAAACAAATCCTTGACCGAAGCCCTCTTTGAATTGAACGCCTCAGACTCAACTCAAAATGTAAATTTAGTAAGCGCTGAAAACTTAATCGAAGACAATACAAAAGCAAAATTCGATAAAGCAACAGTAAGGGATATTTTGCTCAACTTAGTGAACGACATTAAGACCCACGACGCCAATTTCCCTGCTCCTCTTTCTTTTATGATTAATACATATTCTAAAGATCAAGCCGGGCACCACATCACTGTCACTATCAAATTTCCAAATGCAGAACTCATCGAAATGAAATTCAACGAAGTTAACACTCGGGGAGTTAAAGCCGAACAATGGGCAGCCACTTTAATTTTAGCAGCTGTGGCCCACAGAGAACTTCTTTGGAATCCCGCTAACTTTCAAATGGAATTGAACATGTTAAGTTACAGTCTCAAAAAACTTCTTCGAGTGGGAGACGCTAAAAGTATTGAAAAAGCTCGAAGCTTAATAGATAGCATTCAACAAAATTTAGATTTATTAAACACTCAAAACCCCGCTAATTTAAGTCGAGCCTTTGTAAATTACTTAGCTATAAAAGATGTTATTATTGAAATGTCGCAAACCTCTATGGCTCGCGTTGCAGAAGCCCAGGCGCCAAAGGCGAAGGACGCTCCCGCTGATACAGGCAATCCAGCAGTTAATGGCAATGAAAGCATTCCAGCGAATACAGAAGCCATTCCTGCGGACACAACAGTTACAAATTCGAGCAATCCTATTCAAAACTTGCAAAATGTGGCTCAAGCTCAATACCAAACATCAGGATTTACAAGTCCAGCAGCTTGGAACAATATTGGCTCAAGAAGCCGCAGAACTCGTTATTATTTACCCAAATATCGTCGTTACCGAGGCCTTTATAAAAACGGTGGCTCCCCCGGTGTTTCCGCTCTAACGCAAACACAGGTAGACAATTCATCTTCGACGATTTCAACTATAGCCTGGTTCATGAACCCTCATTATATGCTCACGCACCCTTGGTTCTGGGGAGTTAACGACAACTCCATATTAGCGCCCTATTTATTGTTTAGTGTTCTACAAGATCAAAGAGCGGATCGATTCAACACAAATACTTATTTAGAAAACCCTAACTATAATCCTCAAAACTTTGTAACCCCTCAAGACCCAGTCTTCTTTCAAGGAAACGATTTACCCGTTGCTGATCCGTGGAACGCACCCATGAGAACCGACTTAATAAGTCCAAACACTACAGCTGAAGCCACACAATCCTGGACACGCGCCGATGGGCAAACAGTCAACGTAGATGCTTTAAGCACTAAAAATGAATGGGATGCTTTTCAAGGCGCTGATGCAAAATCTCAATGGGGAGACAACGAAAGCTCGACAGAAACTGACCCCAAAACTGGATGGAGAAGCGCAAGCGCACTTGAAGATAACGGTGAAGCATCTCCTGTCGAAGTTGAAAAAGAAACTTTGAGCGATGAAGAGGCCGGAAGATTCCAAAATGATAGTTCTGACCCTTTTGGAGACGATGACAAAGACGATTCTCAAAGTGATAGCGGACAACATTCCTAAGGAATTGATTAAATGCGAGCTACGAAAACTAAAATTTTAAAAAAATTAGTTGAGCCTAAAAAGATCCTTGGATTTTTTTTCTCATTCACAGTTTTTTTATTAAGTTTTCAAATTTCTGCAGCTCGAATCGTTGTAATTGACACTCCTCTACTGGGGGAACGAGCGGCACTTCTAGCCATTGGCGAAGAGCTCTCAGAGCATGAAGTCACCGTGTCCCCCTTGAATCAATACACTCCTCAAGAGGGAGATGTTGTTTTGCACACTCTTTCCAAGGCAGAAGAAATCAATCGACTTATAGAATTAAAGACTGCTTCTAATAATGCTATAAAATTAGTGAACCTCTACGATCCTCTCGTAAAAAGATCGCAATTTGATTTAATCCTACTGCCTCGACATCTAGCTCCACCTCCTGAAATGAATCTAAATTATGCTTTTTTGAGCGCCATCCCGAGTCGAATAAATCTACAAAAACTCAAAGAAGTTCGAAGCTCTAGTATTTGGAAAGCTCTTCCACACCCTAATGACTCATTAAAAATTGCAGTCTTAGTTGGAGGTCCCACTAAACATAAAGCCATGACCTCTCAACAAGCTGAACTTTTAGGGAAAATATTAAACGAGATCCAATTAAAAAAACCCAAAACTGTATTAGCAATATCCAGCAGCAGAAGAAGTGATCCAAAGGTATTTGATTCATTAATAAAGGCCGGACCTACAGCAAACTTTGTATTTCAATGGAAAGAAAACACTAGAGACCATGAAAATCCTTATATTGAACTTTTAAGCTGGGCCGACATCATTGTTGTTACTGGAGATTCGATGTCTATGGTCTCCGATGCCATTCTCAGCGAAAAAACTACTTTTGTTTATGCCCCTCAAGGAAGCCTAGAACAACGTCACCAGGACTTTATATTATCGCTTAAGGATTGGTTAAACCCTTTAACAACTGACTTAAAATTTAAATCACGCCCCAATCAACCCACTCCCAACGCCGCAAAAGAAGCGGCTAATCAAATACGTAAACTTATAAACGCTAATAAGGACTCTACCGAATGTTCAGAGCCCTTATTAGGAAACGCGAGGATTTCATGAAAAATTTCAAAAACATTAAATTATTAATCCTTTTAGCAACTCTTGCCTCTTCCTTAAAGGTATTCTCCAATGGCGAGGACCCTTCATGCGGAAATGAACTTTTAATTTCGCTAAGCCAGGCCACTCAAGAAGTTCAAGCTCAAAGAGAAAAAATTTCTGCAAAAATATTAAAAGTAAAAGACATTAAAATTGTAAGCGAACTTTTAAATCAACTTTTATCTCTTCAAAGCGCAGCCCAGAGACGTCTCGATTTTGCCAAGTCACAAAAGCTTGAACACAAAGAGCTTGAAGGCGAAATTGCTCAAATAGAAAAACTTATCGCAGATCACAAAAGCACTTTGGAATTCCCAACTGAAGATTGGCAAGTCGCTCAAAGAAGTCAAATGAGTTTTGACAGAATAAAAAATCTAAAAGACAAAAACTTCGCCATCCAAGTCTCTAATCACCTTTATTCTCAGAGAAAAAGACCCGATTACGCAAGCTACGAAGAAAAACTCTACAAAGAAATAGACAATGTCCTTGAACAGCAAAAGCTCATACCAGAAAATTTATGGTTAGAACTCGCTATACATTTTGTTAAAAAAGACAAAATGGGTTTGAAGGGTCCATGGCTTGCATGGCACTTGAATCGCCTGAAACTTAATTCTGCCGCTCAAACAATTGTTTGGAACGAAGTCAAAAAGAGAACTTCACTTAAAACGGTGACTGCCATTAGCCAACTGACTTCTGCTTATTTGACTCTAAAAAAACCCAATGAAAATAGTTTTAATGAACTCATGGAACTCTTTCTAAAAACCCATAGAACCATTTATCAATTTGGTTTTTACAAAGAAGCACCAGTAGCTCAACTTGCTATAAAAGGTTTTATCGCCGGAAAAAACGAAGAACAATTAGCAGATCAGAAACTATTTCGAAAAGTGAGCAATAGTTTAGGAGGTTATACTAAATCATGTTTTGGGATTTATTCGTGGGTAGTTCTTCAAGATAATTCTGAGAGCGCAGTCGATACTATCGATCCGATAAGCCAAGCTCTGCGCTCTGCCATGTATAATTCTTACAAATCCACCATTCCAGTCTTAGCCGCTTTTTTAAAAACGGGTCTCAGTGCCAAGGATGTAGGTATCGCCACAAAATGGTTTGAACTTTTTAAGAGTAAAGGATTTTATACTGAAAGCAGTTTAAAACTTGTCGCATTCATTATTAATTTAGGTGCTTTAAAAAACCCCACTCAAGAAGATGATAAAAAGCTCACTCAACTTATAAATCTTTCTCAACAGCTCCAAATTAACAGTAATTACAGATTAACTTTTATACTCAATGCCTGGAATCTCTCTATTGAAAGCATTCCTGAAACAGTCAATGTAGCTAAAGAGCTCTATAGTTGCTGCGGTAGAGACTACGACTTAGCACTTAGAATGGGCTTTAAAGTTGCTTCGAGGTACACTGAAGCGGCCATTAGAAGTGAAAAGCTACAAAGCTTTGTTGTTCGAGCTCGAGAAGTCTATTCCGGTCGTTATTACGACACTAAAGACCGAAACGCCCAATTGCTCGTTTCAGCCGGAACTTTCTAAAGTTTTTGCACCCACAGAGCACCTGACAGTTTAACAAGGCTCGGTTATACCTTTTAGCCAAATGGCAGCTAAATATAGCGGACTCATGATTGATGTTGGCTTTGGGAACGTGTTTCCGGTCGACAGAATTCTTGGAATAGTGGCCTACGACTCTGACCCCATGCGTCGACATTGCGATGGCTTAGAAAAGGAACACAAAGTTATCGATGCTACCCGTGGGCGCAAAGTTAAAAGTGTTTTGATATTGGACAGCTCCCATGTGGTGCTCTCCCCAATCGCCCGCGAAACCCTTGCCGAGCGTTTTCAAAACTCACGCCAAGCAAGCGAAGCAAAAATGGTGTAAAAAGAATTATGGCGGATCATTCAAAGGGTTTACTTGTTGTAATCTCAGCCCCAAGTGGTGCTGGCAAAACGACTTTGGCTCACGAACTATTGAGACGTTTTCCTAACAGCCGCCGCTCATTAAGCTCTACGACTCGTCCGCAGAGAACTACAGAAATTCCTGGCCAAGATTATGATTTTATTTCTGAAGATGACTTCAATAAAATTGAAAAATCAGGAGATTTTGCCGAAAGCGCGACTGTTCACGGATTTAAATACGGAACAAGAAAAAGTTCTGTAAACCAAGCTATTAATCAAAACGAAATTCTTATTCTCACTATCGACGTTCAGGGCGCCCATAGCATAAAGAAAGCCTTTCCAAACGCCTTGAGTATCTTTGTTGAGCCACCCGATTTTGACATTCTTGAAACTCGACTTAGAAAACGTGGAACTGAATCTGAAAGCGACATCAGACGTAGACTCGAAAATGCGCGTCGGGAAATCGCCGCAAAAGACCAATTTGACTTCGTAGTTTTAAATGATCGCCTCGATCGCGCCGCTTTAGAAATTGAATCTATCATCCGAAAACACTTGAATAACGAATAAAGCTAAAGGGGCTCATGGTTGAAAATACTGAAAAAGACATCTGTCTTGAATCATTATTAAAAAGCATTGAGTCGTATTACAAAGATGCCGACTTAGGTTTGATCACCAAGGCCTATCAATTTTCTCTCGATAAGCACAAAGGGCAAAAACGTTCGTCTGGTGAAGAATACATCATTCACCCTCTGTCTGTGGCCCACATATTAGCCACCATGAAAATGGACTTGGCCACTATCGCAACCGGAATATTACACGACGTCGTAGAAGACACCACTGTAAGCCTTGAGGAAATAAAATCAGAGTTTGGTCAAGAAATCGCATTTCTTGTGGATGGTGTGACCAAACTTTCTCAAATGACTTTTAAAAGTAGCCAAGAAAAACAAGCAGAAAATTTTAGAAAAATGCTTTTGGCTATGGCTAAAGATTTGCGCGTAATTTTTGTGAAGCTTGCCGACAGAACTCACAACATGCGCACGCTACAACATTTAGCGCAACCCAAACAGCAAAAGATTGCCCAAGAGACCTTAGACATTTATGCCCCTTTAGCTAATCGACTGGGTATATCGTGGATGAAAATTGAGCTCGAAGATTTAGGATTAAAATACAGCAAATCTTCGGCCTATTTTAAAATCGCTAAACTCGTCGACAAGAAAAAAGCTGAACGCGAAGAATACATTCAAAAACTCATTGCTGTAGTTCAAGATCAAGTTCAAAAATACGGTCTTAAGGTGAGTGTCGCGGGTAGAGCCAAACATTTTTATTCCGTTTACAAAAAAATGGAAGCTCGAAAAATCACCTTTGAAGATATTCACGACATGGTCGCTTTTAGAGTGATCACCCATTCCATAAGCGAATGCTATGAAGTGCTGGGCATAATCCATGCCTTTTTCAAACCCGTGCCCGGCCGCTTTAAAGACTATATAGCCATGCCCAAGAAAAACCTTTACCAATCACTCCACACAACAGTGATTGGTCCCTTTGGTGAGCGTCTTGAAATTCAGATTCGAACTGAAGACATGCACCAAGTCGCCGAAAGTGGTATCGCGGCTCATTGGGAATATAAAAGTGGAAAACTTGACGACAAAGACGTTAAAAAATTCCATTGGCTCAAACAACTTGTTGATACCCAAGAAAATCTCCTGAATCCCAGTGAATTTTTAGACACTGTTAAACTCGATCTTTTCATGGGTGATATTTATGTATTCACTCCAAAGGGCGAGCTTTTGGAATTGCCCTCGGGATCCACACCACTCGATTTCGCCTATACCATTCACACAGATTTGGGACACAAAACTACGGGCGCCAAAGTTAACGGCAGAATGGTGCCCCTTAAACACAAACTTCGATCGGGCGACACTGTCGAAATCACGACGGCCCCCACTCAAAAGCCTAATAAAGATTGGTTGAAATTTGTTCACACTGGGAGAGCCAAATCTAAAATTCGCCAATACGTGCGCCAAGAAGAACGAGACCGCGCCCATGAAATTGGCCGCGAACTTATGGACAAAGAATTTCGCCGTTACGGAAAATCATTAGCGAAATTTGAAAAATTAAAAAATTGCGATGAAATTATCGGGCAGTTTTCATTTGCCTCACTCGACGAACTTTTGATTTCTGTAGGTTACGGTAAAAAAATTCCCGAAAACATTATTTTAAAAATATTCCCTGATTTAAAACCTGAGGAAGCCGAAGAAGCCCCCAAAGAAAGTACGATTTCTAAAATTTTCAATCAGGCCAAGCTTAACCAGAAAAAAAGCAGTTCACCCGTTAAAGTGGCCGGCATCGACGACAACGTACTCATCCGATTTGGAAAATGCTGTAATCCTTTGCCAGGCGATGAAATTATAGGATTTATCTCGAGAGGCCGAGGGGTCACCATCCACAAAATGGATTGCACTAAGGTCTTAGATTTTGATGCCAATAGGGCTATTGACGTTGTTTGGGAGAAAAAAGAAAACGGTGCTCTCAGACATGTTAAAATCAAAGTCATTTGTATGGATAAGCCTGGACTACTCAACAGGATGTCTCAAATTATCACCAATAGCGGAATCAACATTAATTCACTCAACATAAGAGTGAACGCTGAAAAACGAGCCACAGGCCTTTTTGACCTTGAGGTGCGAGACCGCCAACAACTTTTAACTTGTTTACACACGCTCGAAAGCCTGGACGATATCGTTTCTGTTGAACGCGTTTAATTATTTAAAGTAATGCCATCTTGAAGGCGCACCCGAACGTTTAATGTCTTCTTCTGAAGCAAATTCAATATAAATACGAGCTATACCCATTTCTCTTAATTTTTCAGTGACGTAATTACTGAAAGATATTCTCATTGAACTGTCTAAATAGGCATTCATTTCAGCCTCTGTTGGGAAAATGAGAACTAAGCGGCAAAACGGAACGGCTAACTCAACACGAAGATCGATGTAACTAAGGTCTATGTAAAAGTCATATTCTTTAGGAAGAATTTCTTGTTTCTTTTTAAGGCTAAAGAGCCAAAGAGAGACTCTCAAACGAAGGAATGTTCCAAGGAATAAATCCATCAGCGGTCGTTTAAGTAATATCCATCTACTAAGCATCCCCTAGAATAATAATTGAAATGCAAACAATGGCATAATTATGAACACACTTTTCCACTCTTTACGTCGCACAATCTTTATTTGGGCTTTCTTGAGGGGAGAAGAGGACTTGACTTGTTTAACGCGATGCATTATAAGGCCACACATGTTGAGAAACCCCTCTTTAATCCCCCACCTCTTTAAGAGCCTCAAAAGAATTCTAATCCTCAGCCTATTGAGCTCCACATTTTTAACTTATGCGGCCGACCCCACTTCTGAGGCCATCGAAAAACTTACTAAAATGAATCGACTCAAAACCATCCAAATCAATACTCTCATGGAAGCCACCAACACTCTTATCAACAATGAAAAGCCTAAAGACCTCTACAAAGATGCCAACATGGCTCAAATGCTTAGGTCCGCCAAAGAACTCCATAAAAATGGCTTGGAACTATTTGCCCTTGTCATGGAACAAAACAAAACTGACCCCAAAAAACCCAAAAAAAAGCCCATGTCGGATTACTTAAGAAAAAACTACGCCATGATTATACAAGACATGGAAATGAACATTGAAAGAGTTATGCAAGGATTAAGTTCTTACGGATATATGGATATCGGAGAAGCCGAGCAAGTTTTCTACATTAAGGGCTACTTATTAGACCCAAAGATAACGCAAACGCCCTACTCCAAAATGTATTTTGACCGCGTCGCTCAACTCATTAGCCATTTAAGATTACCAGGTGGCCGAGACCGTCTAGGCAGAAAATTGACCCAGGACCTCGAAGCTTCTCCCGATGATATCGCAGATAATTTTTTATTTGGAAATGAAGGCGACTTTATTCGTTACACTGATATTTCTGCATACCTTCAATAAGAAGGAATTCTTTTGACTTTAAAAATTTTACTTTGAACCGAATCAACTGCATCAAAACGCACATGAGTTTCTAAATGCAAAAGATCTACTTTAAAATAAGGCATCGCGCTTAAAAGTTCCAACATCATCGACTGATCTTGATGATCAGTAAACGTTTCCAAAATAGCCGAAGCGTTGGGCGCCAACATATAAATGTATTTCAACAAAGAGCGAGGAAATTGCGATCCCGTAACCACCACACCCGCTAGTTTTTTCTTAAGAATATAAGAATCCAGTACTTCGAGCTGTAAAACGTTATTAAAACTTATTGGGTGAAGAAAAATATTTTTAGTCACTTTACCCAAATCTTCTTGATCCCAACTGACCTGCAAAACAAAGGGCTTATAGGAATTCTTAACGTTTAAATTTTGAAGTCCATTTCGAGCGGTAAAACCTTTTCTCAACACTTTAAGCTTAGCCGTAGGGTGAATAGCTTGGGCCCGTTTTAAGATTTCATCAAAAACATTTTCTGGCCCGCTTCCCCAACCTGTCATCAGATCAACCAAGTGAATATTTTCAGCCAAAGGGAAATTAATTAAAGGAGTAAAAACATCTGGACCAGAACCAAACGACACAACATCTTGAGCTTTATTATCGGGTTCATTCAGCCCAGCATAGGTGCGAGCAAAACCCATGGAAAACTTAGAAGGGTATGCGGAAAAATATTGTCGCATCCATTTTTGAAACGCAACAAACAACTCTTTAGGTTCAACCGCCAATTGTGAAGATTTTCTAAATAATAATTCCGAGCAAGTTTCACCCGACCAGCAGAACCCAGAGTGAATGATAAAAATACTAAAAAGAATTTTTTTCATTCAGTGTCCGAATTTATTCTAAAAAAGTTGACCTTGGCACTCAGCCTCAAAGCTACTTCTTAGCAAATCATGAATAGGGAAAAGCAAAGCTTCTTTAGGAGTTTTTGCATCAAGCCATTCGATTTTTAACTTCGCCTGAGAAATATCTTCTCCATGAGCTTCAGCCATACTCAATTTAAACTTTGCATTCCTTATTGGAAAGCCTTTGTCGCCTGCTTCAGAGACTAGTGTTTCGGTAAGATCCGAGCTTAATCCCAAGAGACCACGAGTTCCTCGGCCAGTAGCCAAAGCTAAACGAACGATAAAATTTTCAATATCAGAAGAAATCTCAAGACTGATTCGAGATTTTTGTAAAAGATTTTCCTTAATAGAAATCAAATCTTTTCGAACGATTTCTACGTAGCGATCTTTCGGTACCGGAGGAAGCAAGAAAATACCGCCTGTTCTCAACGCTCTTTGCACGAGTGACGCAGGAACGGCTCCAAATTTACCCTTTTCTTTTCCAGCAATTAAAATTTCGATAAGTTGTTTTTCAGTTAAAGACTCATAAGTTTTTCGAACTTCGTCATCGCTTTTTCCTTCGAAAAGTTCTTCGCCCCACTGACCCATTATGAAAATAGGATTGAGTCCCAATGGACGCATTCTAGAATCTAATCCCTTAGGTCGAATTTCACCGGTCTCAACAATAGTTTTTAAACGATCAAATTCCTCAGAGGGTAAGTCTTTGGCTTCGTTGAGAACAATAACTCCATGATGAGGACCACTCTCAAGAGCTTGAAGCAACAAAGGACTTTCGGAATCAGAACTAGAGCCACGAGGGGCGCCTTCAAAAATCGCAGAAAATTGCGCGCCTTGGTTTCCAGCTACACTGAACATGAGATGACGTCCATCGTGACCAAACATCTCTTGGTTAATAGCTTTAGCAATGGTGTCTTTTCCTGATCCGGGAGGTCCCATGACAAAGTAAACAGGAGTTTCTCTAAAACCTGTGGAGCGACCCGTTTTTAAACGACGGACCATTCGATCAATGATTCCATTTTTATCGACAATTTCGCTTCCTACTAGGTGCTTGCGAACTTTGTCTTCCAATCCAAACAATGGAGGAAGCCACTCAAGACCAGCTTGCCCTGATTTCGTAGCTCGGGGAATCCAAACTTCTTTTGGAAGCCCAGCTTTCTCAACCATGAAATGATAAGCGTCGTCTAAAGTGATTTCTCTTTCATTGGCATCGGGACGATTTTTGGCATTACTAGCCCAAATATAAATGTCATTCATGGCATTGAGAATCGAGGCAGGCATGGCTTGCGGAGGATTGTTGAAAAACTTACGCATCACCACCAAATATTCTAAAATTTCATCAGGAATTCCTAAATTAAATCTTTGCTCATAAGCGGGTCGAGCTTTTTGAAGTATTCGAACGGCTTCAGCCTCGTCGGGCTCCAACAAAAATACAGGCTCGTATCGACGCTCAATAGCGGAATCGCCACGAACCATTTTTCGATATTCATCAGGTGTTGTATTGGAAATAACTGAAACTCCAATTTCAGATCCCTTACTCAGTAGATTGGAAGGATCTTTAAAGCCTGTTTTATCTAACAAGCTTTTTAGAGTGCTCTGAACTAGTTCAGGAAGCGTGGCCACCTCTTCAAAAACGAAAATTGTTCTGCGACCACTTTTTTGAAAATCTTCTTCGGCAGCAATAAAAATATCGTTGAGAATTTTTTTCATTCTCATGTCGGCTTTAGCAAAAGCTTTCTGAGGAGGAGTGTTGTCGTAGGTGAGCAAACTATCATTCACTTTATAGACTTGAACGTTGCCAACATAGGATTCCACAAATTGTTTAATAAAGGGTGAATCATCCACATCATCTAAGCCAAGCAATGATGAAAGCTCTTCAGGTGCTACACCAAAAGACAACAATGCCACAAGTTGCTCAATAGTGAAGGTCTTACCCACACCTGCAGGCCCTAACAAAATTGCGTTATTATAATTCGAGCGGCCTAGGGCTCTCAAAACTTTATCAATGGTTGGATAAGAATGATTCGAAAAGCGATCGAGCATCACTTTAACTTCGAGTTTATCCAAAGAACTTGAACCAATCTTGGAGTTCACATCAGGTGCTTTATCGGGACTCAAGCCCCTTCGAACATCTCGCAAAAGCTTTCGACTTAAATTGAACTCACTCAAATCAGGAACTTCAAGCGTTTGAGTCAGGTAGAGATCAACCTTACTCATGGTCTTATCTATGAGGTTTACTGTTTCCCAACGAGGCTTTCTTTTTGAGGCAAGCGCTAAGCTCGACACAAATAAAAAACAAAACAATGCTGTTAGGAGGTGGATGCGGGTAGGTAGATTTCGCACATGTGACACATAGCAACGCCTAAGGGGCTAGTAAACGGGTCGAAAGAGCTTTTAAGAAGATTTTCTTAAAAATTATAACGCTTTAAACGCCGAGTCTAAGTCCTTGATAAGACTTGCCTCAGATTCCACACCCACCGACAACCTTAAAAGGTTTTCTGAGATCCCTAGCTTTAACTTGAGATCTGCCGGCACAGAAGCGTGTGTCATCTTAGCTGGATGATTCACCAGCGACTCTACCGCTCCTAAACTTTCAGCAAGCTGAAAAAGCTCTAAGCGATCAAGAAATTTCAGGACTCCATTATAATCAGACTTTAATTTGAAGCTGAGCATTCCAGAAAAGCCACTCATTTGTGATTTTGCTAATTCATGCTGTGGATGAGAGGCCAAACCTGGATGAAAAACTTTTTCAACTTTGGGATGTTTTTCTAAAAATTTTCCAACGGCCAAGGCATTAGCTTGATGCTTTTCCATTCTAAGCGCGAGCGTCGAGAGTGAGCGAAGATACATATAACAATCAAAAGGAGAGGGAACTGCTCCCGCCGCAAATTGCACAAATTTTAGTTTTTGAAAAAGTTCTTCGCTAGAGGTCATGAGTGCGCCTCCCAATAAATCACTATGGCCACCAAGATATTTGGTTCCACTGTGCAATGAAATATCAGCCCCTAATTCAAGTGGACTTTGAAATACAGAGGAAGCAAAAGTGTTGTCGACAACAGAGATGGCGCCATTATCCTTAGCCCATTTAGAAAGCTTACGAATATCCATAATTTTCATTAGGGGATTCGTGGGACTTTCCATCCAAACTAATTTCACCTTAGCCTTAGGCAAATCGTTGAGAGTGTTTAAATCCGTAAGATCAATAAAATGAAAGTGCAAATCGTATTTTGCTAAAAGCATTCTAAACAAACGCCCTGTGCCGCCATAAACATCATCACACACAGCGATATGCGATCCAGGTTCAAGCAACTGAACAATGGCTTGCTCTGCCGCCAGACCTGATGCAAAAGCCAAAGCAAAACGTGCTTTTTCTAATTTGGCCAAGGCGAGCTCATAAGCTTTTCGAGTGGGATTTCCTGCTCGAGAATAATCGAATTCTTTATATTTTCCGGGTTCGCTTTGAGCAAAAGTTGTGCTCATCACCAAAGGTGGACTGACGGCTCCGCTTTGAGGATCGACCTCTTTGCCGGCGTGAACACAAACATCATAAAAATAATCTTCGATACTCATAGACCTATATTTAGCATGTTATTCTTAAAGCAATCTATGGCTTCAAAAAAACCTTGGTCACAAACTTTAAAAAGTCTTATTTCTTGGAAAGTTCTGGTCATGGCCATATTTGGCTTTTGCTCGGGCTTTCCATTTTATATTGTTAAAGATGTCCTAAAGGTTTGGATGACTGATGCCAAAGTGGATTTAACTACAATCGGCTTCTTTTCTGCCGTCAGCCTTCCCTACACCCTAAAATTTCTTTGGGCTCCTTTAATGGATTTAATTGTTCCGCCCCTTGGCAGACGCAGGGGATGGATTCTTATCACTCAAATACTATTAGCGATTAGCATTGTTGCCTTAGGGCAATTTGACCCGAATCAATCTCTAAAATGGATCGCCATTACTGCTATCGTAGTTTCTTTTTTTGGAGCTAGCCAAGACATTGCTCTAGACGCCTTTAGACGAGAATATTTAAAGGATGAAGAACTAGGATTAGGCACTGGCATTTGGATGAATACGTGGAGATTAGGCATGTATGTCGCTGTCGGTACCGCCTTTTTATCCGCTGATCACAATATCAATTACAAATACATTCATCTCATTTTAGCCTCTTTACTTTTAGTGGGCATTTTTACGGTGTTTTTCATTAAAGAACCCGCTACCGAAATCAAAGCCCCTAAGTCCCTTAAAGAATCAGTTATTGGCCCCTTTAAAGAATTCTTTTCTAGGCCCGGAGCATGGATGATATTGGCTTTTATTTTACTTTATAAATTAGGCGACAATATGGCCAGCGCCATGAGCATCCCATTTATTTTATCTCAGGGTTTTTCCAAAACAGAATACTTTGTGGTGGTCAAAGGACTTGGAATGATCGGACTCTTTGGTGGAGCCTTAGCCGGCGGAGCCCTAATGCTTCGCTTAGGGATTTCTAAAGCTCTTTGGACTTTTGGTATTCTACAAGCCCTATCAACTTATGCTTTTTCATTGCTCATTAGCCCCGATCCAACAGCACAGGATTGGCAAAGCCAAAGACTTTACTGGCTCAGTGGGGTGGTGTGTTTTGAGTTTTTGGCGGCTGGAATGGGACAAGCCGCTTACGCTAGTTACATGGCCACTCAAACCAACAAAAAATTTACAGCCACTCAATACGCCTTACTCACCAGTCTCATGGCCCTACCCAATTCAGTAGCAGCCGCATTTTCTGGTTGGATTGCTGATCATTTAGGTTGGCATTTTTTTTATTTAAGTTGTTCTCTTGCGGCTATACCCGGAATGTTACTACTAGTTAAAATTGCACCCTGGAAAAAGGCCTAGTTGAAACAAGAAAAAACAACAGCACGACCTTGCTTGGCCGCGCTGTTGTTTTTTTTTCACAGACAACTACTTATGATTTTTTTTAGAGTTTCGTTTTTGCAGTTCGTCCTTTCACCACAGCCTTAACTTCGGATGAAGGAAGACCATCCAAGACACCCAAGGATACAGAACTTAAATCACTCGAAGGATTGCTGAAATAAGTCATTATGATGGCTAGAACAATAGGAGCATATTGCTCATACTTAGGATTGGAAGCGAAATAATTCATCGCCACCATTAACAAAATTCCATTTAAATTTGTGCCATCAACACCACCACTTAATATATCCTTTAGATC